>JANNUE010000344.1:0-4397 GCA_031394895.1 Betaproteobacteria bacterium
CGCCGGACTGCACCGCGTCGATGGCTTTTTGCGCGATGCGTTTGCCGGTGGGGTCTGCTTCACTCACTTTGCTCATGGCAACAAACCACTGATCGGTCAACATTGGCTCGATGATTTGTCCGGTACGGGCGCAGCGCGGCACCATCAGCTTGTGCTTCTTGACCTCGACCAGCAGGCCCAGGGCTTCCAGGTCTGCAACCACTAGTCTGCGTGCGACAAAGCGGTCCAGTCCCAGATAAGCCACCGGTGCCTGGTCATTTATCTTGGCGTCCAGCGTCAGCACGCCAATCATCGGCAGCTTGTGGCGCTGGCCGACGGCGTAATCGTTCTGGTCATGCGCCGGCGTGACCTTGACGACGCCGGTGCCAAACGCCTGGTCCACGTAGTCGTCCGCAATGATGGGGATATGGCGGTCGCACAGTGGCAACCTCACCTGCTTGCCGATCAGGTGCCGGTAGCGTTCATCTTCTGGGTGCACCATCAATGCCACGTCGCCGAGCATGGTCTCGGGTCGGGTTGTGGCCACCGTCAGGCCGGTGGTCATTTCACCATTCACCAACTGCGCTCCGTCGGCAAACGGGTAGTGGATGTGCCACAAAAAGCCGTCTTCCTCCTCGCTTTCGACTTCCAGGTCGCTGACCGCACTCATCAGCACCGGGTCCCAGTTCACGAGGCGCTTGCCACGGTAGATCAGGCCCTGCTCGTAAAGCCGGACAAAGGTCTCGGTGACGGTTTTCGACAGATCGGAGTCCATCGTGTAGTATTCGCGGCTCCAGTCCACGCTGGCGCCGATGCGCCGCATCTGCGAGGTGATGATGTTGCCGGACTGCTCCTTCCATTCCCACACCCTGGACACGAAGTTCTTGCGCCCGAGGTCATGCCGGCTCACTTTCTGGTCCTGCAACTGGCGCTCCACGACGATTTGCGTGGCAATGCCAGCGTGATCGGTGCCCGGAATCCAGACCGTGTTGTCGCCGCGCATGCGGTGGTAGCGCGTCAGCGAGTCCATGATGGTCTGGTTGAACGCATGGCCCATGTGCAGCGTGCCGGTGACGTTCGGCGGTGGCAACTGGATCGCAAACGACGCTGCCCCTTCCTTGGGCGCCTGGCTGCCGCGATAGCCGGCACTGGCGTAGCCGCGGCGTTCCCATTCGGGGCCCCAGTGCGCTTCCAGTGCGGCGGGTTCAAAAGACTTGGACAGGCTGTTCAGGCCGGGTTGTTGCGAAGCGTCAATCATGGCTTTGATTTTATTCGGGAAAATGTTTGGCATAGCCAAAAGCAATATAGGGCATTGGCGCAGTCAATTGGACCGGGCGGACTGCGGTGGCTACCATCTCACTGTCTTTGATCAGGGTGATGGATCAAGGCGTGAGTATTGTTTTATTAACCTCTAGGAGATTTCCATGGCAGCACTAAAAGGCTCTAAGACGGAAGACAACCTGAAAGCCGCTTTTGCCGGCGAGTCACAGGCGAACCGCCGCTACCTGTATTTTGCCAACAAGGCCGATGTTGAAGGCCAGCCGGACGTGGCTGCGCTGTTTCGCTCGACCGCAGAAGGTGAGACCGGCCATGCGCACGGCCATCTGGAATGGCTGGAGCAGTGCGGCGACCCGGCCACCGGCCTGCCATTCGGCGCCACCCGCGACAACCTGAAGTCAGCCGTCGCCGGCGAGACGCACGAGTACACCGACATGTACCCCGGCATGGCCAAGACCGCGCGCGACGAAGGTCATGACGAAGTGGCCGACTGGTTTGAGACGCTGGCCAAGGCCGAGCGCTCGCACGCCAACCGGTATACCAAGGCGCTGGCCGAACTGGTCGATTAATTGGCGGCTAATGCGCGGGCGCATGGCCGCGTTGCGTTTGCTCGTTATGTCACCTGGATTTGTAGGTCGGGTTAGCGCAGCGTAACCCGACGTTGGCGAACGCGAACCTACCCCCCGATGTCGGGTTACGCCCTTCAGGCTAACCCGACCTACGATGAGATCGCTACGCCGCCGCCGGCGGTGGTTTGCAATAATGGTCTGCGACGTCGGTTTGTAGTTTGTAGGTCGGGTTAGCGCAGCGTAACCCGACGGGCGATTGCGGAATAATCAAGAAAATATTTCCAAGGGAACACAACATGGCAAGCGAAGGCAATTTGCTGGCACCGACCCGCCACCCGATAGACTGGAAGGCGCCGGACTATTACGACGAAGCGGCGACCCTGCACGAGCTGGAGCGCATCTTTGACATTTGCCACGGTTGCCGGCGCTGCGTCAGTTTGTGCGGCTCGTTTCCGACGCTGTTCGACCTGGTCGATGCCACCAAGTCCGGCGAGGTTGAAGGCGTCGATAAAAAGGACTACTGGAAGGTGGTCGATCAGTGCTACATGTGCGACTTGTGCTACATGACCAAGTGCCCGTACGTGCCGCCGCACCAGTTCAACCTGGACTATCCGCACACCATGCTGCGCGCCAAGGCGATCAAGTTCAAGAAGGGTGAGGTTGGCTTCGGCGAAAAACTGCTCTCGGCCACCGATGTACACGGCTCGCTGGCCGGTATTCCCATCGTGGTGCAGGCGGTCAATGCGGTGAATAAGACCGCCGTCGCGCGCAGCCTGATGGAAACCGCGCTCGGGGTTGACAAGAACGCCTGGCTGCCGGCGCTGGCGGCGAAGAAGTTTCGCTCCGGCACGCCGTTGGCGAAGGCTACGCTGGTCCGGGACGGTGACAAGACGCCGGGCAAAGTCGCCATCTTCGCGACATGCTTCATCAACTACAACGAGCCCGGCATTGGCCTGGATCTGCTCAAGATCCTGGACCACAACGACATTCCCTACGTCATCGTGGAAAAAGAGAAATGCTGCGGCATGCCCAAGCTCGAACTCGGCGATCTGGAGTCGGTCAACGCCAGCAAGGAAGTCAACATTCCGGTGTTGGCCAGGTACGCCAGCGAGGGCTATGCGATTTTGGCGGCAGTGCCCAGTTGCGCGCTGATGTTCAAGCAGGAGATCCCGCTGATGTATCCGGATGACGCCGCAGTGCAGCGCGTCAAGGAGGCGGTGTGGGATCCGTTTGAATACCTGATGCAGCGCAAGCGCGACGGGCTGCTGAAGACCGATTTTCCGGTGCCGCTGGGCAATGTTAGCTATCAGATTCCGTGCCACGGCCGGGTGCAGAACATCGGCAAGAAGACCGAAGAGATGCTCAAGATGATTCCGGGCACGACCATCAACACGATCGAGCGCTGCTCCGGCCACGCCGGCACCTTTGGCGTCAAGAAGGCGACCCATCAGCAGGCGATGAAGATCGGCAAGCCGGTGTTCAAGGCGATGGCCAGCATGAAGGACGGCGCCCGGCCGGACTTCATCAGCTCCGACTGCCCGCTGGGCGGGCATCACATCGCCCAGGGTTTTGAGGTCAATGGACTCGGCGCGCCCGAGTTGGCGCATCCGCTGAGCCTGGTGGCCCGCGCCTACGGCCTGAAGTGAACGATTGAACGAATGAAGGAACAACATGCAGTTAACTGGAAAGATTACGCCCGACAACCTGATGACGCTGGAGGCCTACACCAAATTTCGCAAGGCCAACAAGCCGGCCATCATGGCGCACCGCAAGCTGCGCAGCGTGCGTCTGGGCGAACACATCAACCTGCAGTTCGAGAGCGAAACCACGATTCGCTACCAGATTCAGGAGATGCTGCGCATTGAAAAGGTATTTGAAGAAGAAGGCATCCAGCAGGAAATTGACGCCTATGCGCCGCTGGTGCCCGACGGCGCCAACTGGAAGGCAACGATGATGCTGGAATACCCCGACGTCAACGAGCGCCAGCGTGAGTTGGCGCGCCTGATCGGCATTGAAGACCGCTTTTTTGTCGAGGTCGAAGGGCACAGCCGCGTCTATGCGATTGCCGACGAGGATATGGAGCGCGAGAACGATGAGAAGACCTCGGCCGTACATTTTGTGCGCTTCGAGTTGACGCCGGCGATGTGCGCGGCGGTCAAGGCTGGCGCCGGCGTCAAGCTGGGTTGCGACCACACGCACTACCCGGCGCACACCACGATTGCGCCCGAGACACTGGCGTCGCTGGCCGGCGACCTGGCTTGAACGACAAGGGCGCTGGCTTGAACCGCAAAGGCGCAAGTCGGATTACGCTGCGCTAATCCGACCTACAAAGCCGGCACCCGGTAGGTCGGGTTAACGTCGTAGGTAGGGTTAACGTCGTAGGTAGGGTTAACTTCGTCGGTAGGGTTAACTTCGTAGGCAGGGTTAACTTCGTAGATACCGTCTTGTCAAGCGCTTTTTGACTTGAAGTTTGGGTCGTAAGGTTGACCAGAATGAAGGACCCCAAAGCACAGGTGAGCCAGTTTACGCATGGCTGCACCAATGGCTGACATCTTCGATTTACCTTTACCC
>JANNUE010000378.1:0-9363 GCA_031394895.1 Betaproteobacteria bacterium
CGGTAAACCCGGCGGCGCGGTTGAACTGGCTCTCAAGGTTCAGCACTTCCAGCAACACGCCGGTGTTGGGGTCAGTCAGCACCTTGTTCTTGCGGTACACGCGCAGCTTCGTACCAGCTTTGAGGTTGTGCGACGAGCCGACATTGACATAGACCTTGCCGTTGTCGAACGCCACCACAGAAGCCGACCAGGCAACCTTTGCCATGCTGGTGACAATTTGCTTGACTGCCGTGCGGATGGCTGATTCTGCGGCCTCGCCAAGCGGCGTACTCTTGAAGTTGCTGGCGCCGATGCTGGGGCCACTGCCGAGGTTGGCTGCCACCACATTCGTGCTCGTTGCACTGGCCGTGCCAGACGCCTTGAACGACCCAACCACCTGGCCGGTGCTGGTGTCGATGATGCGTAGGTTGAACTCAACCAAGGCGCGCTGGCCGGTGACGCCTGCACCGGCGCCGCTCCAGCGACCCAGCGGCAGACCAATTTGCAATCCACTGGCGTCGGCGACGGATTCGAATTTGGTCACCGTTGCCCGCACCACGGCGCTGGCGCCCAACAGCCGTCCTTCGGGCGCCGCAGTCTCGCCCGTCGTGGCGCCTTTGCCAAGCTCCTGCTCCAACTGAATGTCGCCCAGCGCGACGCGTTCCACAACCACAAAACGACCACTGTCGATCAGGGCTTCAACCAGCATCGCGTTCAGCCCCTCGTTGGTAGTGCCCAGGTTTCGCGCGCCGCCAGACATGGCCTCTGCGGCCCCGACGACATCCACGAAGACGCTCTTCTTCGGCCCTATGTAGGCGTCCATGCCCGACTGGGCTGCCGCGCCCGGCAGCCAGGCGTTGGCGAGGCCGACGCCCAGCAGGCCGATCACCGCCCTCATGGCCTTTCCGATCGTCATTGCAAGGCTCCCAGCGCGTGCGTTGCACGTGTCGGCACACAGACCCTCGTCAGTGCCCCACCCGAGACAAGTTCCATCCACCACCATGTGCCCATGTTCAACATGGTTACGCTCCTATTCTGGCGTCGGCGCCCACAGGCCACATACGCCAGGCACAGGATAGGGCAAACCAAACGATCAACCTGGGGCCGCACGAAAGTCCACAATGCCACCAAGGATACATGGCCATGGCGCCCTGAGCGCGTGCGCGGCAGCCCATGCACCGACCGGCACGAAGCGGTTGACTGACAGTTGCCAACGGTCCTGTCGCGGCAGTAAGATCGCGCGCATCCCGGACATCCAACACGCAAGGAGGCAATCATGGACAGCATCAAACTCAGTGTCACGGTGCAGGCGACGCTGGCCGCCAAATACAGCGCGGCAGCCCTCGCAAAAATCAGCGCGGCACTGACCGCCTGGCGCGCCGCCGACAAGGCGCGCGGCATCAGCACGGTGCACATTGCGCTGGACGACGCGGCGGCGATGGCGGCGCAGGGCGTCAAGCCGGTGACCGGCCGGGTGACCGCGCTCAAGGCCAAACGCGCCATCGATGCATTGGCAAAAAAACTGGCGCCGGACTACTTGGTGATCATCGGTGGCGACGACGTGCTGCCGTATTTTCACGTGCGCAATCCGAGCTATGACCCGCAGGGCGATACTGATCGCACGGTGCCCACCGACAACCCCTATGCCTGCTCCGGCGCCTACAGCGCCAAGTCGCTCAAGAGTTATCTGGTGCCGAACCGCGTGCTCGGGCGCATCCCCGATCTGCCCTGCGCCCCCGGCGCTGGCGACCCGGCCTGGATTGTCACGGCGCTCAAGACCGCCACCAGTTGGACCTCCAAGCCGCCCAGCTTTTACGCGACGGCCTATGCCGCCTGCTGCGACGAATGGAAGAGCGCCGGCGTGGCGACCATGCGCTACCTGGGGCTGCCAAGTGCCGACTTGCTGATCAGCCCGCCGACGATCGACGTCGCGCCGGCGCTGCGCACCCGGCTGGCGCGAACCGTGCACTTCACCAAATGCCACGGCGCCGAGTTCGACGCCAACTTCTATGGTCAAAAGGGTAGTAGCTATCCGCAAATTCTTTTCAGCGGGACGCTACAAGGGCGTGTGTCGCGCGGCGCGCTGGCGGCCGCGATGTGCTGCTATGGCGCGCAGGTCTATTCGCCGTCCGATCCGCTGGCGGCGCCGGCCGGGGCGCTGCCGATCGCTATGACCTACCTGGCCGGCGGCGCAGCCGGTTTCATGGGTGCGACCAAGATCGCCTGGGTCGGTCCGCAGGTCATGATGTGCGCCGACTGGATCGTCGCGTCCTACCTGAAGAAGGCACTGGCCGGCGCGTCGCTCGGGCGCGCCATGCTCGAGGCCAAGCAGGACTATATGCAGTACCTGGTGAACCAGGGCCAGCGCGCCGATGCTGCGGACGAGAAGACTATGATCGAGTTTGTCCTGCTTGGCGACCCGGCGCTGCACCCGGTGGCCAGCACTGCGGTTGTGCCGGCGCGGACCCGGCTTGCCGTTGCCGCGCAGGTCAGGATGCAACGGCTGGACCGCCGTGTCGCGCGCGTCGCCGTCGCCGCGCAGGTAACCCGTGTGCTGCCGCACCGTATTGCGCATGCGGTACCCAGCGCGGCGGTTGCGCGCAAGTTGTTCAAGGCGGTGAGCGGCCTGCTTGGCAGCGCGGACGCCGCTGCGTTCGATCCTGGACGCGCCAGCGCCAGCAAGCTGGTGACTGCGACACCGGTAGCGCGGGCGACGCAGGCTCTCGGGCCGGTCGGCGCAGCCCGCGTGCAGGGCGCGGGCGACTCGCTGGAGTACCGCTGGACCGGGCACAAGGAGAACAAAAAACAGGTCCTCGTGCAGTTGCTGACGGTGCATACCGACCTGGACGGCAATGTGCTGCGCAGCCGGCTGCTGCACAGCGCGTAGGCCGGCTGCTTGCCCAGTAGATCGACGCCACAATCAACCGCATGGTCACGCAGAACCCGACTCCCGGCCCAGGCGCCGCAACGCGTGCCGTCGTGGTGCTGCGCGGACGGCTCGCCCAGGCGCTGGTGCGCGTCGGCACCGGCAGCGAACACGAGGCCTGGGTGATCGACAGTGCCGAGCACGGGCGCGTGATCCTCAAGGCCGTTGCCGCCAATCCGTTTGAAAAAGGCGCCCCACCTGCTGAGTCTGGCAGCGAAGTCGAGGCGCAGGGCTATCTGTTGGATCACGAATTGCGCTACACCGCAATCAAGCTCTTGTGAGTTCGGCGCCGGATCGAGCGCCGCGCCAGAGCTACAGCTTGAGCTCCAGCCGCACCTGCAAGTTGAGCCAGCTTGGTGCCGTGCTGGTGCTGGTCTCGCGCAGCGGCTGACCGGCGCTGTTCACCGATTCCAGCGTGTTGGTCGAGACAAAGTCGCGCGCTGCCATGTTGCTCAGCGACACGCGCAACTGGCTGCCCGGATTGATCTTCCACAGCACGTAGCTGTCTAGCACCAACTTGCTGCCCTGAATGATGCGCTGGTCGTCGCTCAGGCGCGTCGTGTAGCCGGGGGTCCAGTTCAGGTTGCCACCGAACGTCAGCGGCAGTTCGCGCAGGCGGTAATCGGCGCCCAGGTTGAGCGTGCCGTCGGGCTGCTGCGAGAGCCGGTTGTCGGGCGCCGGTACGCCTTGCACGCGCGACGCAAACAGGCTGGCGTTGGCGCGTACATCGACGCGCGGCAGCTCTGGCCAGAGATCGCTCACCCGGAATTTGGCCTCCAGCTCCAGCCCCTGAGTGATCGCGTCGCCTACGTTTTGCTGCCGGGCCACCCAGCGCGGCTGGTCAGCCCACGACACCGATTCGAGCGCGCTCTGGCTGCGCATCAGGTTGTTGATGCGCCGGTAAAACAGGTTCGCGCTGAGCAGGCCACTGCCCGGAAGAAAACGCTCGATGGCCAGGTCCACTCCGCTGGCCAGTTCGGGTTTAAGTGCCGGGTTGCCGGCGCGATCGGGGTGGATTTCATCATTCGCACCGCGCCCCGGAAACCTCGCGTTAATGGTCGGGCGCGCAATCAGGTCCTGCAAATTGGGCGAGCGGTAGCTGCGCGTCAGGCTGGCCCTGATCTGGCTCGCGCCTAGCGGGTCGAGCTTCCACACCGCGTGCAGCAGCGGCGTCCAGACCTTGCTCACGTTGCTGATGTCGGGTGTATCGGTGGACGCCGAGCCCTGCGTGCTGATGCCTTCCCAGCGCAGGCCGGCGTGGGCCGAGAACTGCGGCGACACGGCCCATTCGTCCTGCGCATAAAACGCCGTGCGCACGCTCGACGCACTCAGGTTGCCGTCGAATTCGGTCAGCGGCGACTGGCCGTCCTGCAAGGTGGTTGCGGTCTCGCGGCGGCGGTTGCTTTGCAACTCGATGCCGCCGACCAGACTGTGGTCGTTGCTCAGCGTCTTGGTTAGTTTGGACGTACCACTGAAGTTCTGGTCCTGTTGTTCGGAGCGGTTGTCGGACACGCCAGCGGCCGGGCCGGTGCCGAAGTTCTGACGCAGCCCGGCGTTGTTCCAGCTACTCTGGCCCAGCGTCGCGTTGACCTGCCAGTTGCCACCGTCCGTGAGGCGGTGCGTCCACTGCGAACCCAGGCGCAGCATGCTGAAACGACTATTGCCGGAGGCGGTGCTGGCGTCATAGGGTGCAATGCCGCTACTCTGCATCAGACTGCTTTCGCTTTCACTGCGGCTTCTTGATTGCACCAGCATGGGCGTGAGCACCAGCGTGTCGCCCTGTTCGCCGCGCCACTGCAGCCGCGCGTTGGCATGCAGGCCGTCGCGCTGCCCGCTCGACAGCTTGCGTTCCAACTGCTCAATCACGCTGCCGGTTTGCAGGTTCTCAAAAGTGCTTGCGCTGCTCGCATCGTCGCTTCGCGCCCCGTGCATGGCCGACAGCGAGAAGTTGTACGTCCAGTCACCGCTGACGTCGTTGCGGGTCCACGAGACTCCTGGCTGCAGATTGCCATTTTCCAGGCCAAAACCGGCGCGCAGATCGTTGAGCTTTCGGCTGTAACCACCGCGCGTGATGATGTTGATGGTGCCGGCAATGGCACGGGCGCCTGTCTCGGCGGTTGGTGCACGCAGAATCTCAATGCGCTCGATTTGATCGGGCGAGAGTTCATCAAGCGAGAAGCCGCGCGCTGCCGGCTCCCCGTCAATCAGCATTTGCGTATAGCCGCCGCCCAGGCCGCGCATGCGTGGTGCGCCACCACGCCCGGGGCGTCCCGGCGTCGTGACCCCAGGCAGGCGTTTGAGCAGTTCGCCCAGTGTGCTGTCGCCAAAGCGCTCGATCTCTTCGCGCCCGACGATGATCTTGCTGGCGGTCGATTGGCGCCGGCTCTCGGTCTCGTCGAGTGCCTTGCCGGTCACTGTTACTGGCTTCAATTCGCTGTTGGCGCGGCGCGCTGGCGCCGCTGGCGCTTCTGGCGCAGTTGGTGCTGGTTCAGCGCCGGAATGTGGGCTCAATTGCTGGGCCGCAGCGTACGGACTTGCGGCCAGCAGTGCCAGGCATGCGCCGACCAGTGGGCGCTGTGACAACAGTTTGGAAGAGTAGTTCTTAGACATAAGATAAGTTGCTTGAAGAGGGGGCGTCAACCCGCCTTGATCGCCCAGCGCAGCTTGGCAGAGCTGGCGCGCGAATTGGCGCGGCGCTCCTCGAACGACGCGCGTATCGGGTCGCTCGCCACCCGGGCGTAACTGCCATCGCGCTCACCGGTTTGAAAGGCCTTCTTGACCCGGCGGTCCTCGCCCGAATGAAAGCTCAAGATCGCCACGCGCCCGCCCGGCTTGAGGCACTGCGGCAGTTGCGCCAGTAGCGCGTCGAGCGCGCCGAATTCGTTGTTGACCTCGATGCGCAGGGCCTGGAAGGTGCGTTGCAGTGCCTTCTTGGTCTCGGCCAGGCGCTCGTCTTCGGGCATGCTTTTCTTGAAGGTCCTCTCCAGAGTGGCGCGCACCAGATCGGCGAGCTGCACGGTGGTCTCCAGATACTGGCCTTGCATGGCTGCGGCGAGCTGCACGGCGTAGGGCTCGTCGGCGTTTTCGGTCAATAACTCCGCCAACTGCTTTCGCGTGACCGACTGCAAGAGCGCGCTGGCCGGCTGGCCCTGCGCCGGGTCCAGCCGCAGGTCCAACGGGCCTTCGACCTTGAAGCTGAAGCCGCGCGAAGGATTGTCGATCTGCATGGAAGAGACGCCCAAGTCCGCCAACACGAAATCAAAACCGCCGTGGGGAACAAACTGCGCCAGCTCGGAAAAGTTGCTGTGCTGTAAAACCAGCTCGGGTGGGCCAAACCCGAGGGCCTGCAAGCGCTCACGGGTGCGTGGCAGCTCGATTGAATCCACGTCCAGCCCCACCATGTGGCCGCCGGGCAGCACGCGTGGCAGCAGCGCCCGGGTGTGGCCGCCAAAGCCCAGCGTCGCGTCCAGCCCGCATTCGCCCGGTTGCGGGTTCAAAATTGCCAGGATTTCGTCCACGCAAATCGAGCGGTGCATGCCCGCCGGCGTTTGCCCGCGCTGCATGACCTTCTCGACCTCGTCGGCATGAGCCTCGGGATTGAGTTCCTTGTACTTTTCCTCGAACTGGCGCGGATGCGTGCCGCTGTAGCGCACGCGACGCTTGTGGGCTGGCGCATCTGGCGCAGTGGGGGGAGTGGGTTCGCCGTCGGTCATGGGGCATTATCGGTGCTGCGAACGCGCCCGGGCCTTGGCGCTGCGCACTCATCCCACAGCGGCGGCCCGCGTGCCGGGGTGATGCGCGCAGGTTCGGCGTCAACACAAATCAGCTAGTAACCCGCTTTCGGGTTGTCCGCGTCCGACTAGCCGTTGAAGGCTGCGTGTAACCATCGACATAAACATCCACCAGTCGCCGGATCATGCGCTGGTACTGGGTGTGGTGTTTAGCCGCCTCTGCCTTGAAAAAATCAACGCTCTTCTTGCTCAGAGCGAGCGTGACTTTGATGCCTTCCTCGCGAAAAGCAAGTTGCTCTGGCGGGGGCAGCAGGTCTTTAACGACCTTCACATCGCCAATGGGTTCATTTGTGTAGTTGATTTTCGCGCTCATAATTTGACGTGGCCATCGGGGAACTTAACCGCGCAAACCCACCTCTGATGAAAACCAACGGAGACAACTGATGCACACTGCACCGCCCTCTTCCTCCCCAAACTCCCCAACTGCCCCAGGGCTGTTCCGCCGCCGCACCATGGCAGCCGTTCTGGTTGCCGCACCCGCACTGTGGCTCGGTCCGCGCGCCCAGCCGGCCGCTGGCCGCCGCGCCACACCGGCGCAATCCGAAGGCCCGTTTTACCCGGTGGCCTTGCCCCAGGACAGTGACCATGATTTGCTGCGCAACGGCGCGCTGAGTTATCCGCAAGGGCAAAGCGCCTGGGTCGAAGGCAGCGTGAGCGACCTGGCCGGCAAGCCCGTGGCCGGCGCCCAGGTGGAGATCTGGCAATGCGACCACGCCGGCCACTACCACCACCCCGGTGACGGCGACAAGGCGGACCGCCGCTTTCAGGGCTTTGGCCGCGTGACGGTGGGCGCCGACGGCCGCTACCGCTTTCGCACCATACGTCCGGCCGCGTACGGCGGTCGCACGCCGCATATTCACGTCAAGGTCAGGCTGGGCCAGCACGAGCTGCTGACCACCCAGTTGTATGTTGCGGATGACCCCGGCAATCCGCGCGACTTTCTGTGGCGCAGGCTGAACGAGGCCGACCGGGCGGCCCTGACCGTGCCGTTTACGCCAGGCAGCGGCGGCCTGCGGGCCAGCTTTCCCATCGTGGTCGACGTCTGAACCACCCCATCAGAAAAATCCATCGCAGTTTGCACGGATAGGAAATTCAACCGCATGAGGCCAAGTATGCTGCCGAAAAGCAGCCTCAAAATGCGTGCCGACCCTCAGTCGCCGGCCTGATTGGCCAAAAATTTGCGACCCATCACCGCAAACCACGCACCGCGCTGCCCATCGACACAGCCCTACCCCGGTGCGGCCTTCGCCACCCAGCACGCCGTAGTAGCGGTGCCGGTGCGTGCGGGGCGGGCGCAGTAGCGCAGCTTGTCGCTCCAACCCTGAGCGGTCGGGCGCTTCGATGCGCACCCGGCATCGACAGAAAAGCCACCACCGTGGGCTTAAACTGCCATGACTTTGGCGCCATGCGCATCCAGGTGGCCGCGTGCCACGAAGGCGCGCAGCAGGCGCCAGCCTTCGAAAAATCCGAAGCCGCAGTTTTGAAATAAGTGATTGCTTTGGGCAGCGGCTGCGGCGACCATTGCCCCACTTAACCGGAGACAAAAGCATGCATCGTCCCGACATCCGGGCCCTCGACGCCGCCACGCTGACGCACTTGCAAAGCTGGATCGGCAAGACCGAGACCCTGAGCGACGACATCACGACCGCCCCGATGCGCGGCCTGTCCGCCACGCTGGACCGCGAAGACCCGGCTCCCGTGCCGGGAACGGCGTTGCCGCCGCTGTGGCACTGGCTGTACTTTTTACCGCAACAGCGCCAGAGTGAAATTGGCCCGGACGGGCATGCCAAACGCGGTGGCTTTTTGCCGCCGGTGCCGCTGCCACGGCGCATGTGGGCCGGTGGCCGCCTGCAGTGGCTCTCAAGCAACCCGCTGCGGGTTGGCGATGCGGTGCAGCGCCGGTCGCGCATCGGCTCAATCACACACAAGGCAGGCCGCAGCGGCGACCTGCTGTTTGTGCTGGTGCAACACGAGATTCACAATGCTGCCGGACTCGCTTTGAGCGAAGAACACGACATCGTTTATCGCGCTGCAGCGCAAGCAGGCGACCCGGCGCCACCGCCAGTTGCAGCCGAGCAGGGCGCCGCCTGGCAGCGCGAGGTCGTGCCTGACGACGTGCTGCTGTTTCGCTACTCGGCGCTGACCTTCAACGGACACCGCATCCACTACGACCGGCGCTATGTGACCGAAGTCGAGGGTTACCCCGGTCTGATCGTGCACGGGCCGCTGATCGCCACGCTGCTGGTTGATCTGGTGCGCCGCAATGCGCCGGATGCCTTCATCAAGCGCTTCAATTTCAAGGCGGTGCGACCAACGTTCGACTTGCATCCGTTTCGTCTGAATGGCCAACCGTCCGCAGACGGCAAAACCGTGCGCCTGTGGGCGCACGACGTTGAGGGCTGGCTCACCATGCAGGGCAGCATTGAACTGGAATGACTATGCAAAACACTACCGACAAATACCAGGATATCCGCGACGCGGTGCGCGCGCTGTGTGCAGAGTTCCCCGACGAATACCACCGCAGAATAGACGAGCAGCGCGGCTACCCGGACGCCTTTGTCGATGCGCTGACCAAGGCCGGCTGGATGGCGGCGCTGATCCCGCAGGAATACGGCGGCTCCGGCCTGGGCCTGACCGAGGCCTCGGTCATCATGGAAGAGGTCAACC
>JANNUE010000411.1:0-3609 GCA_031394895.1 Betaproteobacteria bacterium
GACTCGTGAGCGAAAGCATTGGCGCCGACGATGGCCTTGTTGGGCTGCACCGCGAAGCCGGTAATGCCCGACACCAGGCGGCTGGCTGGCACGATCTGGGTGGTGTCGATACCGGTGTCGCAGGTAAAGATGTCCTGGCGAGTGCGCACGGCCATCACGATCTCCTCGAGAGACGCATTGCCGGCACGCTCACCCAGGCCGTTGATCGTGCATTCCACCTGACGCGCCCCGGCCAGTACTGCGGAGAGGGAGTTCGCCACTGCCAGACCGAGATCGTTGTGGCAGTGCACCGAAAAGATCGCCTTGTCAGAATTGGGAATACGCTCGCGCAGGGTGGCGATGAGGTTGCCGAACTGCTGCGGCAAGTTATACCCGACGGTGTCAGGAATGTTCAAGGTCGTGGCGCCGGCCTCGATCACCGCTTCCAGGATGCGGCACAGGAAATCGGTCTCGGAGCGGCCGGCATCCTCGGGCGAAAACTCGACATTGTCGGTCCATTTGCGCGCCCATTTCACCGCCTTCACCGCCTGCTCGACCACCCGATCCGGGCTCATGCGCAGCTTCTTCTCCATATGGATCGGGCTGGTGGCGATGAAAGTGTGGATACGGCCGGAAACGGCCGGCTTGATCGCCTCGCCAGCGCGCTCAATATCGCGCTCCAGGGCGCGCGCCAGACCGCACACCGTGCTGTCCTTGATGCTGCTCGCGACCGCCTTGACCGACTCGAAATCGCCGTTGCTGGCGGCCGGGAAACCAGCCTCGATGACGTCCACGCGCATCCGTTCGAGCTGCCGCGCGATCCGCACCTTCTCCTCTTTGGTCATGGAGGCGCCGGGGCTTTGCTCGCCGTCGCGCAAGGTGGTGTCGAATATGATTAATTTATTTTTCATGACGGGCTCCGTTGCAGAAGTCGTAATTCATAACACGAAAACCGGTTTTCCGCCGATTTCCGCAATTCAAAACAAGTAAATGGGGGAGGAATTTAGCGCCTGCGGCGCAGCAGCAGGCCGACCAGCAGGAGGTTGGCCCGATATAAAACGAAGGAGATTTGGGTAGCGGAGTTCATAGTTTGAAATATAAACGGTTTCATTTGTGAGCGCAAGCCATTAGCCCACAGCGTCTTTCCGCTTCCTTCTCCGCACCACCCCCCACAGCCAGTCCGCATAAGCAGACAGCGCATACAGCACAAAAACGCTGAACAGTACACGCGGCGGGTCGGAAGAGATCAGAATGAAGGTCAGCACGATCAGCAAGATGCCGACGAAGGGCACGCTCTTGCGCAAGTTAAAGTCCTTGCCGCTGTAATAACGCAGATTGCTGACCATGGTCAGGCCGGCGAACAGGGTCATGCCCCACACCAGCCAGCGGATGTCGGAGCCGCGGATATGGTATTCGTTCATCACCCACACCAGCCCAGCCAGCAAAGCTGCCGCTGCGGGGCTGGGCAAACCCTGGAAGAAACGCCTGTCGGCAACTTCATGCTGGGTGTTGAAACGTGCCAGCCTGAGCGCGGCGCCGGCACAATAGACGAAGGCGGCTATCCAGCCCCATTTGCCCATGTCCTTCAGCGCCCAGACGTACACGATCAGGGCGGGCGCCACGCCGAACGACACCATATCGGAAAGCGAATCGTATTCCGCCCCGAACGCGCTCTCGGTATGGGTAAGGCGCGCAACCCGACCATCCAGGCCGTCCATCACCATGGCGATAAAAATCGCCACCGCAGACTGCTCGAAATTCCCGTTCATGGCCTGGACTATGGCATAGAACCCGGAAAACAGCGCCGCCGTGGTAAACATATTGGGCAGCAGATAGATGCCGCGCCGGCGCAAGCGACCATCCAGCAGGGGTTTGTGATTGTCGAGGTTATAGTCTTCGTTCATAACAAGCGCCAATCAAAACAAACGCCCTTCACCATTGCCCCCTCTCCCGCGAGCGGGAGAGGGTTGGGGTGAGAGCGATTCGCGAACAATTGAGGAGAGGGCTTCATGGTACAAAAAGTGCTGATCAGCCGACATTCATCGGTAATTCGGACAACACGGTTTCCCCGGCACGAACCTTGTCGCCGATGCTGACACGCACTTGGGCGGTCAAAGGCAAGTACACGTCCACCCGCGAACCGAAACGGATGAAACCGTAACGCTGGCCGCGCGCCAGCCACTCACCCGGCTTGGCATAGCACAGGATACGCCGCGCAATCAGCCCGGCCACCTGGACGCAGGTAATGTCGTAGCCGCAATCGGAACGCAACCAGATGGCATTGCGTTCATTTTCAGTGGAGGCCTTGTTCAGGTCGGCATTGATAAATTTTCCCGGGCTGTACCAGATTTCCTCGATCACGCCATCCACCGGACTGCGGTTGGAATGAACGTTGAACACATTCATGAAGACGCTGACCTTCTGCGCATCACGCTTGAGGTAGGGATCCTGAACGCGTTCGACGGCGACGATACGCCCATCGGCAGGGGCAATCACCAGATTGCGTGCCGTTGGCACATTGCGCCCCGGATCGCGAAAGAACTGGAGCACGAACAGGCTAATGATCCACAATGGCAGCGCCCATAGCCAGCCGGCCAGGGACGTAACCAACAACGATAGCACCACGATGCCAGCCAAGAACGGCCAGCCCTCACGGGCAATAATAGGGTGGGGATAATTTTTCACTGGGGGAGCGATACCGATGCACATAATGGGTGAGACGTAAGAGGTAAAGCGCGAGGCGTGACGATTTGTCGCCTCACCCCTCCCGCCTCACCACTCCCGATTTAGTTCTTCGACTGATCGACCAGCTTATTCTTGGCAATCCAGGGCATCATGGAGCGCAGCTTTTCTCCCACCACCTCGATCTGGTGCTCGGCATTCAAACGACGACGTGCAGTCATTTCCGGATAGTTGGTTTTGCCTTCCAGGATGAAGCGCTTGGCATACTCGCCATTCTGGATATTTTTCAGCGCTTCCTGCATCGCCCAGCGAGATTCATCGTTGATCACCTTCGGGCCGGTGACGTACTCACCGTACTCGGCGTTGTTGGAGATGGAGTAGTTCATATTGGCGATGCCGCCCTCATACATCAGATCGACGATCAGCTTGAGCTCATGCAGGCACTCGAAATAGGCCATCTCCGGCGCATAGCCGGCTTCCACCAGCGTATCGAAGCCGGCCTTCACCAGCTCCACGCAGCCGCCGCACAGCACGGCCTGCTCGCCGAACAGGTCGGTCTCGGTCTCTTCCTTGAAGTTGGTCTCGATGATGCCCGCCTTGCCGCCGCCGATCGCGGAGGCATAGCTGATCGCCATGTCGCGCGCCTTCTTCGACGGGTTCTGGTACACCGCCACGAGGCACGGCGTGCCGCCGCCCGCGACGTAGGTCGAGCGCACGGTATGGCCCGGGGCCTTGGGCGCGACCATCCAGACGTCGATGTCCTTGCGCGGCGTGACCTGGCCATAGTGCACGTTGAAACCATGCGCGAAGGCGAGCGCGCCGCCCTTCTTCAGGTTCGGCGCCACGAACTCGTTGTACACGGCGGCGATGTTCTCGTCGGGCAGCAGCATCATCACGATGTCCGCGCTTTTCACGGCATCGGCGACTTCTGCGACCTTGAGGCCGGCC
>JANNUE010000018.1:0-2527 GCA_031394895.1 Betaproteobacteria bacterium
AGGCCGGGCAGGTGGCAAGCTTCCTTGGTAAGAAGATCACGCCCCTGCTCGCCCAGGAGCTGGGCAGCCGCTTCGCCACCCGCATCGAGGGTACCTGCATCAAGCACCGCTTCGGCAAGACCGGGGTGAAGATGTACGACAAGTTCGGCCGCGTGCTGCGGCTCGAAACCACCACCAATGATTTCTCGTTTTTCAAGCACCACCGCTAGGTGGAACACCGCGACGCTCAGCCAACCCGCGAGCTCGCCGGGCTGAAGAAGACGATCTACAGCCTGATCGACCTGCGCGAGATTCTTCTCGGTTGCAATCGACGCTACCTGGAGTTCCTCTCCGCTCTCGATGACACCTCCAGCGGACAGCGCGATCTTACGCGGCTCTCCGAACCGCAGCGCGAGGCCGATCGAACCATCAAGGGGTTGAACTTCTTCGAGCGTACCGAGCAGAAGCTTTTGCGTGCATTGCAGCGCCCTGAGTTCAACATTCACGGGGTGCGCCGCGCCGACCTTAAGCCGTTTATGAACGACCTCAGCGACTCGCACCTGTCGCGTCAGTTGCATCGTTTGCGATGCCTTGGCTTGATCAAACGCGTTACACGATCCTACCGCTATTACCTCACGCGTCTGGGACGATCCGCCATTGCCGCCGCGTGTTCGCTGACGCAGTTTCAAATCATCCCTGCGATGGCTCATGCAAATTAACAAATTCTTCGCCAAAATCGTCAACTCTTGAGTTATAAGAGACTAGTACAATAACACATAAATAACGATATATACGTTATACTGTCGCATATCCACTTCGATATGAGGAGTTGGCCATGCGACAGACCGAATTACGCCTTACCGCTAAGGATCGCGAGTTGATTGAATCATACCGGACGAAGGGCTTGCGCCATGCGCGCGAAGTCAATCGGGCGCATATTCTTTCTGCGCTTGATCGAGGTGTTTCGCAGGCCGATATCATGGCAGTTCTCGGCGTCGGGCCGATGGTGATCTGGCGCACGCGAGCCGCATACCTGGAGGGCGGCGCGCAATACGCGCTGCACGATGTCGCACGCCCCGGCAAGCCTCGCCAGTATGATACCGACGTCGAGGCACAAATATCCGCCTTGGCGTGCTCGGCCCCGCCAAAAGGGGCCAAGCATTGGACGATGGTATTGTTGGAGCAGGCCGCACAAGCGCAGGCAGGGATCGGCCCTATCAGCCGCGAGACCGTGCGCCGGCTGCTAAAAAAAACTGCCTCAAGCCGTGGCGCAAGCTGATGTGGTGCATCGGCAAGCTGACGGCGGAGTATCGACAGCGGATGTACGATTTGCTCGATCTGTATGCCCTGCCGTTCCGTCCAAAGGAACCCGTTGTTTGTCTGGACGAGAAGAGCAAGCAATTGATCGAGGGCTCCCGTGCACCGCTGCCCATGCGCGCGGGAATGCCGGAGCGGCAGGATTACGAATACGTGCGCGCTGGCACGTGCAATCTGTTCGTGGCGGTGGAGCCCAAAGGCGGACGACGCACAGTCTTGGTCACCGACCATCGAGCCAAGGTCGATTTCGTGGCGTTCGTGCAGTATCTGCTCGAAGAAGTTTATGCCAGCGCACGCCGCGTTCATCTGGTCGTGGATAACCTCAATACCCATTTTCGCAAGTGCTTCGAAGAAGTGCTGGGCGTTAAGCAGGCTCAGGCGCTTTTGCGCCGCGTCGTCTTTCACTACACTCCGAAGCACGCCAGTTGGTTGAACATGGCTGAAATAGAAATCGGCATTCTGGATCGTCAGTGCCTTGATCGGCGCTTGCCAAACCGCGATACCATTGTGAGCGAGGTAGACGCTTGGCAGTTGCGCCGCAACGCGGACCAGCGAGGTATCGTGTGGTCCTTCACTCGGCAGGATGCCGATGCAAAATTGGCAAAACATTATATATTGTAATTAATGTGTCTTAATACTAGGGTGGGGATGGGGTCGGCAACGGTTATTACCCCACCCCCATCCCAGCCTTCTGCTCCGCTTCAAGTGTGCCCTTGCCCCTGAAGGGGAAGGAGTTTCCGGGCGCCGCGCTGGGTATTTTCTAACACAGTACAGGTAACCAGTCCGCGTACAGGGATGCTCGAGATCGACGGCCGGCGGTTAGCGGGGGGTGTCGGCGGGACGCACAAGGCCATGCAACAGGTCGAGCCATTGTTGCCCGATCCTTGCCATCGAGTAATTTCCCGCAACCAGCGTTTGCCCGCGCTTAATCCGGTGTAACGTTTCATCGCGATGCGTGAGCGCCCAATCGATGCCTTGCAACAGATCGTTCCCGAGCCAGGCGCAATCGGCGAAGGGCAGATAACTGCGCAAGGGGTTGGCAACCGCAAAGCGGCCGGCGTTGAGCACCTCGGCAATTCTGTTGGCGGAAGCGCCGCCCTTGGCCGGATCCGAGGGATCGGCCGGCAATAACGCAATATCGCATCGCGCCAGTTCGGCGCGGGTGGACGGGAGCGACCACTCGACGAATTGCGCTTCAAAATCGGGTGCAAATTGCGCGTTGATTTTCCGC
>JANNUE010000042.1:0-2053 GCA_031394895.1 Betaproteobacteria bacterium
GCAGGACGGCAAGCTCACGCTGTACGCCGATCGCTATGCCAGCAACGAGCCCATCCTCAATGCGAAGATCGAGCTGGAAAACAATGGTCGCGTGGTGCAGGCCAAGGCGGAGGAAGACGGCAGCTATAGCGCGCCGGGGGATTGGCTGAAGCAGCCCGGCAAGTACGACATCATCGCCAGCGTGGAAGCGCCCGAGTTGCAGGACTTGATCGTCGGCAGTATTGAAATTTCCACCACCGCACCCGCAGCGCCAACGCGCAATGTATGGGTGTACGGCAAATGGCTGGGTGGTATCGCGGCGGTCGTGCTGGCGCTGTTCGTACTACTGAGCATTCTGCGCCGGCGCCAGCGCAAGGCGCTACTGGTTGCGCCGCTGTTCCTAGGCTTGTTACTTGGCGCGCAATCCGATCCCGGCCATGCGCACGGCGACGAAGATCATAGTGCGCCTGCATCGACCACTGGGCCGGGCATTGCGCCAGTGGCCAGCGGCGACACGGCGGTACGCCAGGCCGACGGTAGCTTGTTCGTGCCGAAGCCGGTGCAGCGCCTGCTCGGCATCCGCACCGTGCTCGGCAAATCGCGCGCGCTCGGCAAGACCGTGGAACTCGACGGACGCGTCATCGCCGATCCGAATTTCAGCGGGCGCGTGCAGTCCAGCCAAGCCGGACGGCTGGCCGCGCCCAACGGCGGCTTCCCGACGCTGGGCATGCGCGTGCGTAAGGGACAAGTTCTGGCTTTTATCGAACCCAGCGCCAGCAATATCGACAAGGGCAATCAGCAAGCGCTGCTGGCTGAGCTGTCGAGCAACCTGACCCTGGCGGAAAATCGCGCGCAGCGCCTGGCGCAACTGGTGGGCAGTCTGCCGCAAAAGGAAATCGATGCTGCAATGGCCGAAGCGCAGAGCCTCAAGGCGCGCAAGGCAGCGGTGGCGGCCAGCTTATACCAGCGCGAAACGCTGACCGCGCCGGTGGCCGGCGTGGTCAGCCAGGCCAATGGCGTGGCGGGCCAAGTGGTGGAAGCGCGCGAAATATTGTTCGAGATCGTCGACCCAACCCATCTGCGGGTCGAGGCCATCGCCTACGACAACGCGCTCAGCGGCCAAGTGGCGGGCGCGGTCGGCGTGACGCCAGGAGCACAAAATGCCAAGCAAAACTTGACGCTGCGCTTCATCGGCCAGTCGCACCAGCTGCGCGAGCAGGCGCTGCCCTTGCAGTTCGAGATCATGGCGCCAGCGCCGGACTTGAACGTCGGCCAGACGGTGAAGGTGCTGGTGTCCTCGCGCCAGACCGTCGACGGCATCGCCGTACCGCGCGATAGCGTGCTTAAAAGCGCCAGCGGTGAGGCGCTATTGTGGGAACAGGTTGGCGCCGAGCGCTTCGTGCCGCAGCGCGTGACGGTGCAGGCCTTGGACGCCGATCACGTGGCGGTGATCAAGGGCCTGGGCGACGGCGCACGCGTGGTGACGCAAGGCGCAGCCGCCTTGTCGCAGATCAAATAAAGGGTAGCCATGTTCAACGCAATCATTCATTTCAGCCTGAAGCAGCGCCTGTTCGTGCTGGCCGTGGCGGCCGTGATGCTGGTGTACGGCCTGCTGACCTTGCGCCAACTGCCGGTGGACGTGTTCCCCGATCTCAACAAGCCGACCGTGACGCTGTTGACCGAGGCCGAGGGCATGGCCCCGGAAGAAGTCGAGCAACTGGTCGGCTTTCCCATCGAGACCGCGATGAACGGCATTCCCGGGGTGACGCGCGTGCGCTCGGTGGCCGGTATCGGCCTGTCGGTGGTGTATGTCTAATTCGACTGGGGCACCGAAATCTATCGCAATCGCCAGCAGATCAGCGAGCGCCTGAGCCTGGTGCGCGAGCAACTGCCGCCGGGCATAGCGCCGCAGATCGGGCCGATCAGCTCCATCATGGGCGAGATCATGTTGATCGCGATGACCGTCGACCCGGCCCAGGCCACGCCGATGCAGGCGCGCGAATTGGCGGACTGGGTGGTGCGGCCGCGCCTGCTCACTCTCCCCGGCGTGTCGCAGGTGATCCCCATCGGCGGC
>JANNUE010000233.1:0-2722 GCA_031394895.1 Betaproteobacteria bacterium
AGCAAGTCGGGGTAGTGCGCGTTGCATGACAAGCCGAAGTCCAGCAGCACGGCGCTGCCGTCGGCGCGGATCAGCACATTGGCCGGTTTCAAATCCAGATGCACGGTGTTTTGCTGGTGCAGGCTGTGCACCGCAACTGCCACGGCGGCGCCCAGGCGCGCCAGCTCGTCCACCGGCTGGCGCTGCGGCGCGTCGAGCCAGCTATCGAGCGTTCTGGCGGGCACATATTCCATCACCAGGTAGGGCACATTTTCCAGGTCGCCGGCGGCGACAAAGCGCGGCACATGGGTGCCCGACAGCACCTGCATGATCTGGTGCTCAACCTCGAAGCTGACGATGTTCTCAGCGCCGTCACCGGCGGTCATGCGCGGCACCTTCATCGCCAGCGCAAAACCGGGGTCGCGTGCGCCTTCGCCACCGGTTTGCGTGTAGTGCACGCGGTAAATGTGGGCCATGCCGCCGGAGTGGATGCACTCATCGATGGTGAAGCCGTCGAGCTCGGCGCCGGGTTCGAGCAGCTTCATCGGCCGACTTCCAGCCGGTCGGAAAAAATGGCCGGCAAGCCGGCCCGGCGGATGCTGGCGGCCGCCGCGTGATGGTCGTAGCTGACGCGGTGAAACGTGAGTTGCAGTTTGCCGGTATCAAACAGCGCGTACATCGCTTGCGGGTTGCCGTCGCGCGGCTGCCCGACCGAGCCGATGGTGGCCAGCCAGTGCCGGTGCCTGGGCAGCGGCACGGCGATGCCGGCGGTCGGTGTGAACTGCATCAGGTCGGCTCCGGTGCCGCGGTAGTACAGAGACTGCTGGTGCACGTGGCCGCCAAAAACATGGCGTACCTCGGGCCATGCCGCAGCCGCGTCCAGGCTGGTGCCGGCGGCGAGTTCGTCACGCACGTAATGCCAGCGTTCGGGGCGGCTGGCGCTGGCATGCACCAGCAACATGCTGGCGTGTTGCACGGTCAGCGGCAAGCGGTCGAGAAAGCGCAGCTGGTTGGTGCTGAGTTGTGCGTGGGTCCAGCCGGCCGTGCTGTCGCCAATGGTCTTGATTTCGGCCGGCGGCTCGACGGCCAGCGCATCGTGATTGCCCTTGACCACCAGCGCGCCCTGCTCGGCCAGTTGCTGCACCTGCTGCATCACCGCCACCGGGTCGCCGCCATAGCCGACAAAGTCGCCAAGCAGCGCAAACTGCTCGGCGCCCTGCGCGCGCGCATGCGCCAGACAGGCATCAAAGGCCTGAATGTTGGAATGAATGTCTGACAGCAAAGCCAGCTTCATGTTGCTCCTCGTTCAATTTCTGTCAGCCATCATGCCCCATGGAACTGACATTAACTTTGCAGCAGTCGTTAACGTGAAATAGCTTGAAGCGCAGAGTCTTCAGATCGAGCCGGCATAAATTTTGTCATTGCGAGGAGCGCAGCGACGCGGCAATCCAGGGCTTCATGGATCGCCACGGCCTGCGGCCTCGCGATGACGGGGTTTTCATGAATCGGGGTGTTGCGCAGTCGCTGCATGAAAGTTAGAGCTAGCCCCTAAAGCGCTTGCGCGTCAACGCCAGCGCCAGCCAGAAGCCGGCCACGCCATACAGCGTCAGCACCGCCAGATGGTGCAGCGGCTGGGCCGGCCACTGGTCCATGAACAAGGGGCGCACCAGTTCCACCGCATTCGTCAGCGGCAGCCAGTGCGAGACGGCGCGCACCAGCGGCGGCAACTGATCGAGCGGAAAGAAAATGCCGCTGAGAAACATCATCGGCGTCAGGAACAGGGTGAAGTAGTAGGTAAAAAAGTCGTAGCCCTTGGCCAGTGCGTTGAAGATCAGCGCCAGGCAACTGAAGGTGATGCCAACGCCGAGCAACACCGGCCAGGCCACCAGAAGTTTGGGCGAGTAGCTGATACCCAGGCCCAGCATCACGCCCAGAATTGCGGTCGCCGTGAACAGCGACTTGAACGCCGCCCACAGCATCTCGGCCAGCACCACATCGTCCAGATTGACCGGCGCGTTCATGATGCCGTCCCAGGTCTTTTGCACATGCATGCGCGAGAACGCCGAGTACAGCGCTTCGAAACTGGCAGCGTTCATCGCGCTCATGCAGATCGAGCCGCTGGCCAAAAACAATATGTAAGGCACGGGAGTGCCATCGACCGTGACCTGCCCGACCAGCGCGCCCATGCCGTAGCCAAAGGCCACCAGCCACATCAGCGGCTCGGCGATATTGCCGACCAGGCTGGGAATGGCCAACTTGCGCCAGACCAGCAGGTTGCGCAGAAACACCGGCCACCAGCGCCACGACAACTCGGGCGCGCGCCAGACGGACTGGTTCATTTCACTACTCATATTGCAACGCCGCTATTCGCCCGAAAAATGGATTGATGGGGGTGCTCATGCGTCCTCGCGGATTTGGCGACCGGTCAGCTTGAGAAACAGGTCTTCCAGATTGGCCGGGCGGTGCAGCGTGCGCAGCAGCGGGTAGGCGCTGAGTGCCTGCAGCAGCGGCTTCGCGTCCTGCGTGTAGAAGAACACTGTCTCGCCGCTGATTTCCACGCGCGCGGCAAGCGCTTTCAATGGCGTATCGACCAGCTCGATCGCACCGGCGCCGTAGGCCTCGACCACGTCTGGCTCCAGGTGCTGGCTGATCAGGTCGCGCGGTCGGCCCTCGGCAATTTTGCGGCCGTGGTCCAGCACCAGCAGCCGCGTGCACAGGCGCTCGGCCTCGTCCATGAAGTGGG
>JANNUE010000080.1:0-14753 GCA_031394895.1 Betaproteobacteria bacterium
CCCCAGCACGCACGGCGTGTTTGAGACCAGCGTCAAGGAACTGTGCGCGCTGGTGCATTCGCATGGCGGGCGGGTCTACGTGGACGGCGCCAACATGAACGCACTGGTCGGCGTCGCAGCGCCGGGCGAATTTGGCGGCGATGTCAGCCACCTCAACCTGCACAAGACTTTCTGCATTCCGCACGGCGGCGGCGGCCCCGGTGTCGGACCGGTCTGCGTCGTTGCCGATCTGGTGCCCTATCTGCCGGGGCACGCCACCGGTGGACTGCCATCAAGCGGTGTGGGGGCCATATCAGCAGCACCGCTGGGTAATGCTGCTGTGTTGCCGATTAGCTGGATGTACTGCCGCATGATGGGCGCCGACGGCCTGCAGGCGGCAACCGAGACCGCGATCCTGAGCGCCAACTACATCAGCGCACGCCTGAAGAACCACTATCCCACGCTGTACGCCAGTGCCAACGGGCACGTTGCGCACGAGTGCATTCTGGACTTGCGCCCACTCAAGGAAAGCAGCGGCGGCGCCAACGGCGTGTCGGCCGAAGACGTGGCCAAGCGTCTGATGGATTACGGTTTTCATGCGCCTACGTTGAGCTTTCCGGTCCCCGGCACGCTGATGGTTGAGCCGACCGAGAGCGAAACACTCGAAGAGCTGGACCGCTTCATCCACGCAATGATCGCGATCCGCGAAGAAATTGCCAAGGTCGAGCAAGGCGTCTGGCCGCAAGACAACAACCCGTTGAAACATGCACCGCACACGGCGGCGTCGTTGCTGGACGCGCACTGGGAGCGCCCCTATTCGCGCGAACTGGGCGCCTTCCCGCTGGCAACGCTCAAGCAGGTCAAGTACTGGCCACCGGTCGGTCGCGTTGACAACGTGTACGGCGACCGCAACCTGATGTGCTCGTGCGTGCCGGTTAGCGACTACCAGTAGTGCGAGTAGTGCGGCGCAAGGCTATTTGAGCGGGCTGCCGGGTCACCCACTCAAATGCCTATACTGTCCGCCATGATTACTGTCCATCACCTTGAAACCTCGCGCTCGCAGCGCGTCCTGTGGCTGCTCGAAGAACTGGGAGTGCCGTACCAGGTCGTGCGCTACAAGCGCGATCGCAAAACCCGCCTGGCGCCGCCCGAACTGAAGGCGATTCATCCGCTGGGAAAATCGCCGGTGATTACCGACGGCGCCGTGACGATTGCCGAATCGGGAGCGATCCTGGAATACCTGGTCGAGCACTACGGCCAACAGGCGAGCGGTGATCTCGCCGGCCTGCAACCGAAGCCCGGCACGCCCGAGCATCTGCAGTCGCGCTTCTGGATGCATTACGCCGAGGGCTCGCTGATGAACTGGCTGGTCATGAAGTTGGTCTTCATGACCATTCCGACGCAGCCGATGCCATTCTTCGTGCGCCCGATTGCCAGGCAACTATGCGCCAAGGTGTTGAAGGCACTGATTGAGCCGAACGTGACTACCGCGCTCGAGTTCATGGAAGACCATCTGACCAGCCAAGCCTGGTTCGCTGGAGAGCGACTGAGCATGGCCGACTTCCAGATGAGTTTCGCGGTCGAAGCCGTGTTGGCGCGCGGCGCCGATCCGGCGCGCTACCCGAAGCTGTGCGCCTACCGCGACAAAATGACGGCGCGGCCGGCCTACCGGCGCGCGCTGGAAAAGGGTGGCCCGGTCGTTATGTCGGGCTGACAGCCAGACCTGGCAAGTCAAAGGTGGTCACAGGCAGGTCACACGTAGGTCACACGTAGGTCGGCTTAGCCGAAGGCGTAAGCCGACAACAGGCACACCGTTTAGCCACAGGCCAGCAGCAGGCGCACTGCACAGCCACAGGTCGGCAGCAGGCGCACCGCTTGTCGGGTTACGCTGCGCTAACCCGACCTACCAGCCAGCGCTTTGCCGATTTCGTTGGTGCCCTGCGCCGCACCGCTTTGCGGCACCGTCTCACCAGTGCGGTCGGTCACCTCGGCGAGACGCTCGACCAGTTGTTCTGCAGCCAGCGTATCGGCACCGATCCAGACGCCGCTGGTCAGCGTGATATGGGCCGCCTCGAAGGTGCCGGCGCCGGCGCACAAAATAGTGCGGGTCGGCGCATCCTGCGCCACCAGCACCAGCATCGCCGGCACCACTGCTTCGGGTTTGAGCGCGTCCAGTACCGCTTGGGGCATCAAGTCCTGCGTCATGCGGGTCGCCGCCGTTGGCGCCAGGCAATTGACGCGGATATCGTTTTTGGCACCTTCAAGCGCCAGCGTCTGCATCAACCCAACCAGCGCCATCTTGGCGGCCCCGTAGTTCGACTGGCCGTAGTTGCCGTACAGACCCGAGGACGACGTGGTCATCAAAATGCGGCCATATTTTTGCGCGTTCATGATCGGCCAGACCGCCTTGCTGCAATGCACGGCGCCCATCAGATGAACATCGACAACCAACTCGAAGTCGGCCAGTTCCATCTTGGCAAAACTCTTGTCGCGCAAAATGCCGGCGTTGTTGACCAGAATATCGACCCGCCCCCACGCGTCCACCGCCTGCTGCACCATCGCCTGCACGGCTACAAAATCGGTCACCGACGCCGCGTTGACCAGCGCCTCGCCACCAGCCGCGCGGATCTCGGCCACCACCGCCTCGGCGGCGCTCATCGAGTGGCCCGAGCCGTCACGCGCCGCCCCCAGATCATTGACCAGCACCTTGGCGCCGCGTGCCGCCAGCGCCAGCGCATGGGCGCGCCCCAGACCGCCGCCAGCGCCGGTCACGATGGCCACGCGGCCGTTGAAATCGATCGTCATTGTTGTGTTACCTTCAGTTGAAATAAATCATGGCGACAGGATCACCATCGTCTCACCCAGGCCGGCGCGCGGCAACCAGGCAAACACCGAATCTACCGTGACGGTTTCGATCCGGTCGGAAAAACGCTTGTCATTGGGGTGGTCGTCAAATGCCACATTGGCCGCCGACACGCGTGCGCCCAACCGTGTCAGGGCACTAATGTTCAAGACGGAGGGCTGGTAACCGCTGGCCTGCAGCCAGTTCTGCGCCTGCTGACGCGTCACCTGCGCGTTGCCGGCTTCAGGCAACATGGCCAGCGCCAGCGTTTCCACCGCCCACTGATTCGACTGCTGGTATTTTTGACCCCAGACGTAGCTGACCACGCTATATGGCTTGTGGTGGAGTTGCACGACGCGGCGCTCATCCTGCAACATCGCCAGCAAGCGTTCTTGCACCGCCGGTGTCGGCACCACCCAGGCTGCGTCGAACCGCCACAAATCATCAAGGAAGAAATCACCCAACCCCTGGCGGTAAACAGCCGAATCGGCACTGCCGCACTGGTTCAACTTGTGCATCACACGCCACCAGTGCCCGCCCTTGCCGTCATTTTGACGATAGGCAAATCCCAGATGGGAAAAGCGCAAACCGTACTTGCTGAGGTCTTGCCCGGAGCGGGCCAGCACCACCACTTGCGCTCCGCTGCGATCGAGCGCCTGCAAAGTGCGCTCAGCCAGCTTCAGCGAACGCTCGAGGGTGATCGCCTTGGGTGGCTGCGCCGCTTCACAGGAACGCCCGGCATGGGCTGGCGCTCCCAATAAGGCAAGGCCCGCCAGCAGGGCAGAAATGCAAACGTGTTTCAGGGCACTCATGTTTTACCTGCTCGAAGGTGTCAGCGCGAGACGCGCTGGCTGTACAGCAATGCGCGCCCCATTTCGTTGGGCAGGAAGGCAATCGCCTGCCCCGCAACTGACAGCACGACGCCAGCGCTAATGACGCCCACGGTGACCACGGTACCCGCCGCCACAGAGACGCCCTCTATCGCTTTGCCCACCACTTCAACACTGGTGCGCGCGGCATCGGAGGCACGCTCCAGCACATACACCGTGCCGCGCGCCGAAACCTCGACCGACTTGACCACCAACGCCGCACCATTAACAGACAACGCCAGTGGAATCGCCAGCGCCACCTCGCTGACGGCAGTGGAGGCTTCCAGCACAGAGGCCAACGGTAGCGCTGACAGCGCACTCAAGGCCGACACCTGACTCTGCGCCTTGGTGTCAAATGAAGCACCAGTACCAGCACAAAAAACACAGGCCGCGATGGCAAGCCCAATGATATTATTTTTCATGAATTCCTCTTTTAATGTACTGAAAAAACATACGATGATTTTAGGACAGCGATTCAAGTGCCGGGTTTGAGAACTTTGGCCACCGGGTTGTAACGCAAGCGGAAAGCGTCCGGCAGGCCGGAGCCCAGCAGCGGGCGCAGATAGAGCCGGAACGCGTCGGTGATGTCGGTGCCGCTGGCGCTGATGAATTCGTCTTCCATGACGCGTGTCTTGCCGGCCACTTCTTCGAGCGCGAGCAACTCGTAGTCAACCGAATAAAAACCGGTGCGCTTGATCGCCACCGAGCCATTGCGTGCGCCCCACATTGCAAACTGCACGGCCTTTTCACCGACCTCGCGCGCTTCGCGCTGATCGATGTCGGAGACGCAGCCAATGAAGGAGCGCTGCAGATAGCCGAAGGTGTCGCCGCGCACGCGCTTGATCTTCAGTTTGGACTTGATTTCCTCGCACAGCAGGTCGGCCAGCGCGCCGTTGCCCGAGAGCTGCACGTTGCCATGCGCATCGTGCTCCATGTCCTTCGCCAGCAACGCGGCAATCGGCGCGCCACTGGCGTCGTGAATGCCTTCAGAGACCGCAATCACGCAGCGGCCGTAGCGCTCATAAACACTCTTCACATCGGCTAGAAACTTTTCCAGCATAAAGGTGCGCTCGGGCAGGTAGATCAGGTGCGGACCGTCATCCGGAAACTTCTTGCCCAGCGCCGACGCGGCGGTCAAAAACCCGGCGTGACGCCCCATCACGACACCCACATACACACCGGGCAGCGCCGCGTTGTCCAGGTTGGCACCGGCAAACGCCTGCGCGACAAAACGCGCCGCCGACGGAAAGCCCGGCGTGTGGTCGTTGCCGACCAGGTCGTTTTCAATCGTCTTCGGGATGTGAATGCTGCGCAGCGGATAGCCGGCCTTGTGCGCCTCTTCGCTGACGATGCGCACCGTGTCGCTCGAGTCGTTGCCGCCGATATAGAAGAAGTGCTCGATCTCGTGCGCCTGCAACACCTTGAAGATTTCCTGGCAGTAGGCCAGGTCCGGCTTGTCGCGGGTCGAGCCCAACGCCGACGACGGCGTGCTGGCGACCAGTTCCAGGTTGTGGTGCGTCTCCTGTGTCAGATCAACAAAGTCTTCGTTGATGATGCCGCGCACGCCGTGGCGCGCGCCGTAGATGCGCTCGATGGCGCCGAAGCGCCGCGCCTCCAGCGCGACGCCGACCAGCGACTGGTTGATGACTGCGGTCGGGCCGCCGCCCTGCGCGACAAGAATTTTTCCGGATGCCATGGCTTAGTTCCTCTCGAATTTGGCAATGAGTTTAGCGCGTGGCCGCTGCCGCCAGCCAAGCCTCGATGACACTGGCATCGCTGGTGCTGCGCAGCGCCAGATAGGCCTGCTCCGCTTGCGGGTAATGCCGGCGCAGGAAATTGAGCCACTGCTTCAGGCGTCCGGCCCACTGGCGCGGCTCCAGCCGCGCGCACACCTGGCGCCAGAAGTCCGCAATCAGCGCGAGCAGAGTTTGCCAGCTCAGCGCAGCCGGCGCTGGCCCCTGGGCGACAGCCGCATGAATGGCCAGCGCCAGGCCCGGGTGACTGACGATGCCACGACCGAGCATCAGGTCGTCGCAGCCCGATGCGGCGCGACAGCGCAGCGCGTCATCCACGCTCCAAATCTCGCCATTGGCGACCACCGGAATGTGCAGCGCCTGCCGAATGACGGCAATGCGGTCCCAATAGGCCGGAGGGCGGTAGGCATCAGCTCGGGTGCGTGCGTGCACCACCAGCTCCGAGGCGCCGCCACTCTGCAGTGCCAGCGCGCATTCCAGCGCGCGCGATGCATCGTTGACGCCCAGGCGCATCTTGGCCGTCACCGCCATCTGCGCCGGCACGGCACGCCGCACCGCCGCCACGATCACTTGCAGCAGTTCGGGCCGGTCGAGCAGCGCGGCGCCGCCGCCATGACGATTCACCACCTTGGCCGGGCAACCAAAATTCAGGTCGATAGCGTCCGGCCCCAGCGCCGCCAGGCGCGCAGCGTTTTCTGCCAGGCAGACCGGGTCCGACCCAAGCAACTGAGCGCGCACCGGCACACCGGACAGCGTGCGCCCGCCGCTGAGCAGCTCGGGAATGGCGCGTACGAAGACGCGCTCCGGCAGCAAGGTGTCGGTGACCCGGATGAATTCCGAGACGCAGTAGTCGATGCCGCCGACGCGGGTCAAAACGTCGCGCAGCACAAAGTCCAGCAGGCCCTCCATCGGGGCGAGATAAATACGCATAGGGTCCAGGGTAAGGTGGCGGAAGCAGCATACGGTTGCCGGGCATAGAATCCTGCAACACCGCGCAAAACCCCTGCCCTCAACCCCGGAGTTTCTCATGACCATCACTGTCAACATTGATCTTGGCTACGAGTTTGAAGTCAAAGCCAGCGCGGCCGACGTGTTCGAGGTGCTGGCCGATGTGCCGACCTCGGCCAGTCATTTCCCCAAAGTCGATAAGTTGGTGGACCTGGGCGCTGGCGTGTATCGCTGGGAAATGGCCAAGATCGGCATCGCCCAGATCAACCTGCAGACCATCTATGCGTCCAAGTACGTTTCCAACAAGAGCAAAGGCAGCGTTGTCTGGACGCCGGTCAAGGGCGAAGGCAATGCGCTGGTGTCGGGTAGCTGGAAGATCACCGACAAGAAGAAATCAACCTTGCTGGTGCTGCAAATCGAGGGCGAGCTGACGCTGCCGCTGCCGGGCCTGATGAAAATGGTGGTGGCGCCCGTGGTGGAGGCCGAGTTTGAGAAGATGATCGAGCAGTACATTGCCAACCTGACCAAGCGCTTCGGCGGCGAGGCCTGAGCCGTTCTCCGGGTTGGTATTTGCGCCGATAATCGCCGCTTCATTGGCCCGTTTCAACCCCCCATTTTTCAGGACAAGCGCAATGCATCGCGTCGCCATCAGCAGCACCGGAATCTATATTCCGCCCGAGGTCATCAGTAACGAAGAACTGGTCACTGCTTTCAACCAATTTGCAGAACTGGAAAACACCCGCCGCGCGGCCGAGATTGCCGCCGGAACCTGTCAGCCAGTTCCGATGTCGAGCGTTGAATTCATTGAAAAGGCGTCCGGCATCCAGCGCCGCTATGTGATGGAGAAAAGCGGTGTGCTCGACCCGCAGCGCATGCGCCCACGCCTCAAAGCGCGACCCGATTCAGAGCTCTCTCTGATGGCTGAAATTGGCGTCGCCGCAGCCCGTGACGCGCTGGCACGCGCTGGCAAAAAGCCTGAGGACATAGACGGCGTGATTTGCGCCGCCGCCAATATGCAGCGCGCCTATCCGGCGATGGCGGTCGAGATTCAGACCGCGCTGGGCATCAAGGGCTTCGGCTTCGACATGAATGTGGCCTGTTCATCGGCCACGTTTGCGATCGAGCTCGCGGTCAATTCGATCAAGTGTGGCTCGGCCCGCGCCATCCTGGTTGTCGATCCGGAAATCACGTCGCCACATCTGGCGTGGAAGGACCGGGATTGCCATTTCATCTTTGGCGACGTCTGCACTGCGATTCTGGTCGAGCGGCTCGACACCGCGCCGGCCGGCGCCTTTGAGGTTCTTGGCACGCGCCTTATGACCAGCTTCTCAAGCAACATCCGCAACAATGCCGGCTTCATGTCGCGCAGCGAAGACCGCGACCCGGACGACCGCGACCAGTTGTTCTACCAGGAAGGGCGCAAGGTGTTCAAGGAGGTCTGTCCGCTGGCCGCCGAGCACATGCGCGACCACCTGGCCGAGCACTCCCTGGTGCCCTCCGGTGTGCGGCGCTTCTGGCTGCATCAGGCCAATCTGGCAATGAACCAGTTGATTGGTCGCAAGCTGCTCGGGCGCGATGCCACGGCCGATGACGCGCCGGTGATTCTGAACGAATTTGCCAATACCGCGTCGGCCGGCTCGATCATCGCGTTTCACCGCCACCACGACGACATCAAGAGCGGTGAAGTGGGCGTGATCTGCTCGTTCGGCGCCGGCTATTCGATTGGCAGCGTGATCGTGCGCCGCACCTGAGGCACTGCCTCAGGTCAGGGCGCGCTTGAGCCGGATCTGCTCGATCTTGACGCTGCCCAGCGGCACCGTCTTGATGCTGTTCATTTCACGTTTGAAGCCGGCCAACTCGAAGAAGCGCAGGGCGCGCTCGGCCGCCAGTGGCAACCACAGCGTGACCTGAGTGCAGCCTTCTTCCAGCAAGCCCTCGCGCGCGGCGTCCCACAGCGTCAGGCCGACGCCCTTGCCTTGCTGCGCGGCCAGCACATGGATGGACCAGATCTCGCCAGTGGTTGGCGGTGTGCCCTTGTCGCGCGAACGGTCAAAACCGACAAAGCCGATCACCTGCGCGTCAGCCAGCGCGACACAGAGCTGCGGTTCAGCGTATTCGATCGCATTGCGCCAATAAGCCTGGCTGGCGGCGCCGTGAATTTTGGCAATCACTTCGGCATCGCTGCGCGTCGCGGGCCGGACCTCAAAGTTGGACGTACTGGACATGAAAAAAGAATCCGGGGCAACCCGATAGATTGGAAATTGAAGCCGGATTGTCGCTGCAATTCGCGCTGCCACCGCGATAATTCAGCCATTACCTGAACCCACCGACACCCTCCATGAACCTCACCGAATCCCTGCTGCACGCACTCAAGGCGCACGGCGCGCGCCAGATCTTTGGCATCCCGGGCGACTTTGCGCTGCCCTACTTTCGCATCATCGAAGAGTCCGGCATCCTGCCGCTGTACACGCTGTCGCATGAACCCGGCGTCGGCTTTGCGGCCGACGCGTCGGCTCGCATCACATGCGGCCTCGGTGTTGCAGCCGTTACCTACGGCGCCGGGGCGCTCAACATGATCAACTCGGTGGCCGCCGCCTTTGCCGAGAAGTCACCGCTGGTGGTGCTGTCCGGTGGACCCGGCCAAGGCGAATCGCGCTCGGGGCTGCTGCTGCACCATCAGGCCAAGACGCTCGATTCGCAATTTCAGATCTTCAAGGAGATCACCTGCGACCAGGTCCGTTTGGACGACGCCGCGCGCGCGCCGGCCGACATTGCGCGCGTGCTGGCGAGTTGCCTGCGCAAATCGGAGCCGGTGTACATCGAAATCCCGCGCGACATGGTCGCCATGCCGTGCCAGCCAGTCGTGCCCGAGTTGGCAGAGCAACCCGACCAGGACGCGCTCAACGCCTGCGTTGACGAGATTCTGGAGCACCTGGCCAAGGCGACGGCGCCAGTGCTCATGGCCGGCGTTGAAGTGCGCCGTTACGGACTGGAAACCAAGGTCGCGGCGCTGTCACGCAGCCTGGGCATTCCAGTGGTCACCAGCTTCATGGGGCGCGGCCTGCTGGCCGATCACGATGCGCCGCTGATCGGCACTTACATGGGCGTCGCCGGTTATCCGGAAGTCACGCAACTGGTGGAGGGGTCGGATGGCTTGTTCCTGCTCGGCGAGATCATTTGTGACACAAATTTTGCCGTGTCAGAAACCAAGATCGACATGCGCAAAACCATTCAGGCGCTCGACGGCCGGGTCACGATCGGCTACCACACCTATGCGCAGATTCCGCTGGCGGCGCTGGTGGAGCGCATGCTTGAGCGTGTGGCTGGCAGCGAGAAGAAGTTGTCGGTCAAACGCCAGACCTTTCCGCACGGACTCGTGGCCGACTCGGCTTCCATCACGCCGACCGACATCGCCACCGCCGTCAACGACCTGATGGCGACGCACGGCAAGATGCCGATCGCGTCCGACATGGGCGACTGCCTGTTTACCGCGATGGAGATCGAGCACACGGCGCTGGTGGCACCGGGCTACTACGCGACGATGGGCTTTGGCGTGCCAGCCGGGCTCGGTCTGCAGGCAGCCACCGGCCAGCGCCCGCTAATTCTGGTCGGTGACGGCGCTTTTCAAATGACCGGCTGGGAGTTGGGCAACTGCAAACGCTACGGCTGGGACCCGATTGTGCTGCTGTTCAACAACGCCAGCTGGGAGATGCTGCGCACGTTCCAGCCGGAGTCCAAATTCAACGATCTGGGCCACTGGGGTTTTGCCGAAATGGCCGCTGGCATGGGTGGCGACGGCGTGCGCGTCAATACGCGTGCTGAACTCCAGGCCGCGCTGGAAAAAGCGCTGCGCACGCGCGGGCGTTTCCAACTGATCGACATCACCATTCCAAGCGGTGTGCTGTCCACAACGCTGGCGCGCTTTGTTGCCGGCGTGAAGCGGCTCAATGCGGTGAAATAAAGCCTCCGACTGGTTGCTCTGGCGGTTTGGCCGCCAGCACCAAGGCCTGCAGCGACACCAGTTTCTTGCCACTGGCAACGCGCTGACGACCGACCTCAACGAAACCCAGCCGGTGGTGAAACATTTCGGATGCCGGGTTGGGTGGCTCCACATCATATTCACAGGTCACGATGACCGGCGCATCGCCGGCCACATACGCGAACAGGTCCTGGTACAGCAGCCCACCCAGGCGCCGGCCCTGCTGACTGCGTGACACGACGATGCGGTCGATGTACCAAAACGCCGGGTAGTGCTGGACGAACCATTGATAGTTCGGGCTGTCGTAGTCGGCGCCTTCGCGAAACACCAGCAGGAAGGCCGCCACCTGATCGTCAATTTCGACGACGCGGTGATAGGACGATGCGGAATGCAGTGCGGCCAGGCGCGTGGTGTCGAGCGGACTCAGGAATTGAACCGACTCTTCATTCAATCGAAGAATGGCCACAAAATCGGCGGGCGTGGCGTCGCGAATCAGCACAGGATCAGCAGAATGCACCTGAGCAGAAAGCTTGTCATTGGCGGCTCCGGTTGAATGAAACGGTGAAGCGAAAATCGCTGGTCTCACTATAGCCCACGGACATTCTTTGCTGAAACCGGTTAAGCACCGCTCCCGCTGTCCAATTTGTCCCCTACCGCTTTCTGCTGATCGGTTTGTGCTTTGGTGCAGCAAGCTTCGCACGCTCGCCAGGGGCGGTAATTGACAGGTAGTTTGACCGACTCACCACCGGCTTGCCGGTCTTGGCCTCCAGCGCCTTGCGCGCATTGCCGGCAATTTTTCCACCCTCTTTGGCAGATCGCTGGTTTTCGTCAAAGCCTATGGCGTCGCCGCGCCGGGCAATTTCGGTGGTGCTGGCTTCACCCAGCATGGTGAAAATCAATTCCAGGTCGGTCATGTGGACACGTAGGTTGTTGCCTGTTTTCACCATGTCCAAGCTTTTGAGTTGGCTGTGCTCGGTGGGTGTCACGCCAAAGGTGGCGCGGGCGATTTCAGCCGTCAGGATGGAATACTCTTTGCCCTCGGCCACGCCACGCGCTTTCCATTCGTCGGTCAGCTCCCCTCGCACGGAAATGGAGCGCAGCCGTTTTTCGATCCACGCTTGCGGGTAGCCCTTGGCCTGGTACAGCTCACGGGCACGGGCGCTGGCCAGCTCGGGGTTTTCAATCTCTTTCACCCGCTCGTAGCCCACCTGCGCCAGCCAGCGTTTGAACGGCTCAGCCTTGGGCGACGGTATGGACTGGATGATGCGGAACAAGCCTTCGGTGTTGGCGCAATTGGTTTCGCGCATCTTCCCGTCCGGGGCTTGTAGTGCAAGGGGGGTACAAGTTGTACCCCAGTTGGCGTCAAGCGCGGGGTCACGGCTGCGCATCTTCTTGATGTACTGTCGCGGGTCTGCCGAATCGGTGAGCACCACGATGACATCGCTGAGTGCAAACCACCATTCCTCGTTGTGCCAAACACGGCGGATGGCTTTTTCCTGAAATACCACCATGCGTTCAGAGGAGTTGCTGGTTTTAGTGCCGTCGTTGGTCATGGCTTTTGCCCTGTCTCTAATCAAGATGCTCTGGATAGCTTGTAAGCCTGCACGCCAAAGGTGGCAAGCGTCGGTTACCACCTTCTATGGTTTGCTTACCACCTTCAACCGTTTGGTTACCACCTTCAAGCGTGTCGGAATTTCCCGATTTAAGGTAAACTACCTCCTGCAGGCAAGCGCAAGGTTTGTAGAGGCCGATGGCAACATTGGCAGCCCGAATGGGTGGGACACTCGAACTTGGGGCCTGCATTTTTTTGCCTCACTTTTGTGGCAAAAAGCTGGACAAATGGCCCATGCTCTCTGCGTAAGTGTCCAGACTACCCGGCCAGAACTTCAAACCATAGCCAAGTTCCCCAGACTTTGCATGCCGATACACGGTGGGGCGCAGCATCCTGAAGTAGCGGTCTTCTGCCTCGCCGTACTGCGTCAAATTCACCGCAAAAAACAAGCTGGATGCCACGGCGTCGGCAATCTGCAAACCTGCCAGTTGATCGTGATTGACGGCGCGAACCTTCGGCGCTTGAATAGCCGTCCAGTCGATCCGTACATCAGAGTTGGGTTTGTCTTTCAGATGCGTCAGGTAGCTGCGCAAGTCGTCGTATGACATCGCGCTGCGGTTGGAAAACACCAGTTCACAACTGCCATCACCCTCATTGTCTTTGCGAAAATCCCGGCATAGCCACGACACGCGCTCCACCAGCAGGCGCGTGGCGTAGCGGTAGAGGCGAAAGGCTTCATTCTGGAACTTTTCCGGTTCGATGATCGACGGCTTGTGAATCAGTACGCTCACCGTGCGGATGGGTGCCGCTGCCAGAGCTCGCACGTAGGGCACCCGGTGCTCATGCTTCAACTCACGAAAATGCAAAGCCTTTTTTGGGTCCTTACCCAGCAAGACACGCACCTCACGCATCACGCGCACCGCCTCCAGGTCTTTGGCCTTGCGAAACACCACCGCCGACAGCACCAGCCAGCGACTGCTGCCCCGCTCGCCAGGCAGGAACACAAAGCCCTCGTCGCCGGATTCGTCAATGTAGGCGGTGAAACTGGTGGTCATGGGTGACTTCAGATCACGGATCAAGATAGGCACTGCTCAAGGCGTTGAATCAAGCGCAGTGCTTTGCGCACCTCTTCCTGATACAGTGGCATTGTGCTTCCATGCGCGGCGGGGTTCAAGACTCGGTCAGTCATTGCTAAAACACGATCAACAACCTCAATGGTCTCCATCTTTTTCCAGTCTTCGTCAGTCACCAAATCCCGCAAACGTTTGCGCTGCTTTTTCAGGATGCCCCGATCCTTGGGCGTCAAACTGGCGTTCCCGTCGAGATCGCTGTCGTCAACTTGAAGCAGTAGTGACCTATGGGCAATCGGAGTGCATCGGAGAACCTGTTCATACAACTTGACAGGAACATCCTGGTGAAGCCTTGTGCGCGCTGTTCTGAGGTTGTCGGTCAGCGAGAAAAATTGGCCTGGCGGAAGCGCAGTTCCATCGGCCCATTCACGGTAGCGCCGCGCTGTTTCTTCGGCGGCTTTGCGCAAGCAAATGGCCGCTTCATCTAAGTTATGCCCTTTCAGGTAGTCCTCAGCTTTCTGGATCGGTGTTTTCTCTTCGTGAAGTTGAATATTCGATTCAGAATTTCCAACGAACCGCTGAAACGACCAATCCGTGTGAGCACTGCCAATTCGTCGACGGAACTCTTTAAAAAATCCCAGGTCATGCGTCAGGATGATCTTTTGGTGATCCGCAAACGTATCGCTCAGGATGATGTCCACCACCTTCATCCGGTTGTTCATGTCCAGGCTGATCAACAAGTCATCAAGCACCAGCAGCTTCATGGGCGAGTCGTGTAGGTGTGCCAGCGTGGCACCAAATCGAACGGACAGTGCCAGCTGCGTCAGCTTGGCCTCATTGAGAAAAGACTGGGGCTTTCGCACCGGAACATCGTTTAGCTTTACCTCAAATCCGATGCTGGGGACGGAAAAGCCATGTCCATAACGGTCATATTTTGAAGCGCCTGCGGTCACGCCAACTTTCAATTCAACCTCTTGCCCTGGTTCAGCAAAGTGCTCATCATAAAAGCGCTGAGCCTCGGCGGAAACGCTCGCCATCGCCTCACTTATAGCCTGGTTGAACCGCTTTATGTCGTTGTCAAACCGCCCATATCGTTGCGCTCGATACCAGTTTGTTTCGTTGCTTACTTTCGATGCGACAAACGGGTCAATCTTCAATTTCCCCCACAGAGCAGCAATATCCTTGGTGCTTGTCCCTTGTGCAAACGGCAAAATTTCCTGCTCAAACACAGGCCAAAGGTCAATGGCTTGGGAATTGCGGAACTGGTAGAAGCTGGACAGCACCCGGTAGGTAATGAAGTCACTGGCCAAGTTGGCTTTGACCACTGCCGGGTCGCCCTTGGTATCGTGCAACTCATGCGTGAGCAAATACACGCTGTCATACGACTTATCTGCGTCTTTGAGTGTCACCACTACAGCCGCATCGGCCTGTTCTAGCGCAGTCGCGTGAACGTTCAATAGGTTCTGCGTCCCATCGACCTCAAAATATTTGGCCACGTCTGGGGTGGTTTTGGCTGCGCTCTGCAAAAACGTGTAAAGCGTCCAGTACAAAGACGACTTCCCCGCACCATTGCCACCGTAGGCCAAAAGGTGCCGCCCGTCGAGCTTGAAATCCAGGTGCTTGAATGCCTTGAAAGCCCGCGCCTCGATGCGCTGGACCCGCAACGTGCTCACACTGCGCCTTCTTTCTGAATCACCGCCAACAGTTCCGGGCTGTCTACCGGAATGCGGATAAGGATGTTGCGGACTGGGTGTTTGCTG
>JANNUE010000166.1:0-4707 GCA_031394895.1 Betaproteobacteria bacterium
AACCAGCTATTGAACAGCCTGCCACTTATTAACGATACCACCAGGCCGACGCCTAACAGCGTAACGTCGCCCCGCGACAGCAGCGCGCGCTCCTTGTACAGGCTGTAGGCACCGGCGCCGATCAGCGTCGGTATCGCCAGATAAAAAGAAAACTCGGTGGCGGCCTTGCGCGACAGACCGAACAGCATGCCGCCGATGATGGTCGCGCCGCTGCGGCTGGTGCCCGGAATCATCGCCAGACATTGCGCCAGCCCGACCTTGAGCGCGTCGAGCGGCGTCATCGCTTCGACTTCCTGAATACGCACCAGCGTCGGCCGGTTCTGCTGGCGCCGCTCGGCCCACAAAATGATGAAGCCGCCAATGATGAAGGTGCTGGCCACCACCGTCGGCGTGAACAGATGTGCCTTGATCGCCTTGCCAAACAGCAGCCCCAGCACGACGGCCGGCACAAAGGCAATCAGCACGTTCAGCGCAAAGCGCTGGGCATCCTTGCTTGACGGCAACGCCAGCACGGTGGTGCGGATCTTGTGCCAGTACACCAGAATGACGGCAAAGATGGCACCGGTCTGGATTGCGATCTCAAACACCTTGCCCTTCTCATTGTCAAAGCCGAGCAGCGCGCCAGCCAGAATCAGATGCCCGGTCGATGAAATTGGCAAGAACTCCGTCAAGCCTTCAACCAGGCCCATGATGGCGGCCTTGGCCAGCAATGCAATATCCACACGCGTTCCTTCAAAGAGCCGCGATTATCACAGACCGGCCGCGCCCGGCAGGCCACTACCCCTGCTGCACGAGACCCGGTTCGAAGCTGGCGCCGAGTTGCGCAGGCGAGGGAAACCGGCTTTGGCTGCGTTGCTAGTCGCGGTCGCCGCCGTGCCTTGCGTGCTCGCGCTCATGCCGGTCTTCACCGTGGCGCTCCTGAGCCTGGCGCCAGCCGCGACGATGGCCGGGATAGCGCCAGTCGGCGCGAATGTATGCGGGGGAATTGACATACACGGTTGGCTGCGGCGCGTAATAGCGGCGCGGTTGCACATAGTACGACTGCGGCTGTACGTAGTACGACTGCGGCTGCACATAAATCGGCTCCGGCTGCATGTAGATCGGCTGCGGCTGCATGTAAACCATTGGCGGCGCGTTGTACACACCGACATGCATGCCGGGAGACGACAGGCCAATCGACCACGACACGTTTTGCGCCTGCGCTGCCCCGGTCATCGACAGAGTTGCCAGCGCCAGACTGGCGCCGACCACAAGAAAGGACATTGACCGCCTGATTTTCATGAGAGTTCTCCGGTTTTGATAAGCACACGAGGGCCGTTACGGTCCCCGTCCGCTTCTAACGCGGCACCGGCGCGGCGCGTTGTCCCGCAAACTGTGACAGACATTGCCGGATGTAACCGACCCGTTTCGTCATTGCGAGCGCAGCGTGGCAATCCATCCCGTTTCGTCATTGCGAGCGCAGCGCGGCAATCCATGACCCTGGACTTCCTGGATTGCAGCGTCGCTTCGCTCCTCGCAATGACCCCGGGAGGCATCGTCATTGCGAGCGCAGCATGGCAATCCATGACCCTGGACCTCCTGGATTGCCGCGTCGCTTCGCTCCTCGCAATGACGAGGGTGGTGCTTCGCTCCTCGCAATGACCCCGGGAGGCATCGTCATTGCGAGCGCAGCGTGGCAATCCATGGCCCTGGACTTCCTGGATTGCCGCGTCGCTTCGCTCCTCGCAATGACGGGGGTGGTGCTTCGCTCCTCGCAATGACGGGGCATCGTCGCTTCGCTCCTCGCAATGACGAGTTCTTTCGGCCGGGCGCCACCTGCGCCACGCGGCGGTTACACGTACATGTATCGCCGTGTCAGTGGCAGCGCCGGGTTGTTGGCGCCACGGCGGGCGGCCAGAATCTGATAGACGCCGAGCTCGCCGGACTCGAACTCCATGGCACAGCCCGCCATATACAGCCGCCAGACCCGAAAAGTGGCCTCGTTGACGTGCTGCAGCGCCTGGTCGTGCTGCTGTTCGAGCCGACCAACCCAATGCCGCAAGGTACGGGCGTAGTGCGGGCGCAGCGCCTCGACATCAACAATCTCAAACTTGGCGCGCTCCATCACGCGGCCGATGTTGCTGATGGTGTCGAGCTCGCCGTCGGGGAACACATAGCGGTTGATGAAGCGCGACGAAATCGCCTCGCTCCAGCCCTCTTCCTCGTGCGTGATGCCGTGGTTAAGAAACAGACCGTGCGGCTTGAGCAGGCGCTGCACGGTGTCGAAATACAGCGGCAGATTCTTCAGGCCAACGTGCTCGAACATGCCGACGCTGGCGATCTTGTCGTAACTCTGGTCATCCGGCATGTCGCGGTAGTCGCGCAGTTCGACGCTCGCCAAGTGCTCCAGGCCGGCCTGGCGGATGCGCTCGCGCGCCAGTTGACACTGGCGCTCGCTCAGCGTGATGCCATGCGCGCGCACGCCAAAGTGGCGCGCCGCGTGCAGCACCAGCGAGCCCCAGCCGCAGCCGATGTCGAGCAATGTATGCCCCGGCGCGAGTTGCAGCTTGCGGCAGATATGGAGGAGCTTGGCCTGCTGCGCCTGCTCCAGGCTGGCGTCGGGCGTTTCGAAATAGGCACACGAATAGACCATGTCCTGGTCCAGCCACAGACCGTAGAACTCGTTCGACACGTCGTAATGAAACGAAATCGCCTCGCGGTTTTCCTGCCTCGAATGCAACTTGACATCGGCCGCGTGCACCGGCGCTGAGCGCTCCGACGCCGAGCGCAGCGCCGGCGTCATGCGACCGAGCAGGCGCAACAGCAACGCGAGCCGGTCGCGCAGCGGCAATAGCAGCGAATGCAGATGATCTTTCAGCGAAAGCGCCGCAAACAGATCGCCATCGACCTCGATGTCACCACGAAAATAAGCCTCGGCGAAACGCAGCGGGTCGCGCCCGAGCAGCAACTCGCGCGCCACCGACGCGTGGCGCAGACACAGCGTGAAAGTCGGCTTTGTGACGCTGTGCGCCAGGCGCCCGAATATGCCGGCGCTGCCGTCCGGCAGGCGCAGCGCAAGCGCTCCGTCAAAGGTGGCCAGCAGCTTGCCCAGCGACTGGGCCCAATGGTCGATATCGCCGGCCCGCACGGAGCGCCAGAACGCTTGGTCCGGACCCAACAGAGTGCCCGGCAACGCACCGACGGCTGGAGACTCAAGGTTGAAACTCATGACATAGCGCCCAAGGTTGAACCAACTAAAAATAATTGTTGTCTTTGGGGCGAGAAAAAGCAAGACCCGCTGGCACCGGTATGTTGCGATTTGTCAAGCGTCGGATGGCTTGCCAGCGAAGAAGCGGGCTTGCCACTGGCCGCCGTCTAAAATCAAACGCATGAGCCAACCCACCCCTTCCAGCGGCAAGCCGGCTGCAGCGACCAGCACCGAAGCAAAACCCAGCAACTTTTTGCGCCAGATCATCGAGCGCGACCTGGCCGACGGCACTTATGCGCAGCGCCGCTGGGCCGGCTCTCCGGGCGACGCCGCGCACCACGCTGCAGCGCCGCTGGATGCGGCCAAAATCCGCACCCGCTTTCCGCCCGAGCCAAACGGCTACCTGCACGTGGGCCACGCCAAAAGCATCTGCCTGAACTTTGGCCTGGCGCGCTCCTTTGGCGGCGTGTGCCACCTGCGCTTTGACGACACGAATCCGGAGAAGGAAGACGTGGAATACGTCAACTCGATCCGCGACTCGATCCACTGGCTGGGCTTTGACTGGAACGGCGCAGCCGACGCCGAGCCGTATCACGCCAGCGACTACTTCGACTTCATGTACCGCGCGGCCGAACATCTGATCGAGACCGGCCACGCCTACGTCGATGAACAAAGCGCCGACCAGATGCGCACCAACCGCGGCGACTTTGGCAAGCCCGGTACCGACAGCCCGTTTCGCAGCCGCACGCCGGCCGAGAACCTGGCGCGCTTTCGCGAAATGCAGGGCGGCAAACATGAAGACGGCGCCATGGTGCTGCGCGCCAAAATCGACATGGCCAGCCCCAACATCAACCTGCGCGACCCGGCCATCTACCGCATCCGCCGCGCCACCCATCACAACACCGGCGACAAATGGTGCATCTACCCGATGTACACCTACGCGCACCCGATCGAAGACGCGCTGGAGCAAATCACCCACAGCATCTGCACGCTCGAATTTGAAGACCAGCGCCCGTTTTACGACTGGCTGCTGGAGCGCCTGATTGAAGGCGGCCTGCTCAGCGCGCCACCGCCCCGGCAATACGAGTTTGCGCGCCTCAACCTCACCTACGTGATCACCAGCAAACGCAAGCTGGCGCAACTGGTGTACGACCACAAAGTGAGCGGCTGGGACGACCCGCGCATGCCAACCATAGTCGGCCTGCGCCGGCGCGGCTACACGCCCGAGAGCCTGCAAAGTTTTGCCGAACGCATTGGCGTGACCAAGAGCGACAGTTGGATTGACTACAGCACCCTGGAAGGCTGCCTGCGCGAAGACCTGGAGCTCAAAGCCCATCGCGGCTTTGCCGTGCTGAACCCGGTCAAACTCGTCATGACCAACTGGGACGAAGTAATGGGCGCGGGCCACCTGGAGCCCTGCACCCAGCCCGCACTGCCCCACCCACCGGAAGGAACCGAGCCACCACCCGCGCGCCACTTCACCATCGGCAAAGAGGTGTGGATTGACCGCGAAGATTTTG
>JANNUE010000186.1:0-10066 GCA_031394895.1 Betaproteobacteria bacterium
GCTCGTTGACGATCTCAATCACCTTGGTCGCCGGGATAGGCGCGAGATCGTTCCCGGTTCCGTACGGGCGCCAGTAGATCGTTCCGCTGTCGTTCTGGGACTTCTCCGTGGAGTTGATCGATGCCAGCGACGTGGCATAGGCCGTGATGCCCGTTGTATCCCACGTCGGCGCCGTGTCGAGCGTGGCATAAGGCAAGTCCGCCGACAGCAGCAACCGCGGCTCCATCGCCTCCAGCATGAAGCCCCGGCTGCGCGGCAGTTCCGTATCCATCCGGCCCGGCAAACGTGCGACGCCCGGTCGGCGCTCGCCCATGGCGACCTGGGCCATTTCGGCTACCCGCACAAATTTGCCATAGCCCTCTTGCAGGCAGGACCACAGCACGGAGGGACGCAGCACTGCCGGGATCAGGCCTGAACGCAGACCCCGAGATTTCCGATTGCTATCAACAGATGTATCCATGATCCTCTCCAATGGGGACGCCACTTGCGTCTGGTAACCGCACGTGAACGCGACATAGCCAATGCTGCCGCCAGCCGCGCGCTCGCGGCAAACTCAGTCGATCCTAGGTACAGCGCACCTAGCGATGACTTAGCAATTGAAAAGAAGGGGAGAACCAGGAGGTCGGGCGCCGGCAACCAGCTTGGGCGGCAGCGGGACCGCGCGCGTCAACGCGGCGGCACTGCCGACACCTGGCGCAACAGTTCGGTTCTGGCCGACGGCGCGACATTTAGCACAATGGACAGCAGTTCACGGCAACGTCGGTACACACGCAGCGCTTCCGCGTGCTCGCCGAGTTGCTGGTAGCAAAACATGAGGTGCTGGTACAGGATTTCCGCGAGATTGTCGATTTCAACGCCGCGCTCATAAACCTCGATGGCGTCTTCCCATCGCAGTGCCTCCTCCATGCGCGCGCCAAGAATGCGGACCAAACGGTGAAATCGGTTGCGCAATCGCTCCCGGTGGGGCAGCGCCCAGGCCGTATCGACCTCTGTCTGCAGGAAATGGCCGGTGTACAGGCGCCACGCGGTGCGGGCTTCGCGGTCGGACAAGTCCTTGCGTGACGAAGTCGGTGCCAACGGCTCGGCGACAATGTTCGCCGTGAGCCGGTTGAAGCACCAGGCGTCAACCCAGCACTGGTCTGAATCCAGCGTCAGTTTGGCATTTTGCACGTGCAAGACGTCAGCCAGCCCGACGATTCGACGCAGCCGGTGCAGCGTGTTGTCAAACAGGTTTTGCAGGTTGCTGTTGCTTTCCTCGGGCCAAAGGCTCTGCATCAGCAGGCTGATGTGCACATCGCGGCCGCCATGGGCTATCAGTGCCTGAAGTAGTTCAAGCGCCTTGCGTGGGGACTTGCCATTGAAGGACAATTGCTGGCCCTCGCAAACCACGGCAAAGCGTCCCAGCGTGTAAACCCTGACCCGCCACGGCCAGTCCGGGGCGAAAGGAGATTCTGGCATGAGGCGATGCTGTCGGATCAGCCGCGTGACCAGCTCCGGTGCGATGTCTGCCTCCAGGGCCTCCTCGCACAGTCGGCCCATGGCTGGCACCGGCCCGGCCAGCAAATCGTACAAGCCGGCACTGATCATGACCGACAGGGCGGCGCTCAGCAACAGACGGTGGTTTTGCCGATAGCCCCTGTGCTTCAGTTGATGCGCCAGAAAAAACAACGCGTGAACCCGCGCCAGGTTGCTGACGCCCGCCAGCGAAGCCCTCTCCAGCAAATCTTGCTCGGCAATCTGCCGGGTGTCACAGTGTAGGTACAAAGCCTGCATATAGGCTTGAATGCAGGCAATGACCTTGGCCTCGTCATTCCTGGCGGGGGTGTCGGCGATCCAGGCCCTGACCTGCACGGCAAGTTCATGCGTCCCCAACGCCGGATTGACGACATCGGCCCTCCCCTTTTTTGCCGACTTGCCGGCAGGAGTCCGTGCGCTATCGTTGTTTTGTGGATTCTCAACCAAAACCAATACCCTCCCCGATGTTGATTTCACACCTTTTATCATGCAAGGCCGTGACGCATCATGCCGCAACTCGGGTGTTGCTGCCAGACAACCCGGGAAAGTCAGGCAAGTGCGCGACTCGTCATCACGGTTCGACTCCAACAAACAGTGCGCTTCGGTGACATCCTGATTTACCTGTGCGGCGCGTTCTGGAGCGCTCCTGCGACCGGCAAGGCGGCGCCGCAGTTTGACGCGGGCCACCCTGCCGTGCCAATCACGGATCGACGCGAACGATGGTCGGGTTAGGCAGGCCCGTCACGCCGGCGTAGGCCACGGAGCCCAGGTACTTGGTGCCGGCGGTCAGGCCACTGAAGCTCAGGCCAACGGTGCCGGCGGCACCAATGATCGCCGCAGCGGGGGCCGTAACGCTCATGTTGCCTGCCGCAGAGCTGTCCAGCAACCAGGTGTGGAGCTTGAACGGGCTGCTCCCCGCGACGCCCCAGCCCTGCACGACGACGGTGTAGGAGTCTGCCGCTGGGTTGGTCAGATTGACTTCCTCGGCCGATGTGCCGCTGCCGCTGCTGCCGACCTGCATGGCACCCCGAAACACACAAAGGTCGATGTCCGAGCCAGGGTTGACGTCAGCATCAAACAGTGCAAAACGGGCGTACGTGGTTCCGACCGGGATCGCCACCGGGATCAGCCTGGCGTTAGGTGAAGTCAGCGAACAGGGGCCGTCGGTCGGGTCGTCGGAGACAGTGTCAGCGCTGGTCATTGCCGCGATCAGGCCACGTGCAGTGGCAGTGAATGCACCGTCATAACCGAACGTCACCGGGTAGGACACTGCGCCACCGCTGGACGACACGGCGGCCGGAGCCGCCAGCGCCACTGGCCGTACCACCACCGGCACGCGCACACTGTGCGTGCCATCGCCGATCGTGAGTTGGCCGCCGGCGTAGGCGTTCAGCGCTGCCGTGGTGCGCGTGAAAGTCACCGTGAGTTCCTGCGTCTGTCCCGCCAGCAGCGTCAACGGCGCCGGGGCGACTGTCACCGTGAAGCCGGCCATGCCGGGGGCCGTCACCGTATAGCTTGACGCAGCGCCACTGACGTTGGTGACGCGGCGCCTGACGGTTTGCGCGCCTGCCATGTCGCCAATGGCAATCGAGGCCACGTTCAGGTTGCTCGGGTCCATCGGCGTCACACCGGCGCAACCGCCGCCCGGTTGCACACCGCAAATGAAGCTGAGCCAGTCGCCAAAACCGGCGTCAAAAACCAGCCCCGGGTTCATGGCTCTGGCCGGGTTCACATGTCCGGCGCCCTGGCGGAAGATCACCGTGGGACTGGTGTTGGGTCCGTCAAGCACGTCACCCGCGCTGGTCATCAGGGCCGACTTGATCGCCATGGGCGACCATGCTGGATACTTCTGCTTGAACAAGGCCGCCAGCCCGGCAACATGCGGGCTCGACATTGATGTGCCGCTGTACAGGTCGAACAACTTGCCGCCATTTCCGGGCGGCGCGACGCCGGCCAGAATGTCTTGACCAGGTGCCATCAGGTCCGGTTTGAGCAAGTCACCAACACCGGCACGCAACGGGCCGCGCGACGAAAACGACGCCGTGAGCGGAGCCGGCGCCGTCAGCACAATGCTCGCCTGGTTGATGGTCGCGCTGGCAGCCACCTGCGCCGCATAGCTCTTGACCGCCACACGGTCGGTATTTTGCAAGTGCACCGTCGGCACGGCATGCAGGTCCGCATTCAGGCTGTTGCTACTGGTGTTGACCAGAATCATGCCCAGACCACCGGCGTCCTTGACGGCCTGGCTCTTGTTGACGCGCGCCGTCACGCCCCGGTCGCAGACCACAATCTTGCCAGCCACCTTGGCGGGGTCGAGCACCGCCGTGCCACCGTTGTCCTGCGCCGCATAGCACAGGCGCACTTTGGTCGCGTCGGCGCCAGGCAAGCCGGCCACCTCGGCGTCAATCAGCGGCCTGGACGAGAGCGCAGTAGCGACTGAAGCGCCGTTGTAGGTGGCGCTGTTGCCCAGCGTGGCCGAACCCGCCGCGTCGCGGTTGTGCGTGCCGGCAGCCACCGTTGTGAGCCACGGACCGGGGTGCGCCACGGTGCTTGTCGTCGGTCCGCTATTGCCAGCAGAGGCGGCGACAAAGATGCCGGCGTCGGCCGCAAACAGGAAAGCGATTTCTGCTGCGTCGCGGAAGTTGGTGCTGGTGCCGCTGATGGAATAGTTGATCACATCGACCCCGTCGGCCACCGCCTGATCGATCGCCGCGACGATGTCGGTGGTGGTGCCCGAGCCGGTGCCGTCGGGCTGTTGCCACAGCACCTTGTAGGCCGCAATGCGGGCACGCGGTGCCATACCGCTGATGCTGCCGAAGCCTGCGGCGGGGCCGCTGGTGGGTACGTTGGCGTTGCCGCCCGCAGTGCTGGCGGTGTGCGTGCCATGACCGCCGTAGTCACGCGGCGAGTTGAACTCCCACGGCATGTCGGCGGCAACCCCGGCGTTGCCGCCCTGCCCGGCGTTGTAGTAACGCGCGCCAATGAGTTTCTGGTTGCACTCGGTCCCGGTGAAGCCCTGGCCCGGCACGCAACGCCCGTGCCAGCCGGGAACCTGCTGGTAAGACAGCTTGCCGTCTTTGGTCGCACTGCCGTTCATGCCGGTGCGATCGGAGAAGCTCAGATGCTCGGGCCAGATGCCGGTGTCGATGATGCCGATGATGACGTCTTCGCCAGTGGCACCGGTGCTGGCCCACACGCCAGTCGCTCCGCTCAGGCCCAGGAAGGACGGCGTAGTGGCGGTGTCGGCCGTGCGCACTTCGTCCCTGGACACGGCCACCACGCCGGGCATCCGAGCCAGTTTGGCGGCCTGCTCCGGGGTCAGTTCAGCGGCGAAACCATTGAACACGTAGCCATAGTTGTACAGCTTGCGGGCACCGCCCACGCTGGCCAGCGCTGCCTCCTGGCGCGCGCTCAGGTACGCCATGTAACTCACCACCGCCGGAGCGTTCGGGTCGATCTTCTGACCCTTGCGCGGCTTGGTCGCCTGCAGACCCTTTATGTTGCCCTCGTAGGCCGTGACCGGCATGTCGGCCATCTGGACAATGTAGGCCTTGCTCTGCAGCCTGCTCTTGCCGCGGACAATGCCGTCATCGCCGGTTGCGGCCAGCGCACTAACCGACCAACCGGTCACCGCCGCGATGGCGGCCAGTGACATCACTCCGATAGAAAACTTCTTGTACATAGTCTCTCCTTGATGTTGATGCGTTACTTGCGCATGGCTCACATTGCGTGTCGGACCTGGCGCCGCCAGAACGACTGATGCGCGACCGCAGGCCCGCATCTGCCGAACTGCATGATTTCACTGCAACGCGGCGGCGCACCGTATGGGTAGATACCCGCAGTAAGGGTGCCGTCAGAGTGCAATCACACTGCTGGCGGTTAAACCTGCGCTGCGCCCGACACTACCGACAGCAGGGTCTCTGCGGTGGCGACAAGCTTTTCTTGGCCGCCAGATTGCGCATCAGGGTGACACGACCTGATCGCCGCACTGGCATGGTTCTAGCACCAACTTTCCGGCAGCACGTGGACAGTGCCCCGAGTCAGGAAGTGCCCCGCCATCGCCAGGGCGCAGGCCGTGGCGATCCAGGAAGTCCGGGGCCATGGATTGCCACGCTGCGCTCGCAATGACGATGCCACCCCCGTCATTGCGAGGAGCGTAGCGACGCGGCAATCCACGAAGTCCGGAAATCCAGGAAGTCCGGGGTCATGATTTGCGCGCTTCTGGCAATGACAGAATTTATGGCGACTCGGTCTGAAGACTCTGCGCTTCAAGCGATTTGGCGTCACCTTGCACGGGCAGCTTGAACTCCGGTGGCGTTTGGCTGGGTGCAAATCGGGTTGCTGGAATTGATAGACTCGCCCGCATGACAGAAGCCGACCAGCAACACACCCCCATGACGCAGCAGCATGGGGGTTAGCCCAGTTCCATGAGGTTACGTGCGGCCAAACTTGTCATTTATTTTGAACTCACGCGGTCACTGCACTCGACCGGTTGATTCCAAGGCTGCATACCTGTCGCACAAAGCCGTTGTTGCGAGGCGCTCTATCGAAAATGCACGCTCAGGTTTGACAGCGGAGTGCTGAATTTGCCGGTCCAGCGCTCTGTGGGACTTACCGGCCAGGCGTCGGTCAAAGTGCCGGTGGTGATCACGTCACCAGGCGTCAGGTCTGGCGCACCTGGGCATTGGCGTAACTCTGTCAGGAAATGATGAAGGGCACGCAAGGGGCTGTCCATGACGTTGGCTCCGACACCTTGATCGACAACCTTGCCGTCTGTCATCAGGCTGACCTGTGTCGCTGCCAAAAGTGCATCAAGTTCGCAGGCGTTGGCTGCAACGCCGGACACAGCGACTTTTCTCCCGACCAGCAACCGGGCATGCAGCGCGCTATCGGCCACGGTGTCGGCGGCTTTGAACTTCCAGTCCGGCAGGTGTGATTGCACCACTTCAAAGCCCGGGGCGACCCACTCGATGGCACGGAACAGGTCTTCGAGCGACGCGTCCAGTACCGGCGTGGCCTTCATGCCGAACACTACCTCTGGCTCGATGCGCGGCTGGCAACTGGGGCCAAGGGAAACGTCGCCTTCGCCGTCGCACAACGACAGCGTGGTACTCCAAACCGTACCCCAGATCGGCGCATACACCTGGTAGCGTGGCCAGATGTTGCGGTTGGTGAAACCGATCTTGTAGCCCTTGGGGACCTCGCCACGAGCGATGCGCAGCTTGCGCACAGCAAGCGCCGACTGGTAAGCCGCAGCGATGTCGAAGTCTGCGCTCAGTGGCGCTGGCCAGAGCAATCCAGAGTCGATGTGGTCGAGTAGGTTTTGAGGTGTCATTTTGACGCAAGCACAAGATGATGCATGGAACCTGATGTTAGCCCCGCAGCTGCCACATCAGACAGACTGCGCCTTTGCGTGCGCATGAGTCCAGCGGCCTAGCCGCAGCCGAACCGCCAGTCAGCGCCGGGTTGCCACCGGGAAATTGCTAGACTCCCCCGCATGACAGAAGCCGACCCGCAACACACTCCGATGATGAAGCAGTACCTTGGCCTCGAGGCCGAGTTTCCCGACACGCTGCTGCTGTACCGCATGGGCGACTTTTACGAGCTGTTTTATGCCGATGCCGAGAAAGCGGCACGCCTGCTGAACATCACGCTGACGCAGCGCGGCCAGTCGGCTGGAGAACCGGTAGTGATGGCCGGCGTACCGTTTCACGCGGTCGAAACCTATCTGGCGCGCCTCATCAAGCTGGGTGAATCGGTTGCCATTTGCGAGCAGATTGGCGAGCCAAGTGGCAAGGGGCCGGTCGAGCGCAAGGTGATGCGCGTCGTCACACCCGGCACGCTGACCGACCTGGAGTTGCTCAGCGACAAGTCCGAATCGCTGCTGCTGGCTGTGCAGCAGGGACCGCGCAACCGCTGTGGCCTGGCCTGGCTGAGCGTGACGCAGGGCGAGCTGCAACTGGCCGAGTGTGCACCCGATGAACTGGCCGAATGGGTGGCCCGCATCAACCCGGGCGAAGTCATTTTCAGCGCCGGCGCGACGCCGGCCTTCGAGGCCCGGCTGCGCGCGCTGCAGACCCCGGGCCGCATGGCACTGACGCTGCGCCCGGACTGGCAGTTTGACGCGGCGCTGGGCCAGCGCAAACTGCTGGAGCATTTGAAGGCCGCCAGCCTGACTCCATGGCAGGCGCAGGAGTTGGCGCAGGCGCATGCCGCCGCCGCGGCGCTGCTGGCCTACGCCGAACACACCCAGGGCCGCGCCCTGACCCATGTGCACAGCCTGCGCGTGCAGCGCGACGACGAACTGATCGACCTGCCGCAAAACACGCGACGCAATCTGGAGTTGACGCAGACGCTGCGCGGCGAAGAGCAGCCGACACTGTTTTCGCTGCTCGACAGTTGCATCACCGGCATGGGCAGCCGCCTGCTGAAGAACTGGCTGCTGACGCCACGGCGCGAGCGCGGCGAAGCGCAGCAGCGCCTGCGCGCCATTGCCGCGCTGCAGGGCGGTGCGTGGCTCAAGCTGCGCGAACAGCTCAAGGGCAGCACCGATGCGCAACGCATCACGGCCCGCATCGCACTGCGACAGGTGCGCCCGCGTGAACTGCTGGCGCTGCAGCAGACGCTGGGCAAGGCCGCCCTGCTGGCGCCGTTGCTGCGCGCGCTCGAACCGTATCTGACGCAAATCGCAACGCAGTTGCAGCCGCCGCCAGGCTGCGCTGAGCTGCTGTCTGACGCCATTGATGCTGAACCGGCCGCGCTGGTGCGCGACGGCGGCGTCATCAAGACCGGCCATGACGCAGAGCTGGACGAGCTGCGCGCAATTCAGACCAACTGCGACAGCTTTTTGCTCGATCTCGAAACCCGTGAAAAAACGCGCACCGGCATTGCCAACTTGCGCGTGCAATTCAACAAGGTGCACGGCTTTTTCATCGAGGTCACGCAGGGCCAACTGGACAAGGTGCCGGATGACTACCGGCGCCGCCAGACGCTCAAGAATGCCGAGCGCTTTATCACGCCCGAGCTCAAAGCCTTTGAAGACAAGGCGTTGAGCGCGCAGGAACGTGCGCTGGCGCGGGAAAAGTTTTTGTACGAGCAATTGCTCGACCAGTTGCAGCCGTTCGTTGCCGCGCTGGGCGAGGTGGCGCGCGCGTTGGCAACCGTTGACGCGCTGTGCGCTTTGACCGAGCGCGCGCTGACGCTGGACTGGTGTCAGCCGCAGTTTGTCAGGGAGCCGTGTCTGGACATCACGCAGGGGCGCCACCCGGTGGTGCAGGCACGACTGGCCGAGACGAGCAGTGGCGCCTTTATCGCCAACGACACGCGCATGGGGCCGAAGCAGCGCATGCAGATCATCACCGGCCCCAATATGGGCGGCAAATCGACCTATATGCGCCAGGTCGCCATCATCGTGCTGCTCGCCAGCATCGGCAGTTATGTGCCGGCTGCGGCGTGTCGCCTGGGCCCGATCGACGCGATCCACACGCGCATTGGCGCGGCCGACGATCTGGCCAACGCGCAATCGACCTTCATGCTGGAGATGCTGGAAGCGGCGCAGATCCTGCACGCCGCAACGCCGAATTCACTGGTGCTGATGGACGAGATCGGGCGCGGCACTTCAACCTTTGACGGTCTGGCGCTGGCCTCGGCAATAGCCACCCAGTTGCACGACAAGACGCAGGCCTACACGCTGTTTGCCACGCACTACTTCGAGTTGACCGAGTTCCCGGCCAGCCATCACGGCGCGATCAATGTCCATGTGAGCGCCGTCGAATCGGGCCGCGACATCGTCTTCCTGCACGAGATCCAGGGCGGCCCGGCCAGCAAGAGCTACGGCATTCAGGTGGCGCGCCTCGCGGGCATGCCGGCGGCCGTTGTGAACCAGGCACGCCACACGCTGGCGGCGTTGGAAACCCAGGCCAGCGCGACCGACGCCCAGGTCAATCTGTTTGCCGCCGCGCCGGTTGCCGAGAGCGTGCCGGTGAGCGCCGTGGAGGCGGCACTGGAAGCACTCAATCCCGACGCCCTGAGCCCGCGCGACGCGCTTGAGGCGCTGTACCAGTTGAAGAAGATAGGGGCTGCGAAATAGTTTTGGCTGGGCCTGAGGCGTGCGTGCATGTGATGTCGGGTTACGCCTTTGGCTAACCCGACCTACAGCGCTGCTGCGCTGGCAACCTCGTAGGTCGGCTTAGCGCAGCGTAAGCCGACGTTCTTCGCCATGCTTCGCAGCAATCGAGAGGGTCAGTTCTCAATGTCCGGTTACGCCTTCGGCTAACCCGACCTACGGCGCCGGTCTCCGCGTAGGTCGGCTTAGCGCAGCGTAAGCCGACGTTCCCGCCGCAGACAGCCCACCGCCAAATAGACTTGCGAATCTGGGCGATCAGCTACCATTCAGGCAAGACCCATCGCACAATTCAATTCACCATGACCTACTGCGTCGCCATAAAACTCAATGCGGGGATGTTTTTTTTGTCTGACTCGCGCACCAACGCCGGGCTGGACAATATCAGCTTGTTTCGCAATATTATCATCTATGAAAAGGCAAACGACC
>JANNUE010000191.1:0-7848 GCA_031394895.1 Betaproteobacteria bacterium
TGCTGCTGGGCACCTTGTACCCGCTGGTGATCGACGCGCTGGGTCTGGGCAAACTCTCGGTTGGTCCGCCCTATTTCGACACCATCTTCGCGCCCCTGATGCTGCTCGTGATGTTCTTTATGGTGCTCGGTTCCTACGCGCGCTGGAAGAACGACAGCGTTGCCGAGCTGACCAAAAAACTGCGCCCGGTGGCGATCATCTCTGTGCTGCTGGGCGCCAGCGTGCCGCTACTTGCCGGGCGCTGGTCGCCATTGGTAGCGCTCAGTATGTCGCTGGTGTTCTGGATTGTGTTGGCCACGCTGCTGCAGATTTACCGTCAGATCAAGGACACGGCCAACTGGAAGGCGACACCGATCTCGTTCTGGGGCATGCACATGGCACATATCGGCATCGCCGTCTGCGCCGTCGGCATCACGATGGTCAAGGGCTACGAGACCGAGAAAGACGTGCGCATGGTGGTCGGCGACACGGTCGAAGTGGCGGGTTACAACTTCCAGCTCACCGGCATCCGTGAGGAGCCGGGGCCGAACTACAACTCCGACGTTGGTGACGTGGTGCTCAGTCGCAACGGCAAGACCCTGCGGACCTTGCACCCGGAGAAGAGAATCTATTTCTCGTCCACCATGCCGATGACCGAAACGGCGATCGACAGCAACCTGGTACGCGACGTCTATGTCTCGCTCGGTGAGCGTCTCGAGGGTGGCGGCAGTCCGGCGTGGGCGGTGCGCGTGTACCACAAGCCGTTTATCACCTGGATCTGGTATGGCAGTCTGATGATGGCTGTGGGCGGCGCGATGGCAGCGCTGGACCGACGCTATCGCAGAAAGGCGGCCGCCAGTGCGGCGGCGATCAAGGGCGTTGCAGCATGAAGAAGACGCTGATTCCACTGGGCATTTTCATCGTGCTGGTGGTGTTTCTGGCGATTGGCCTGACGCGCAAGCCGCATGAAATTCCGTCACCGCTGATCGGCAAGGCGGCACCGTTGTTCACCGCGCCACGGCTGCAGATGCCAGAGCAACAATTTGCCTCCAAGGACATGCTGGGCAAGGTTTGGTTGCTCAATGTCTGGGCATCCTGGTGCGTTGCCTGCCGCCAGGAACACCCGTTACTGATGGAGCTTGCCAAGGCCAAACTGCTGCCTATCGTCGGTCTGGACTACAAGGACCAGGACGCGGCGGGTTTGAAATGGTTGGCCAGCTTTGGTGACCCCTATGACCTGTCGGTGACCGACCGGGACGGGCGCATCGCCATTGACTTTGGTGTCTATGGCGTACCCGAGACCTTTGTGATCGACAAGGCGGGTGTCATTCGCCACAAGCACATTGGCCCGGTGACCGAGGAAGCGTTGCGCGACAAGATCATTCCAATGGTGCGGGAGTTGCAAAAGTGAAGTATCTGCTGGCCCTTATCCTGGCGCTGCAATGCGCGCTGTCAAGCTATGCGGGCGAGGCGCCACTGCTGGCGGAAGACCCGGTGGTAGAAAAACGCATGATCGCCATTTCGGAAGAACTGCGCTGTCTGGTCTGCCAGAATGAATCGCTGGCCGGCTCGCGTGCTGACCTGGCACAGGATCTGCGGCGTGAGTTGCGCACGCTGATCAAGGCCAACAAGAGCGACGCCGAAATCATGGAGTACATGGTCAGCCGCTACGGCGACTTTGTACGCTACCGTCCGCCGGTCAAGCCGCTGACCTGGCTGCTCTGGTTTGGTCCGTTTCTGCTGTTGATCGGTGCGGTGGTGATGTTGGTGCGCCTGGTGCGGCGCAATCAACGCAGCGCATCGACGCCGGCGCTCGATCCAGAGCAGCGTAAACGCGCGCAATCCCTTCTCAAAGATACGGAACTTCCCTCATGACAGTCTTTATCGTAATTGCAGTGTTGCTGACACTGCTGGCGCTGGCCTGGCTGCTGCGTCCTTTGCTGCGCGACACGCAACCAGTCGGCGTTTCAAGCCAGCGTCTGAACGCATCCATTTACCGTGACCAACTGGAGGCGCTGGAGCGCGATCTGGCGCGCGGCGTCATCAGTGCCGCCGACTGCGAAGCAACCCGCGATGAGCTGCAGTTGCGCCTGCTCGACGATACCGAAGAGCCGGCAGCGGTGGTGCCCTCCAGCACGACCTCGATCTGGACCGCGCGCCGCTCCGCGCTGCTGATCGCCCTGTTGGTGCCGCTTGGCTCAGCGGCGCTGTATTGGACACTTGGCGCGCCGGAGGCGATGGATGCGCAAGCAACCCAACGTGCCGGTGGTGCCGGGACTGTGCATGACGACAAGGTCGCCCAGATGGTTGACAACCTGGCGGAGCGCCTGAAGGCCAATCCGGATGACCCCAAGGGTTGGGTCACGCTGGCGCGCTCCTACAAGATGATGGGCCGGTTTGCGGAAGCCGAGCAGGCGTTTTTGAAAGCGGGTGACCTGGTCAATACGCAACCCGATCTGCTGGTGGACTACGCCGACCTGCTGGCCGTGCGCAACGGCAACAATATCGAAGGCAGACCGCTGGACATGGTGAACAAGGCGCTGGCGCAGAACCCGCAGCACCCGATGGGTCTCATGATGTCGGGCGTGGCGGCTTATCGACGCGCTGAATTCGCGCTGGCCGTGAGTCAGTGGGAGAAACTGCTGGCGGTGCTGGAGCCCGGCTCGCCCGATGCCCAGCAAGTGGCGGCCGACGTTGCCAATGCGCGCGCCAAGGCCGGGCAGCCCGGCGCGGCGAAAGCGGCTGCGCCAAACGCCCAGGCGCCGGCGGTGGACGCCGCCGCTGCTGGCGCGATGACGCCAGAGAAAATCAACCAGATGGTGGAAGCGCTGGCCGCGCGGCTGAAAGCCAATCCGGGCGATTTGCAGGGCTGGGTCCGGCTCGCCCGGGCCTACAAGGCGCAGGGCCGTATGGCCGAAGCCGAAGACGCGTTTGGCAAGGCTGGCGCGGTAGTCGATACCGACCCTGACTTGCTGACCCAGTACGCCGACGTGGTGGCAACGCGCAGCGGAAAGATTGAAGGGCGCCCGTTGCAACTGGTGGACAAGGCGCTGGCGCTGAACCCGAAACACCCGGTGGCGCTGATGCTGGCCGCCAATGCTGCCTACCGCCGCGCCGACTACACCAGGGCCGTCGCCTATTGGGAAACCGTGCTGACGGTACTGCCGGCGGGCTCGCCCGATGCGACTCAGGTACAGGCCGAAATTGCCGCTGCACGCAGCAAAGGCGGGCTCGGTCTGCAGGCCAAAACCAAGCCCTGAAGCGGGCGCCGGACCGTTATCCGGCGTGTCAAGCTGGAACAGCCTGAACCACAGAGGCTGAGATCGAACCGGAATGGAATTGCGTCATTGCGAGGAGCGCAGCGACGCGGCAATCCAGGAAGTCCGGTGCCCTGGATTGCTTCGCTGCGCTCGCAATGACGGGAGGGGGATGGAGGGCCGCGCCGCCCAATGACGCGGCTTTTCATGATCCGGGGCGCTGCGATCCCGATGCGTGAAAGTCAGCGCGTGGCCAGCAAGTCAGAGACAGCCGGGCGCTGCGCCGTCTGAAAGGCACCCGGCATAAACGCGCTGTCCGGGATCGTCGCTGGATACTCCACCTTGTCGATCACCGACGTTGCGATGTGCTGGCCCATCACGAACTGTTGCTCGCGCCCGGCATGGACGCGCCCGTTCTCGCTGCGAAAGTCCGAGTAGTCGGTGCTGAACTCGATGGCGCCGGCGCCCATCGACTGGATGCCGCGTGAGCGCAGCAGGTGGCCGGTTTCGGTCTCGATCTCGACCACCAGTTTGAGTTGCGGATCGAGTGCCAACTCGATGATGCGAACGCTCTGGCCCTGCGCCGTCCGCGCCGCACCGAGGTCGATCGCGCTGGCGCGTGCCGAGAGCAGGTTCCACGGCAGCGCGACGCGCGCCGCCTGCAGCACGATGGCGCCGCGCTGCATCGGATTGGCCGGCGTGTTCTGGTGCCAGGCCAGCGGGCCGCGCAGCGTGCGCACTTCCATGCCGGACGCGTAGTTGATCTCGCTGCGAAACAGATTGGGTGCCTTGAACAGCCGCACCAGCGCGCCGCTGCCGCGCTGCAGCGAAGTGGTGTTGCCGGTGGCACGGATCGCCGTCGGTGCCAGCGCGCCGTAGGCCGCAGCCACCTTGTCGAACAGTTGCTGTGACGGCTCGGCGGCACCCGCGGCGCCGGCGATCAGCAGCAGCGCGTGGGCCAGCGTCAGGGCAAGGAATTTCATCGTGGTGAGGCTTTCGTCAGCGCGCTCTGGCTGAGGCGGGTTCGTCGGGGCTGGCGGCGGCGGGCGCAAGGCGCGCGTCTGGCTCAGGACAGTTCACACAACTGGTGCGCGAACGCCTCGACCGCGCTCCAGTCGGTGAACTCGATTACCGAGGTCGGGTCGGTCGGGCCGTTCGTCATCAGCATGATGAAACGAATCATCTGGCGGTCGAAAAAGCGGTAGCTGGGGTAATTGAGCTTGCCGGCAAAGACGGCGGTCAGGCGCGGCTTCCAGCTAATCTGGCGCAGGAACTTGATCAGATACGGATTGGTTTCGGGCCGGTTCTTCTCCGGCTTGCGCGCCACGATGTTGACGCTGAAGAAAGCGTTCGGCCTGCTCTGCAGCAGCGTCTGGTGCTGTTCGATGAACTGCGCCACCTGCGGCTGGTGTTTGCCGTAGCGGATGCTGGCGCCAATGACGATCTTGTCAAAGCCGGACAGATCCTGCGCGTTGGCCTGCGCCAGTGGCAGCACCGTCACCTGCTGGCCGCGCCCGGTCATGACCTGCTTGATGCGCTCGCAAATGCGCGGCGTGTGGCCGTCGGTGGTCGAGTAGGCCAGCAGAATCCGGCTCATCGAGCGGACCCACTGGCTGCATCGTCGTCCAGATTGACGGCCTTGAACTTGCCGGCCAGCAGTTGCTGGGTGCTGTCGGGCACCGGCGCATAGTGCGAGAACTCGATGCCGTAAGAACCCTCGCCGGCGGTCAGTGATTTGAGACGCCCCTGGTAGTCGCCCAGCTCAGCCAGTGGAATCACCCCGCTGATGGCCACCGCGCCGACCGGGCGCGGGTGTGTGCCGGTCACCTGGCCGCGTTTGCTGGCCAGGTCGCCGGTCAGGTCACCGGTCGTGCTCTCGGGTGCCAGCACCTCGATATTGACCAGTGGCTCAAGCACAATCGGACGCGCCTTGCGCACGGCGTCGATGGTCGCCTTGCGCCCGGCCGACGTGAAGGCAATGTCCTTGCCATCGACCGCGTGTGTCTTGCCGTCGTGCACGGTGACGCGCAGGTCGTGCAGCGGATAACCGGCAACGACTCCTTCGGCCAGCGCCTGGCGCACGCCTTTCTCGACCGCCGCCATGAACACGCCGGGGATCGCGCCGCCCTTGACGATATCGACAAACTCGATGCCGGCGCCGCGCGCCAGCGGCTCCACGCGCAGCATCACCTCGCCGAATTGCCCGGCGCCACCGCTTTGCTTCTTGTGCCGGCAGTGGCCCTCGGCCAGCGCGGTGATGGTCTCGCGGTAGGCGATTTGCGGCGCGCTGGTGTCGAGTTCGAGCTTGTATTGCTGCTGCATGCGCGCCAGCTTGGCGCGCAGGTGTACCTCACCCAGGCCGCGGATCACCGTTTCGTTGGTGCCGGGGTGGCGTTCGACCTTGAAGCAGGGGTCTTCCAGTTCGAGCTTGTGCAGGATGTCGAACAGACGCTGCTCGTCGCCTTTGCGCCGCGTTTGCACCGCCAGACCGTGCATCGGTTGCGGAAACACCAGCGGCTGCAGATGGATGTCGTCTTCATCGTGCGAATCGTGCAGCACGCAGTCGAATTCAATGTCATCGACCTTGGCGACGGCGCCGATGTCACCTGGCACCAGTTCCGGCACTTCGACATGGTCTTTGCCCTGCAGCCGGTACAGATGCGCCACCTTGAAGGCTCGCTTGCTCGATCCAACGAACAGCTGGGCGTCGCGCCGCATCGTTCCCTGGTGCAACCGGAACACGCCGAGCCGGCCAATGAACGGGTCGATCACGACCTTGAACACATGCGCCAGCACGTGCAGCGCATCGTCCGGCTGGGCGCGAAACGCCTGTGCCTTGGCGCCCGGCGCGCTGCGGAAAAACAGCGGCGGGTTGCCTTCGGCCGGACTGGGCGCCAGACGCGCCAGCGCATCGAGCAGTTGCGCCACGCCGGCGCCGGTTTTGGCCGAGACAAACAGGATCGGGATCAGATGGCCGGCGCGCAGCGCCTGCTCGAACGGCGCATGCAGTTCCTCCAGAGTCGGGTCGGCGCCGGTCTCCAGATAGCGCGCCATCAGGCTGTCGTCTTCTTCGACGATCTGGTCGATCAGGGCGCGGTGCGCGCCAGCCACCGACGCAAAATCGCTGTCGCCGTCGTCATGGCCGAGCAACTCGACCACGTCCTGGCCATTGTGCGTGGGCAGGTCAAGCAGCAGGCACTGCTTGCCGAAGCGCTCGCGAATTTCGTTGATGAGCGCCGGCAAATCGATGTTGTCGCCGTCGATCTTGTTGATCACCAGCATGCGGCACAGGCCGCGTTCCCCTGCCAGTGCAAACATGCGCTCGGTGTTGAGCTCGATGCCGGTCTGGGCGCTGATGACGATCAACGCGGTATCGACCGCCGCCAACGCGCCGATCGACTGGCCGGCAAAGTCCGGATAGCCGGGCGTGTCGATCAAATGAATGCGCGTGTCGCTCCAGTCAAAACTGACCAGTGCCGCCTGCAGCGAGTGGCCCAGTTCTTTCTCGATCGGATCGAAGTCGCAGACGGTGTTGCCTCGCTCCACCGAACCGCGGCTCTGGATTGCTCCAGCGGCGGCCAACAGACTCTCGGCCAGGGTGGTCTTGCCGACGGCGCCATGGCCGACCAGGGCAACGCTACGAAGGTGGGTGCTGCGTGCCAGACTCATAAAAGATCCTTGAATGTTCTAGGGTGCTCTATCAAGCGTCTATCTTACTGGACAAAGCGCAAGCTTTAGCGGCTGCGTCCGGCCTTGTATTTACCGCTGCCGGCACCGATCACGCCGTCCGCCTGCGCCAGTCGCTGCATGGCCTTGGCGGCGTGCGCGTGGGTGATCGCCAGGCCGAGCGCATCGGCGGCATCCGGGCCGGGGCGGCTCGGCAGATTGAGCAGGCGACGCACCATTTCCTGCACCTGGGTCTTGTCGGCGCGACCGTAGCCGACCACCGCCTGCTTCATCTGCAGCGCCGTGTATTCAGCCACCGTCAACTGGCTCGACACCAGCGCCGTGATGCAGGCGCCGCGCGCCTGCCCGAGCAGCAGGGTGGACTGCGGGTTGACGTTGACAAACACGATCTCAACCGACGACACGTCCGGCTGATAGCGCGCCACCACCTCAACCACGCCGTCAAACAGTACCTTGAGTCGCGCCGGCAACTGGCCCTTTTCCAGATGCGTGGTGCTGATGGTGCCGCTGGCGACATAGCTGAGTTGCGCGCCGGCGACGTCGATCAGGCCAAAGCCGGTGGTGCGCAAGCCGGGGTCGATGCCGAGGATCCTCATGGCAGTTCGGCACCGCCCAGGCGCGCGGCAATCACCCCGGCGCGCTCCGCCAGGTAGCCGGAGTTGGGCAGCCTTTCAAAGTACTTGGGGCGTGGCAGCATCACGGCCAGGCGCGCCGCCTCGTGGGCGCTGAGCCGCGCTGCGCTCTTGCCAAAGTAGCGCTGCGCGGCGGCCTCGGCGCCAAAGACGCCTTCGCCCCATTCGACGCTGTTGAGGTAAATCTCCAGGATGCGCTGTTTGCTCAAAAAAGTCTCCAGCAGCAGGGTCAGTACAAACTCCTGGCCCTTGCGCAGCAGGGTTCGCTCGCCCGAGAGGAACAGGTTTTTGGC
>JANNUE010000193.1:0-1658 GCA_031394895.1 Betaproteobacteria bacterium
CGCTCACCGCAGGAACGCTACAGCGCAGCCATGCCAATTGCGACCCAGCTCACGGCCAGTCTCGGCTTGCGGGGTTTCCGGCTCAATCTGGCGGTGGAGTCCGCCCGCGGTTTTGATGATTTACTGGCGCTGCTGCCCAAAATTCAGAAAGCCGTCGGCACCGAGCCCTGAGTTCCTCTGGAGCGGGCGCTCAAGGCCTAGCCGTTCGCCGGGTCCAAAGCCCGGCTTGGTCACGATGACCCGTGGCGCGCTCCGGCAGGGCCAACTGCCTAGAATGTCTGGCCCCCCACAGGAAAGACATTCATCCATGCCACACGGTTTTATCCGCATACGCGGTGCGCGCCAGCACAACCTCAAAAATCTTGACCTGGACATCCGCACCGGTGAGTTGACGGTGGTCACCGGCCCCAGTGGCTCGGGCAAGTCGAGTCTGGTGTTCGATACGCTTTATGCCGAGGGTCAGCGGCGCTATGTGGAAACCTTTTCGGCCTACGCCCGTCAGTTTCTGGACCGCATGGACAAGCCGGCGGTGGACAAGGTGGAAGGCGTGCCGCCAGCGATTGCCATCGACCAGACCAATCCGGTGCGTTCCTCGCGTTCCACCGTGGGCACGATGACCGAGCTCAATGACCACTTGAAGCTTTTGTTTGCGCGGGCCGGGCAATTGTTTGACCGCGAAACGGCGCAGGCGGTGCGGCACGATTCGGCGGAAACGATTTACGCCCAGCTGGTTGAACGTGTGGGGGCCGACGATCCACGACTTGCCATCACCTTCCCGGTGGAATTGCCCGCCAGCGCAACGCCGGAAGAAATCGAACAGTGGCTCTCTGTCAGCGGTTTTACCAAAGTGCAGGCCCAGCGCGAATTGCCAGCCAGCGCCAGCGCAGCGCTGCCAGCCCGCGCCAAACCAGGCAAGGCGGCCGCCGCCCGCAGTGCGTCAACGCCGGCCGGGCTCGGCCAGGGGCGGCGGGTGCTTGATGTGGTGGCCGACCGTTTCCGGCTCTCAAGCGCAGCGCGTGCCCGTGTGCTGGAAGCCATTGAAGTGGCGCTCAAACATGGCAGTGGTCGCCTGGCGGTGTACCAGCTTGACGCGCCGGACGATCACCCGCCGGAGATCTGGCAGTTTTCGACAGGCCTGCATTGTCCGCAAAGCGATTTGCGCTACGCCGACCCGCTGGCATCCCTGTTTTCCTTCAATTCGGCGGTCGGCGCCTGCGACAGTTGTCGCGGTTTTGGGCGCGTCATCGGGGTTGATTACGGGTTGGTGATCCCCAATGAAAAGCTGACGCTGCGGGCCGGTGCCGTCAAACCGATGCAGACGCCGGCCTGGCAGGAGTGCCAGGACGACCTGATGCGCCACGCCGAGGCGGCCGGCATTCCGCGCGACACGCCCTGGTCCAAGCTCACGCCCGAGCAGCAGCACTGGGTGATCAACGGTTCACCCAACTGGAATGGCAAGTGGAACCAGCACTGGTTTGGCATCAAGCGCTTCTTTGAGTACCTGGAGACCAAGGCCTACAAGATGCATATCCGGGTGCTGCTGTCCAAGTACCGCAGCTACACGCCGTGTGGGGTGTGTGGCGGGGCGCGGCTCAAGACCGAGAGCCTGCTGTGGCGTATTGGCAGCCAGGCGGATGCGGATTTGGTGCTGGCGCCGG
>JANNUE010000230.1:0-17752 GCA_031394895.1 Betaproteobacteria bacterium
CGATGATCAATGGTTTTGTCATGGGGTTCTCTCGTGACTCAATGCTACGCCCTGGCTTCAGGCCGGCTCCATGCCGTGTTTGCGTTTTGCGTGCGCAGCGTCTGGTGACGCCAGATAAGCGAGCAGCTCGTGCGCCGCCTCGACCCGCGTGCTCAGGCTGCCCACGCCGGCCGAGAAGGTGGTGATGATCTGAATGGCGGGTGGCAGTGGCCCCAGCAGCGTAATGCCCGCCACGTGCAGCAACTCGCTGCGCTGCTGAAAACCCAACGCCACCTTGCCCTCGGCCACCAGTGTGCCGACCGGCACGCCGGGGGCGGCTTGCACAAGGCGCGCCTCGATCTCTTGCGCTATGCCCCAGCGCTCAAGCAGCTTGAGCAGCGCCACGCCACTAGGCCCGGTCGAGTAGCCGATGCTTGTTGCCGCCAGCACCGCAGCGCGCAGCGCGTCTTCGGTCGATATGGCGGGCTGCAAAGCACCCTGGCGCACCGCCACCGCCACACCGGAGCGCATCAGATCGACCTTGCTGGCCGGCAGCAGATGACCGCTAGCCATCAGCTTGTCAACCGCATCCGACGCCAGGAACACCAAGTCGAATATCTCGCCTGCCTGCACGCGCATGGCCGCATCCACCCCGCCCACCGATTCGATCAGCACGTGGCGCCCGGTGCGCTGCTTGTAGGCCGCAACCAGATCGGCCAGCACCGCTCGGGTGGCCATCGAGGAAATAGCTGTGATTGCGGGTTGCATGGGGAAATTCTAGAGACTTGGCCCGGTCAGTGGCGCATCAACCGCCGCGCGAATGGCGTGCAACGAAAAACGAAATCAATCGCCTTCCCAGGGGTTGATGACGCTGAGCTTCATTCCTGAAAAATCTTTGAGGTTGCGAGTCACCAGAGTCAAGTTGCGGTGCAAGGCAGTTGCTGCGAGCAAGCTGTCAATGGCGGGAAGCGGTCGGGCAGCCTGCGCCTGCAATCGCCCCCAGCGATCGGCCACAGAGGCGTCAACTGGCAACACGCGCCCCAGAAAGAAAGTGGGCAGATCCTGTTCCAGCCATTCGATCAGGGCCTGGCGTCGAACCGAACCGATGGGATCGTTCAAGGCCTCGATGCCTTTGCGAATCTCACCGAGCGTGAGCACACTCAAATACAACGACTGGCGCGCGCGGTGTTCAAACCACTTCACGACATTGGGGTCGGGCTTTTTCTTGCGCAATTCAGACAGCACATTGGTGTCGATAAGGTAACTCACAACTTGATCTCGCGAGTCGAGCTTTTGCTGCGCTTCAGGACGAGCTCATCCAACCCATGCAAGGGAGATTGGCGCATGAACTGCACCAGGGATTCGGTGTTACCGCTCAGGCGATCAAACAATTCGCGCGAGACCACCACCGCAACCGATTTACCGTGCACCGTGATGTCTTGTGGTCCCTCGGTCTTGGCCGATCGAACCACCTCAGAGAACTGCGCCTTTGCAGTCTGCATTTGCCAAGCTTGCATAGAGTCACCCATATTCTGACCTGAATGGTCAGAATCTACCAGAAATCACCGATTTGTGCCATCTCGGCGGTTGAGTGGTACGGTGTGGTGGCATGTGATCCACGCCGTCGCCGACGGAACGTTTGCACTTGGCGACAGTCAATCCAGCGAGATCGTGCCGGCGCCAGGAGTGAGCTTTGTGGACGGCTTGCCGGACCCGTACGGCTTGCGCACCAGCTACGTCGCGGCCGTAATCAGTTCCAGCGAGGAGGGTCGCAAATTGCTGCGGTTTGTGCAAACGGAGAAGGTGCGCGGACAGTTTTCCGCATCCTGTTTTGCAGACCCTTGAATCGGGGCGGCGGGCTTCGTTGCATCGAGTGCGCCCATGCTGGCTGCGGCTGGCGCAAGGGCAATGCCAATCGGCGTGGCAGCGGGCAGATTGGGGCTTGAGTCAGGCCAAGCATAGTGTTTTGGCACACGCCGCTTTGGCCCCATTGCCGCCGGTGAAGCGCCAGCCTTGACCAGTTCCTGCGCTGCGATTGGGGTTGTTCGATTTGGCGGACCGAAAATCTGGATCGAACCAGGTCCTGACTGTCACCAGTGACAGGTAACTGGCAACCGCATTTGCAACCTTTCGTACCGGTGAATGGCTCGGATTGGCAGGAAACGTTCGGTCATCCTGCAAGGCCGGAAGGCACCTCCCAACCCAAAGTACCAACCCTCGGCTTTGCGCGAAGCGGCTCTATGCTAAGTATGATGCGGCTGCGCCATCAGCGCTGAGACTTCTGTGCTGAGGCTTCTGGTGAAATCGTGAGGTCCATTGGAGCGCCGAGGAGGCCTCCGCACCACGCCGCACCCGGTCGGCGCACCTGAGGCTCAGGCTACAAACAACTTCGCGATTGCGGCAATCTGTGGGCCCGTGGCCTTTAAGGTGGACGACCCCTGCCGGAAGAAGCAACTGTCGCCCACGAAGCTCGGTGCCGTCTGCTTGGGCACGCGAATACGAAGTATGGAGAGATTCTTGTACTGAACCACGTCAAGCCCTGCCCGGACTTGAGTCTTCAGCGGCTCGGACAGATTGGCCTTTGCAAGGCTGTCTTCGAATACATTGACGTACTTGTCAAGGGGACGCCCCATTACTTTTGCCTCACGATCCACGCCGACGATCTGAACGTGCTCAAGCTCGATTGGAGTAACGCCATCGAGCTTATTTATCCTCGCGGCGTCGGCAGGCTTATCGGCGATTCCAAAATAAATGAAGCCATCCGCATCGGGCCCCAAGTTTGCTATGCCGCAAATAGTTTCGATCACGGACTGAAGACATGCGTCGTCAACCGCGCGTTTGTCGTCCAGCCTCAAGAAGCCTTGCTTCAATTCATACCGCGAGCTTTCAGCCTTCGCTCGGCGGATTGAGTTCTCGAAATCAAAGACCATTCCAGGCCCGTGACCCAATGCCGCAACGTCCCCCTTCGCGAAGCAGTCAGCAATTAGGCCCTTCACGACCTTCACATTGTTGAGGCGATCGTCTGCTTTAACATGCTTTTGCCCGACGTCGATGCGATCACTCAGATTGTTCAGCATGGGCATGATCTTTTCCGGTACAACCGGAAGGTGCCCCTGCCTCATGATGAGGTCATAAAACCCCATGAAGACGGCGAAAAATGCTTGCTTTTGCGCATTAGACGTGGGCTTGGAATAGACCGTCTTTCGGAAGTGAAATCGATCAGGACTGTTTGTTTCGATCACACTGCGCACAATCGAGAACACTTGTATTACCTCGTGCACCAAACGGTCGCGCGGAAAGGCAATCAACTGTGCATTCAAGGATTTCGACGCCTCTGACGCAGGGTCATAGAGCGAGTCAAGGTATTCGCCCGACGCTTCGGCCGGACGCCCGCCAAGGATTGATGCGACGATGTCAGCGATTACCTGTTCATCCTCGCTGTCCCTCAGATGATTGGTGCGCAAAATCCCTTGATAGCACCAGAAGATCTCTTCTGCTTTGAGTTTGTATCCATGCACGTTCTTTGTGGTCTCAATGCTAATCTCGGGCATTTCGGTAAGCGGCAACTCGTCGCGCGACACATCGCCTCGAATCTCAGCTGCTATTTCCCGAACGACTTCAGCAAAAGGCGAGAGCACACCGGCCTGTCGCCGTTCCTGGTCGCTTAGTTGCTTGCCCCCCGAATTGATGCGGCCGAATACCGTGGTAATTCGTCCTGGCTCCTCGCCGGGAAAGATAGTCACTGCCAGTTGATAGTCAAGTATGTTCGCGCACAAGGCCGCTTCTAGCCTTGAAACTTCGGGCTCTGCAGGAGTGAAGACGCCTTGCTCCGCCAGTTGTCGAGCACGAGCAAACTCGTTCACGTCAAAGCAGGCATCATTCACCAAAAACGAGTTCTCGATAAACCCGAACATCGCATTGAGACGTTGCATTCCATCAATGATTTCGAAGATGCTTTGACTGCCTTCCACTGGCTTCTCGGCCAGCAAGAAAAAGGGCAGCGGGTAGTCCTTCAACACGCTGTCGATCAGGCGTTGCTTCTCGACGATGGTCCAGACCAATTTGCGCTGGTACTGCCGATTGACCATTAAGCGGCCCTCACGAAACCATCGATAGGCTGTCTGCACGCTTATGCCTTGGGGAGTGACTGTCATCCGACGCCTCTATGTCAGGTTAGATCCGCTAATTATGGGGCAGCCAGTGAAATACGGCGAGTCAGAGACTGCAGACGGATGACCAATGTGGATAGGCGAATGACTTCGCAGGGTCGGTAAGAGTCCGCCGATCGGTCTGGCTGAACGACCGCGCCCTGCCACCTTGCGACGTCCGTTTGATACAGACAACAGCCCGCAGTCGGTCGGAACCTACCGATCCCACGGTTTGCGTTCAACCACCGATTACAACAACCCTTTGTCCGGGGTTGCTATGGCAATCAGTCGATCCGCATACTCCTGCCATCGCGCATCCTTGCCCACGCCATCAAACACACCGGTCCGCGCCCAATCGGCCACCCACTGCTGCTTGTCGGCAATGGCGCTGGCCATCATGGGTGCGAAGCCGGCTTCTTTCACCGTATGGGCCGCCTCGCGCATTTCCTCGGCGCGGCGCTGGCCGTGCTGGACTACGCGGCTGAAGAAATAGGCGCCCTGCTTTTGCCAGTCGATCGACGGAAAGGTCTCGGCCAGCGTGGGCAGCACCTGGTCTTCAACACCGTAGGCGCGCGCCGTGCTGTAGCTCTCTATCACCAGCGCCTCCAGCCCCTTGATCATGATGCTGCGGCACATCTTGATGGCGCTGGCAACACCAAGCTGGTCGCTCACGGCTTTGGCGTCCATGCCCCAGCCGTTCAGCAGGGCAGCCAGTTCGGCCGCCCTGGCGCCGCCCAAGAGCATCGGCACCTTGATGCCGCACGGCGGCACCGAGGTCATGACGCCGGCCTCCACATAGTGCGCTCCCGCCGCATCGACCAGCGCCGCGCACTGGCGCTTGGTGCCGGGAGACGCCGAATTGAGATCCAGAAAAATCGTGCCGGGGCGAAGCCACTGCGCCGCCTCCTGCGCCACAGCCAGCGTGTTGGAAGCTGTCACGGCCGACATCACCAGGTCGCTGCGCTCGCACAGTGCGCGCGCCGAGCCCAGTGCCAGCACGCCAGCGCGCGCCGCGTGGCTCAATTCGGCCGCCTGCGTGGCCGCATTTGCCAGCTTCAAGTCCCACGCGGCGATGGCGGCGACGCCGGGTTTTTCTCTCAACCCGGCGCAAAATATCTTGCCGACTTCGCCGTAGCCGATCAGGCCTATGTTTGTGATTTTCATTAATAGCGGCGAGACAACATGAGCGGTTCCTTCACAAATCAAGCACCAGACGCGGCGTTAGCGAGCGCGAGCAGCACGGCGTGAACTGGTCATTGGCGGCCTGCTCCGCGAGCGTCAGGTACAGGTCCCGGTGCTCCGGCACGCCTTGCAGCACACGCGTGAGGCAAGTGCCGCAGACCCCTTGTTCGCATGACACGTGCACATTGATGCCGGCCTCGGCCAGCGCCTGCACTACCGTCTTGTCGCCTGGCACGTTGACGATCTTGCCGGAGCTGGCGAGCTGGACCTCGAAGCTGACGTCGTGCCCGGACTGCTCGACCGTGGCGGAAAAGTATTCGTGATGCAGTTGCGGCTCTGGCCAACCGCTGGCGCGCGCGCTGCCGAGCACGGCGTCCATAAAACCTTTGGGGCCGCAGACGTACAGATGCACGCCGCTGGAGGGCGTCGCCAGCACGGCGGCGATGTCGAGCTTTTGTTCGGCGGCGCCATCATCAAAATGAAAATGCACTTTGGCCGCGTAACCGGCAGCGCGGATGCGTTGCAAGAAGGCGGTGCGCTCGGGCGAGCGCGTGCAATAGTGCATCTCAAAGTCGGCACCGGTGTTGGCCAGGCGCTCGGCCATGCACAGGATCGGCGTGACGCCAATGCCGCCGGCCAGCAGCAGGTGTTTGCGCGCGTCATGCGCCAGAGGAAAGTGGTTAATCGGCGCGCTGATGTGCAGCACCTGGCCCTCAAAAACCTGCTCGTGCATCATCTGCGAGCCGCCGCGCGACGCCGCATCACGCAGCACGGCTAGCAGGTAGCGGTGACTCTCCTGCGGGGCGTTGCACAGCGAGTACTGGCGGCTGATGCCGCCCGCCAGTTGCACGTTCACATGCGAGCCGGCCGAGAACGCCGGCAGCGCAGCGCCGTCAACATCGACCAGCTCGAACGTGCAGATGTCTGTGGCCTCGATCTGCTTGCGCGCGACACGCACCCATAAGGTCGAAGCACTGCTCATGGCCTGCTCCTCATGCGCCAGCCCCCTGCTCCGATTGGGCTGGACGAGGCATGATGGAAGCAGGTGGGCCGCCCTAACGGCTGATGTAGTCCGTCAACTGCGTGATGGTCTTCTCATGGTCGGAAATGATGTCGTCCATGATGTCCAGAATGGAGATCATGCCAACAACTTTACCGTCATCGACGACCGGCAAATGGCGTATCTTCTTCTGGCTCATCAGGCTCATGCAGGCGCGGGTTCCGGTCTTCGAGGTGACCGTGATGACCTCGCGCGTCATGATGTCGGCAACCGTGGTTTCCTTCGAGTTCTTGCCTTGCAGCGCAATCTTGCGGGTGTAGTCGCGCTCGGACACTATCCCGACCAGCTTGCCGTTGTCCATCACGACCATGGCGCCAACCCGATAGTCCGCCAGCAATTGGAGCGCTTCAAAAACGGTGACCGACGGACCCACCTGATAAACCTTGGGGTTACGTTTCAATAATTCCAGTACGGGTTTCATCAAAGCTCCAGTAAATTTGTACTAATTGACTATGCAGTGTAAACAAACTGCCCTGTAATGCAACCGGTGCAGTACGCAGACCCGCATTACCGCCGCCCGAGCTGCTGTCCGATGGCGCACAATACTGCAGGCACAACAAGTGGGAGAGCTGCACATGACTTATCTGATACTGGGCTTGCTGGTCTTTCTGGGTGTGCATTCGGTGCGTATCGTGGCGCAGGGTTGGCGTGCGCAAACCCGCTCGCGTATCGGTGAGCTGCGCTGGAAAGGTCTGTATTCAGTTGCCTCGCTGCTGGGGCTGGCTCTGATCGTGTGGGGCTTTGGCCTGGCACGCCAGCAACCGCTTCTGCTGTGGAGTCCGCCCGTGGCCATGCGCCACCTTGCATCGCTGCTAACGCTGGCGTCGTTTCTGCTGCTGGCGGCGGCCTATGTGCCGGCCAACATGATCAAGGCGCGTCTGGGCCACCCGATGGTGCTGGGTGTCATGTTGTGGTCATTGGCCCATTTGCTGGCCAACGGTAACCTCGCCCATCTGGTTCTGTTTGGTTCGTTCTTTGTCTGGTCGGTGATTGATTTCGTTGCGTCCAGACAGCGCGACCGGCTCGCCGGCTTGCGTTTGCCACCCGGCGCTGCAGGGCCGACCGTGATCACTGTGGCAACTGGCTTTGTCGCGTGGTTTGTATTTGCGCTGTGGCTGCACGGCTTGCTGATTGGCGTGCGGCCGTTCGGGTGACCCCTGCGTCGGGCTAACGGATGCCAATCGCCCACTGAATCAGGTACTTGGCGGCAAAGCCGGTCATGCCAAAGGCCAAGCCGAGAAACAGAACAAAGGTGCCGAATTTGCCCGCCTTGGACTCCCAAGCCAGATGGCCGATGATGAACAGCATGTAGAGCATGAAGCCGCCAACGCAGAAAGTCAGCCCGAAAGCGGCGATCTGTTGTTCGGTATAGCCAAATATCATGCGGGACTTCAGGGTAGGGGCAGCGGCATCTTTCGCTGCATTCTAGGACCTGGCTCAGACCGCGCGCCGCGCCGGACACCGCCAGCAGCCTTGCCACAACCCGGCACATGGCAGCGACGCATAATGCATTTTTTCAAGTTCCCAGGAGATTGTCATGCCGCGTCCGATCCTTGACGAGTCGAACATCCACCCCGCGATCCGGGACAAGGTTGCCAACCACGAGCAAGCCATCGTGCGGGAAGTGCAGGCGGCCATTGCGCAACATGCGGTGGTGGTGGTGGGTATGGGGATGAACCCGTTCCCCAAGAAAGCGCGCAAGGCGCTCAGTGACGCCGGCGTCGCGCACCAGTATCTGGAGCACGGCAACTACTTCAACACCTGGCGCCAGCGCAATGCACTCAAACTGTGGACCGGTTGGCCAACGCTGCCGATGGTTTTTGTCAAAGGCGTGCTGGTCGGCGGGGCCAATGACGTCATCAAACTGATTGACAGCGGAGAACTGAAGAAGCTGCTGGCCTGAGAAAGACAAATCCCGCAAATCGCTGACGACAATTTGCGGGACTGATTGGCAACGCCTGGCGACCGAGCTTATGACTTGGGCTGCGCCGGCCCGCTTCCATGGTGCATGCCACCCATGTGGCCGGCGCGACTGAAGTGGCGCGCCGTGCTGGCATCAAACACCTTTTGCTGCTCAGGCGTCAGCGTCGCATAGAAGGCCTTGGTGGCGTCACCGCGTTGCGCCATGGCGGCGTTCATCTCTGCCACATGCTGGGCGTGCAGGGCGTTCATTTTGTCAATACGCGCGGGCGTCGGCAGTTTTGCCAGTGCATCGAAATCCGGGTGCTTGCCCATCATGTCCGCCGGTGGCTTCATGGCTGCGGTGAACGTGGTCCAGGCGCCTTCTTGCGTCGGCGTCAACTTGAGCGCCACTTTCAGTGCCGCCTGACGTTTTTCCATGCGCGCCTGCATTTTCGCCGGGTCCATTGTGCCCATGCGGTGCTGCCCCATGCCTTCATGCATGGGGCCGCCAGCGCCCATCATGCCGGCGTGATCGGGCATACCGGGCGTTTGCGAAAAAGCGGTCATGCCGGCGCCGGCCAACAGCACGGCGAGCAGCAGGGGTTTAAAGACTGATTTCATAGGAGCTTCCTTTTGGTCGGTCTGACGCTCAAAAAGTGGCATCAGGCTGGAGTCGAGTGTGGGTGTCAACTGTATCTGCTGCATAACAACAGCATAAGGGTTTGTAAAGCTGGGCGAAAAAGAAACGTCTGTTTTTGATGGGATGATTGGCGCTGTTCAAGTTGAATCAATCGTCAATCAAAGGGTGCAAGTGTTCAAGAATGTCATCGTTTATCGCATAGAGTCGGCCTGGTCCTCCACGGTCGCGCAGATCGAAGAATGTCTGCAAGGCGCGCGCTTTGTCGAGTGTGCTTCCAGCCAGGAAAAATCGCTGGGCTGGATTGAGCCGCGGGGTGAGGCGCATGGGCCACTGGTGGAAGCCGTGGACGGGCAACTGATGCTCCAACTGATGATCGAGACCCGCACACTGCCGGGCTCGGTCGTCAATCGCAAAGCCAAAGAACGGGTCGCGCAGATCGAGGCCAGCACCGGGCGCAAGCCGGGCAACAAGGAAATCCGCAGCATCAAGGACGACATCCGGCTGGAATTGCTGCCGCTGGCGTTCACCAAGCAGGCCAGCATCGCTGTCTGGATAGACCCCAAAGGGCGCTGGCTGATCATTGACGCGGCCAGCCAGGCCAAGGCGGATGAGGTGGTGACACAACTGGTGAAGTCGCTCGACGGACTGGCTTTGAGCCTGATCGACACCAAGCTCTCGCCCACCAGCGCCATGTCGGAGTGGCTGATCGAGCAGCAGGCACCGGCCGGCTTCAGCGTTGACCGCGAGTGCGAGCTGAAGGCGGCCGACGAGTCGAAGGCTGTGGTGCGCTACTCGCGGCACCCGCTGGACAATGATGAAGTCAAGCAGCATGTGACCAGCGGCAAACTGCCAACGCGGTTGGCGCTCACCTGGGACAGCCGCGTCTCCTTTGTACTGACAGAAAACCTGCAACTCAAGAAACTGGCGTTACTGGAAGTGGTTTTCGAAGGCGCAGTCGCTGGCAAGGACGACGGCTTCGACGCAGACTGCGCGATTGCCACCGGGGAACTGCGCAAGCTGCTGCCCGATCTGCTGGCAGCACTTGGGGGTGAGTCAGCCAAGACTTTGGCCGAGCCAGTCAGCGCATGAGTCAGAACCGCCTGTGCGGCTCAACTTCGGTGCGCGCCAACGCGGCCGGTTGTTTGGCTACTTCTTGGCGCTGCAGGTGTTCCAGCCAAAAATGGCATAAGGTGGGCACCAGCCGATGACGCCGGTGGCCAAAGGCAGGACGCCCAGCCAACCCCAGACTCCGATCGTACCGGTCGCGGCCAGCCCGATCAGCGCCAGGCCGACCGCGACGCGCAGCAGACGATCAATACCGCCAACATTTGCTTTCATACGCTACTCCATTCAAGTGGTTGAGAGCCGGATTAGAGCCGGCTTTCGTCAGCGTGTCTGTGACTGAAGTCACGCAAGGCCGCAGCATTGACAATTTGAATTTGTTCCCGTCCAAGCACAACCCAACCCTCGCGCTCAAAGCGACGCAATAGCCGGGTCACCATTTCGCGCACGGTGCCCAATTCGTCGGCCAGCATCTGATGCGTAATGGCCAGTTGCTGGCCGCGATTGAGCAGCGCAGCGGCCAGGCGACGGTCAAGTTTTTGAAAAGCCACGGCGTCAATGAGCGCCGTCAGGTCGGACATGCGTTCGGCAAACAAGCCCAGCACGGCGTCCCGAAATACCGGCGTCTCAAGCCACTGGCGGAAGATCGCGGGAGGAATCAGCAGCAGTGTGCTGGCTTGGGTGGTGACGCCGCAAGCCGACATCGGCTGCCTGCGAAACAGGCTGGCGCAGGAGGCCAGGCACAGTTCGCCGGGCAGCACGCGGTACAACTCAAGCGAACGCCCGTCCGGCGAGCTGCGCGACACCTTTACTTCGCCGCTCAGCACCAGTGGGAAACCCTGGCAGGCAGCATTCTCTGCGAAAACCGGCCTGGCCGCAGGCACCCGAAGCGGCAAGACCGCCGGGCTTAGCTGGTCCAGGGCCGGATGCACCTGGGCCAAGGCCGGATACAGGGTTAACGGGAGTGCCGCCGGCGCCATCAGGGGGCCTGACAGCAATCACCCGCCAGATCGTCCAGGATCGGGCACTCGGGGCGCTCGTCGCCATGGCAGTGCTCCAGCAGCGAGCTCAGTGTGCGCTGCATTGCCTGCATCGCCTCGATGCGTTGCGTCAGCTCCGTCACGTGCCTTTGCGCAATGCGCTTGACGCTGGCGCTGGTGCGTTTGCGGTTGTTCCACAGACCGACCAGTTCGGCGATTTCAGCCATTGAAAAGCCCAGCGCCCGGCAGCGCTTGATGAATTGCAAAGTGCGCACATCGGCTTGCCCGTATTGCCGATAGCCACTGTCGGTGCGCGCCACCGGGGACAGCAGCCCGAGCGACTCGTAGTGCCGAACCATCTTGGCTGATACGTTTGACAGACGCGCCGCACTGCCAATGGCAACCGGCCAAAGCGTGACATCACCAACCAAAGGACTCGTTGCAGGCTTGCTCATGCCGCGACTGGATAACCCTCGTCAGCAATCGCCTTGGCCAACAACTCGCGTTTTTGATCGGATTGCACTTCGACTTTTCCGATGCTGCGGTCGATCTTGACTTCAGCCATCGGGTCGGCTTGCTTGACCGCTTTGGTGACGGCTTTTTCACAGTGGCCGCAGGTCATGCCGGAAACGGTAAAGGTCTGGTTCATCGAAAAACTCCTTCAGTTAAATGAAAATACTGTGCATCAACGGTTTCATTTTGAACCCTCCCACGATAGGAAGGTCAAGCATAAACCACAGAGCCTTGACATTACCATGGTGGAAAGGTTTAGGCTTGCGTCCATGAACACCACTGCTAGCTCCATCGCCGATTCCGCACCCATCGACATCGGCATCGGCGGAATGACTTGTGCCTCCTGCGTTGCGCGGGTGGAAAAGGCTCTCAAGAAGGTTCCCGGCGTTCGCGATGCAACGGTCAATCTGGCCACTGAGTCGGCGCGCGTTGTTTTTGAGCCATCCGAACAGATGGAAGCCAGATTGCGGCGGGCGGTCCGCGATGCCGGTTACGAGCCGGTCGCAGCCAACGCGGCGATTGATGCGCAGGACAAATCGTCCTGGTCCGGCTTTCTTCCAGTGGCCATCGGGCTGACGCTATCGATACCGTTGGCTGTTCCGATGTTCGGCGATCTGATCGGGCAGCACTGGATGCTCGCTCCCTGGATTCAGTTTGCGCTGGCAACCCCGGTTCAATTTATTCTTGGCTGGCGTTTTTACAAGGCTGGCTGGCACGCACTCAAGGCTCTCTCCGGTAATATGGATCTACTGGTGGCGATCGGCACAACCGCTGGTTGGCTGTTGTCGATGTGGCTCTGGCTGAGCCCGTCCGTTGGCGTCGGGCAAGGCGTCATGCCGCACCTGTATTTTGAAGGCTCGGCGCTTGTGGTGACCCTGGTGCTGCTGGGTAAATGGCTGGAGTCGCGCGCCAAGCAACAAACTACTTCCGCCATCCGCGCGCTGCATGCCTTGCGCCCTGACGTGGCACATTTGCAGGGTGCTGAGGGAGAACTCGACGTTCCGGTAGCCGAGGTACTGGTAGGCGACTTGCTGGTTGTGAAGCCGGGTGAGCGTTTTCCGGTGGATGGAAAACTGCTGGAAGGTCAAACCCAGGTGAATGAGTCGATGCTCACGGGGGAAGCCATTCCAGTCGCCAAGGACCAGGGCGCTGCGCTGACCGGTGGGTCCATCAATGGTGAAGGCCGGGTCGTGATGCAGGTCGGTGCTGTCGGCAGCGCAACCGTGCTCTCCAACATCATTCGCCTGGTGGAAGATGCGCAGGCCGCCAAAGCGCCGATTCAGCGCCTGGTGGACCAGGTCAGCGCCGTTTTTGTGCCAGTGGTGCTGCTGATTGCCTTGATCACCTTATTGGCCTGGTGGCTGACTGGCCAACCGTTTGAAGTTGCGGTGATTCGTGCGGTGACAGTACTGGTGATTGCCTGCCCGTGCGCGTTGGGACTTGCCACGCCAGCGGCGATCATGACCGGTACCGGTGTTGCCGCCAAGTTTGGTATTTTGATCAAGGATGCACAGGCACTGGAATTGGCGCACAAGGCGGATATTGTGGTGTTCGACAAGACCGGAACGCTCACCGTCGGGCGCCCGCAATTGACACACTTTCTGGTCAATAAGGATGAAAACGCTGCATTGACGCGCCATCTTCAGATGGAGCAACTCAATTTATTGACAATTGCCGCCAGCCTTCAAGGCGGCAGTGAACACCCACTCGCTCGCGCGGTGATGAGTGCTGCGCAAGAACGGTCTATCACGTCCAGCAGCGCAGACAACATTCAATCTGTAGCGGGTCGCGGAACCAAGGGAAGTCTGGGGACTGGGGTTGATAAAAAATACTACCTGATTGGTAGTTTGCGCTGGATGCAAGAGTTGGGAGTGAACACAGGCTGGATGAAAGACAGGGCAGCGCAATTGCAGAGCGCTGGTGCAAGTGTTTCGGTGATGGCGCAACGCTTACACGCAGTTAACGGTCAAGCAGAGCGAATCGAGGTTCTGGCATTGATGGGTTTTGGTGACGAGCCCAAACCAGGCGCCAAAGAAGCGCTGGCCGCATTGCGCTCCCGGGGTATCAGGGTGATTATGATTTCAGGTGATAACAAAGGTGCTGTAGAGACCATGGCCCGTCGTCTTGGCCTTAGTCCCGATGAAGGTGAGACTATGGCTGAGGTGCTGCCTGGTGACAAGTCAGCCCGTGTTACTGCGCTGAAGAGTGGCGGGCACATCGTGGCGATGGTCGGCGACGGCGTCAACGATGCTCCCGCGCTGGCGGCGGCCGATATTGGTATTGCAATGGGTAATGGGACCGATGTAGCCATGCACGCAGCCGGCATCACGTTGATGCGAGGGGACCCGGCACTGGTCGCGCAGGCATTGGATATCTCAAGCCACACGGTGCGCAAGATCAGGCAAAACCTGTTCTGGGCGTTCTTCTACAACGTGGCCGGCATACCGCTGGCGGCTTTTGGTTTTCTGAACCCGGTTCTGGCTGGCGCGGCAATGGCATTGAGTTCGGTTAGCGTCATGGGCAACGCGCTCCTGCTCAAACGCTGGTTGCCAAAAAATTAGTTACCTTCTATTCTTCTTCTACATTAGCTATTTAAAGATAGTAGTAGTAGATAAGGGTCGGCCCACTCTGTGGATAAGGACTTATTTTCGTGCTAGATCAATACCTTGGAACACTTTAACCACTGTATGTGACCGTGCTTCTCGATGTACCTCGAATAAGGATAACTTTCAAAAAAAGTCGCACACTGTGGATAACTGGTGCTTTATGCCGGATCAATACACAGAGTTGTGCTTTGACAATTAAGTTCCGTGGTGTTAGCCGGTGATTTCATCAAAGCAGCCGCTTTTTCAGCAATCATGATGGTGGGCGCGTTGGTGTTGCCAGTAACCAGTTGCGGCATGATGGAAGCATCAACGACGCGCAGGTTCTCGATCCCGTAAACCCGTAAATTCGCGTCGACTACCGCCATCGGGTCGCTCGCCGGACCCATCTTGCAGGTGCTGCAGGGGTGGTATTCGGTGTCGGCGTGATCACGGATGAATTTTTCGACTTGCACCGGGTCATCGGGCAGCAACGGATAAAGCATTTCACCCCGGTAGGGTTTAAAAGCCTGGCTTTGCATGATGTTGTAGCCGATGCGCGTAGCCTTGACAAGAGTCGCCATATCCTGCGGGTTGGACAGAAAATTAGGATCGATCAGCGGCGCATCCTTGGCATCGGCACTGCGCAGCGTGACACTGCCACGGCTCTTGGGTCGCATCAGCGTCACATGCAGCGTGTAGCCGTGACCGAGATGGTTCTTGCGTGTATGGTCATCAACGATGCCAGTGCAAAGCGCAAGCTGGATATCGGGCGCTTTCTCGTTCGGGTCGGCGTAGATAAAGGCTTGCGACTCGGCCACATTACTGGTGATGATTCCCTTGCGTTGCTTGCGCCACTCAAAGATGCTGCGGACGATCGACACCAGGCCGGACAGCGACAGTCCGAAAGTGGCTTCCTTGCGCTGTGTGCGGTAGATAAGAACCGTGGTCACATGGTCGTGCAGGTTTTGGCCGACGCCGGGCAGGTCATGTACGACCGGGATCCCGAATTGCCGCAGATGCGCTGCGGGACCGATCCCGGACAACATCAGCAACTGCGGTGAACCATAGGCGCCGCCTGAAAGAATGACTTCGCGTCTGGCTTTGACTTGCTGCGTCTTTCCCTCGTGGATGAACTCTGCACCAGTGGCGCGTTTACCTGCCAGCATAAGGCGCTGTATATGGGCCCCGGTAATGACGGTGAGGTTGGGGCGTGTTAGATGCGGCGTGATGTAGGCTCTGGCGGCGCTGCAGCGTTCGCCATTTATTTGCGTTACTTGTGCCGGGGCGCAACCGAATTGGGAAGCACCGTTGTAATCCTTCGTTATCGGCACACCCTGCTCGGCGCAGGCGTGCAGGAATGCGTCGTTGATACTGCTTGGACTGCGTAAATAGCTGACATTGAGAGGTCCGCCAATGCCGTGATAGTCGTTCACACCAAAGCACTCGCTATTCTCGGATCGCTTGAAAAGGGGCAGCACGTCCTGGTAAGACCAACCGGGGTTGCCAAGCGCGGCCCAATGGTCATAGTCCAGCGCATTGCCCCGCGTGTAAACCATCGCGTTGACCGAACTGCTACCGCCCAGCACCTTGCCTCTGGGTTGAAAACCGCTGCGCCCGTTCAGGCCTGGCTGGGGTACGGTGCTGTAGTTCCAGCTGTGGATGCCCAGCGCCGCAGTAGCGGCAAAACCTAAAGGCGCCTGGATGAAGGCCGACTTGTCCGGCCCACCGGCTTCGAGCAGGCAGACCGAAATACCGGGATCTTCAGACAGGCGGCTTGCCATCACGCAACCAGCCGCGCCGCCACCGACAACGACGTAATCAAATTCCTGAACTTGCACTTTGGGATTCTTTCTTGATGGTTTGTTATTTGGTGAGGAACGCCAGATATTTGCTGGCGAACTTACCGTACGGTGGCCACAGGAACTTGATGGCGCTGAAGGAGGCCTGGTAAAACACGGGACGCATTTTTGAGAAAGTCACAAAGCCTTCGTAGCCATGGTAGTGACCCATGCCGCTGTCGCCGACGCCGCCAAACGGCAGATCATGCTGGCCGACGTGAAACAGACCGTCGTTGACGCTGACACCACCCGACATCACGTGTTCCAGCAGGCGCTCAATGACCTGTTTGTCGTTGCTGAAGGGGTACAGGGCCAGCGGCCGCGGACCGGCGTTGATGGCCGTCATAACCTGGTCCAGTGCGCCGTATTCTATGACCGGAAGAATCGGGCCAAAAATCTCGCGCTGCAGCAGGTCGCAGTTCGCCGGGGCGTCAAGAACCAGATGGGGTGCAATCTTGCGGCTGGATTCATCCCATGGCTTGCCGGGAGTCAACTGGATCAGGGTGGCGCCGCCACTCCGGGCCTCGTCCAGCGCATTGATGAGGCGTCGGAACGCGCGTTCATCAATGATCGACGTGTAGTCACCCGACTCCAGTTTGGGGTAACGAGCGGCCACAATTTCCTTGGCCAGAGCGACAAATTCAGCGCTCTTGCCTCTAGGCAGGTACACATGGTCAACCGTGGTGCAAATCTGACCGGCATTGAGCAACTTGACAAACAGCAGTCGCTCGGCCGCCTTGCGTAGCGGATAGTCGTCGCAAATGACGGCGGGCGACTTGCCGCCGAGTTCCAGCGTCACCGGGCACAGGTTCTGCGCGGCGGCGGCCATCACGGCGCGCCCAGTCTGGCCAGAGCCGGTGAATAGCAGGTGATCGAACTTGAGTTTGGAGAACTCGACGCCGACGCCTCCGGTCTCGTCAAAAAACGCCAGCTTGTCACGCGGAAAATAAGCCGGTATTTTGTCGATCAAGACCCTGGCAAGGTGGCGTGAGTTCTCCGACATCTTGACCATCGCGCGGTTGCCGGCGGCAAACGTGTAGATCAGGCCGGTGAAGCTCAGATTGATCGGGAAGTTCCATGGCACGATGGCGCCGACCACCCCAAGCGGCTGCGGCAGCACGCGGTTGCTGGCACCAAAGAAGTTGCGCAAGTCAACGCTGCGGCGCTGCGGTTTCATCCACTTCTTGAGGTGTTTGACAACGTGATCGACACCGTCGATCACCGTGAAGATCTCGGTAAACAGAGTTTCGTGGCGTGACCGGTTGCCATAGTCGGCATTGATCGCCTCGACCAGCAATTCCCGATGGTCCCGAATGAATGCCTGCAACTTGAGCAGATCGGTGCGGCGTTCGTCAAAGCTCGGGTACGGGTGCGCAAAGTAGGCGGCGCGCTGCAGCTTGAGAGTTGCAGCCAGTTCGTCGCGGACCTGCTCAGGTGCTGGGGCGCTGTTCGGGATCGGGACGCTCATGGTGTTCTATCTTCACAATTCGTTAAACAACCGGTTGACGGTAAATCTTTACTTGACATTCAAATGTCAACAAATTGACAATTAAGGGTATTCACCGTGAGGAAATAAGGAGTGCATTCCAAATTGGAAATATCGGCCGCGATGCTGGGCAACCCTTGGTTTTGCGGTCTGCTGCCACGCAGTCAGTACGCGTTGCTGGCGGCAGCCGACCCGCTCCAGCTGAATGCCGGAGAAATGCTTTATCGGCAAGGGGACGCACCGGGCGGTTTTTTTGGCGTTGTCCGTGGTTCATTCAAGGTGTCCACGCTGCGCAAGGACGGCAAGGAGGGCATCCTGGCGCTGATGGAGGCCGGCAACTGGTTTGGCGAGACGTCGTTGCTGGACGGCCAGCCGCA
>JANNUE010000246.1:0-21097 GCA_031394895.1 Betaproteobacteria bacterium
CGGGTTACGCTGCGCTAACCCGACCTACCAGAACCATGCGTCGGACTCGCCATGACGAAAGACCCCGTAGGTCGGGTTAGCCCGCAGGGCGTAAGCCGACAAATTGGTGAGCTCGTACATGTCGGGTTACGCTGCGCTAACCCGACCTACCAGAACCATGCGTCGGACTCGCCATGACGAAAGACCCCGTAGGTCGGGTTAGCCCGCAGGGCGTAACCCGACAAGTCCGTTTGATGGCTGAAGCATCTTCCTCGCAATTACTGGAAATCAACGAAGCCGAGGTCAGCGTCACGGCGGTGCGGGCGCAGGGTGCAGGCGGGCAAAACGTCAATAAGGTGTCGAGCGCGATTCATTTGCGTTTTGACATTCCCGCGTCGAGCTTGCCGCCAGATGTGAAGCAGCGGCTGCTGGAACTGCGCGACACCCGCATCACCAAGGACGGCGTGCTGGTGATCAAGGCGATGCAGCACCGTACGCAGGAGATGAACCGGCTTGATGCGTTCTCGCGCCTGCACGAGCTGGTCAACAGCGTTGCCGTGCCGCCTAAACCAAGGCGCGCCACCAAGCCAAGTTATGGCTCACGGCAAAGACTGCGCGAGGCCAAGAGCCAACGCTCACAGACCAAAGCCCTGCGCGCGCGGGTCATCGACTGATTGCGCCTTGGAGCGGCGGGTCAGATAGACCGACGACGTGGCGGTGGCCGTCAACTCGCCTTCTTCGTTGAACAGTTCGGCCCGCAGATAGCCGACGGTTTTGCCAAGCTTGACGATAGTCCCTGTGGCCGTGTATTTGCCGGCGCGCGACGGGCGCAGAAAGCTCACGTTGATGTCGATCGACGACAGCGTGACGGCGAATTTTTCCACCGCCAGCGTCACGTGCGCCATCGCGGCGTCGAGCATCGCAGTGATGTAGCCGCCCTGAAGAATATCGACTGAGTGGCAGCAGTTCAGGCCCGGCTCGAACTGCATGGTCAGTTGGTTCTGCGCAGGCTTGAATTCCAGCACGGCGCCGTTGAGCGTCTTTACGCATTCGGGCTTGTGCTGGTTGAGCAATTGAATGATTTCGTCGTGTGTCATGAAGTGGTTGTTGTACTGTGGATTGGTTCCGGCCAGTTTATCCGGGCCGGCGCGGCTACCCCGTCGGCAGGCCCGATAATGTGCCCTCGCCGGATTCAGCCGGCATGAATTCAGAAAATAACGATGGCTATCCAGTGGTTCCCGGGTCATATGCACCTGACGCGCAAGGCGATCAGCGAACGCGTCAAGAACATTGATGTGGTCGTTGAGTTGCTCGATGCCCGGCTGCCCGGCTCCAGTGCGAACCCGATGCTGGCCGAACTGACGCAGGCCCGCCCGACGCTCAAGGTGCTCAACAAGCAGGACCTGGCGGACCCGCTGTGCACGCAGCAGTGGCTGGCGCACTTCAACAGCCTGGCTCAGACACGCGCGGTGGCGCTTGATGCCAGCGCTGCGGCGCCGGCGCGTACGCTGATCCAGGCCTGCTTTGCGCTGGCACCAAACCGCGGCGGCAACATCAAACCGATGCGGGTACTGATTTGCGGCATACCGAACGTTGGCAAATCGACGCTGATCAACACGCTCGCCGGCAAGCGCGCCGCCAAGACCGGCGACGAAGCCGGCATCACCAAGCTGGAGCAGCGCATTTCGCTGGCTGATGATTTCTATCTGTACGACACGCCGGGCGTGCTTTGGCCGCGCATCATCGTCGCCAAGAGCGGCTACAACCTGGCGGCCAGCGGCGCGATTGGGCGCAATGCGTTCAACGAAGAAGAAGTGGCGCTCGAACTGCTGGACTACCTGAAGACGCATTACCCGGTCGAATTGCAGACACGCTTCAAGCTTGACGCCGTGACCGACTTGACCGACGAGCAGTTGTTGGAGGCAATCGGGCGCAAACGCGGTGCGCTGCAGGGCGGCAAACGCGTCAATCTGCAAAAGGCGGCCGAGATTGTGATTTACGATTTTCGCGCCGCCGCGATCGGGCGCATCACGCTGGAGACGCCGGACGAATTTGCCCAATGGCTGGCGGCTGGCAAGAAGCTCGACGCGCAGCGCCAGGTAAAGAAGGACGCGATCGAGCTCGACCGTATGATCCGCTTCAAAAAAATAGCGCGACCGTCCTGAAAATCCTGCTGTAAACTCCAGCCCGATCTAAGCTCCATGCTCTGGTCCGCGCAGGGAAAAACGACGCTCGGCAGCCAATAGCCACACTGCCTGAATGCAGTCAAAAAAGCGGCAAAATTGATGGTCAACCTGAATCCTCGTGAATGAATAATCCCCGCCCGCTGCAACTGCCGATTGGCCCGAGCAAGAACGACCCCAGCCCCCTGATCATTTACCACGGGCGCAGTTGTCCAGATGGATTCGCCGCCGCGTTGGCGGCCTGGCTGTTTTTTGACGGCAAGGCCGAATTTGTGGGGCTCGATCATGGCGACATCAAGTCGGTCAACGACCTCCCTGCGCTGGCCGGCAGGGCCGTCTATATTCTTGATTTTTCGTTTGCGCCGGAGCTGCTGCGGGCGATTGACGAGCGCGCTGCGCAACTGGTGCTGCTCGACCATCACAAGAGCGCCGCTGACGCGTTGCAAGATTTTCACTGTCGCAACGGTTTGCTGCATTTTGATCTGGCCAAGTCGGGCGCCAGATTGGCGTGGGAGTTCTTTCTGCCAGAGCGGGTGATGCCGGATCTGGTGCGCTACGTTGAGGACCGCGACATCTGGACCTGGCAATACCCCGAAAGTGCCGACTTTCTGGCGGTGCTCGACATGGAGCCGCTGGAGTTTGCGCGCTGGAACCAGATTGCCAGTTTCGATGCCACCGAGTTGTCAGACTACCTGGTGAACGGCCGCGCGATGGAGTCCAAGTTTCAGCAACTGGCGGCAGATATTGCGCGGGCTGCGCGAACTGTCAACTTCAACGGCGTGCCGGGCCTGATGGTTAACGCGCCCGGCGTTTTTCACAGCACGATTGGCGACGCGGTATCACGCCAGAGTGGTACTTTTGCGCTGTTGTGGTGTGTGGACAAAAGCGGCGCCATCAAGATTGGCCTGCGCTCGCAGCGCGACTTCGACTGCATCCCGCTGGTGCAGACCATGCACGGCGGAGGCCACCCGCAGGCCTGCGGCTTCAAGATGGCGCCAGCGCGTCTGCCTGAATTGCTCAGCGGCACCTTTGTCGCCTGACGTTGGGTGGCACGCAAGAGGTGCCACGCAGCGTGGTTAGGGCACCCGTGTCCACACCAGCAGCAAGTTGTTGGCCGGCATTGCGTGCCGTGCCGACAGTTTCAGAGAGGCGCGCCTGGCTTCTTGTTCCACATCTTCGCGGCGGCGAATGCCCCAGGCCGGGTTTTGCGCGCGCAGGCTTTCGTCAAACACCAGATTGCCGATTGACGTAGCCACGCCGTCTTCCAGATACGGGCCGTAGGTGATGAGCACGCCGCCCGGTGCCAGGTGCCGTGCGCTGCCGCGCATCAATGCCGCGCAACTGGCCCGCAGCGAGATGTGAAGCATATTGGCGCAAAAGATGGCGTCAAAGTGCGGCGTGCCTGCCTGCGCGTCGTCAGTGAACCAGCGCTGCGCCATCACATCCAGCAGTAACGGCGCCCGCACATTGGTCAGCCGCTGCCCGGCGACCCGCGACGTGATGATGTTCAGCGCGTCCGGCTGTGCGTCACTTGGTTGCCAGCTCCAGTGCGGCAGGCCGGCCGCAAACCACGCCACATGCTGGCCGCTGCCAGACGCAATCTCCAGCGCGCTGCCACGTTCGGGCAGCAACTGGCGCAGCACGTCGAGAATCGGCTGCTTGTTGCGCTCGGCGGCCGGGCTGCAGGGCAGGGTGCTCACTTGGCTCTGAGCCCCTGCACCAGCGCGCCCAGCGCAATGCCGGCCAGTGCCCACAGCAGGCTCCAGTTGCCGGCGCCCAGGCCGGCAATGGCCGGTCCCGGGCAGACGCCGCACAGGCCCCAACCGACACCGAACAGCGCCGCACCGGCGGCGGTGTCGCGGTTCCAGACGCTGGGGTGTTGATGGAAGCGCTCGTCCAGCAGTGGGTGCTTGAGCAGACGCGGTGCCAGCTGGTAGGCCAGCAGCACCACCAGCACGGCGCCGCCCATCACCAGCATCAGGCCGAAGTCCTGAAAACGAAGGAAGCTCAGTACCACCTCGGGCCGGATCATGGTCGAATAGGCCAGACCAAAGCCGAACAGCGCGCCCGCCGCCAGCGTGCCGATGGCTCGGCCAACACGCATGCTGGCGCCGTTCATGCCAGCCACCTTGCCGCCAGGTTGGCCGTCAGGAAGGCGGTCGCCATGAAGGTCAGTACCGCCATCAAAGAGGGCCACTGCAGCGAACCGAGACCGCAAATGCCATGACCCGAGGTGCAGCCGTTGCCCAGCCGCGCGCCGTAGCCAACAAAGAAGCCACCCACCAGCAACTGCCATACCGGCACCGCCGTGGCCTCGGGCTTGCCGCCGGCAAAGCCCAGCCACCACACTAACGCGCCGACGATCAGGCCCAGTGCATAGACCAGGCGCCAGTCGCGCGAACCGACAAAACGCGCTTGCTGAAAAAACGGGCGGCGCACCAGATACGACCAACTGCTGGAGAACACCGTGCTCATGCCGCCAATGCGCCCGGTCAGCACGAACAGCAGCGAGGTAGCGCTGCCCACCAGCAGGCCGCCCAGCAGATAGTGCTGCCAGCCCAACGGGAAGAGTGAGAGAGTGAGGTTCATGGCGGTCAATTATCGGTGTCAGTTGAATCGTCAACATCTGTTGCTTGGAGCGGCGCTACCGGCGTCAGGGGATTGCGACCACACGCATGACGCCGGGGCACGCAGCCATGAGTCGCCATAAGCATTAGACATTTGTCTCATAGAGCCTAGAATATTGCGAATAAGCACAAGAAGCTCGAACGGAACTGCCCACAATGTGGGTCACTGGGAAGGAAACATGGTTCAGTCATTTTGTAACTTCAGGGGTCGTCGTTGCCGGCCCGTCACTCGTCATGCGATCTGAGGGCACTCTCGTCAAATGGAACGCGCAGCGCGGGTTCGGCTTCATTGCGTCCAAGTCGGGCGGCGAAGATCTGTTTGTGCACATCTCGGCTTTTTCCGCCGGGGAAGCGGAACCGGTCGAGGGCGAAGTTCTGACGTTTGAAATCGTGGTTGACAGTGACGCTAGAAAGAGAAAGCGTGCGTTTCGGGTGCAGCGCGCGGGGTATGTTGTGCCGCAAACAGCACCGGCACCGCTACATGATCACGCGCACGCCAGTCGGCGCCGGCGGGCCGGGCATGGCCGCTCAAGATGGTTGCTAAGCGTCGTCGCGGCGCTGCTGATTGCGGGTATGGTGTGGTTCGCCATTGATCGCGGCGCGCGCCAGCCGACGGCTGAACAACCGGCACCGCCAGGCGCAGCGTACTAGCAGCGCACCCTCCACCCTCTAAAGACCGCGCTCCGATTCCTGGCGCAGCGGGGCCGACTGCGGCGTGACTATTGCCTTCTCCACTTCCATCAACAGTCGGTCCTTCTCCGCTCCGAGCGTTCCCTTGAGCACCAGCCAGTTGGACGCATGATCGCTGCGAAACACGGTGCGCCTGAGCTCCAGCGCTTGCAGTAGTTGCTCAATCTCGCAAAACAACTCGTGTGGACTTAGCGGCTCCCACTGTGGGAAGGTCTGGCGAAAGCGCTCTTCTCCCTGCGGGAAGCTGACCACCAGCGTCGCCAGAAATTCCGGTTGGGTTGCATTGATGAGACGGGCGCTGTTGTGCGCGTGCTGCGCCGAGAGTGCGCGTCCGCCCAGGCCGTTGAGCAGCATCACCGAGCGGCTGATTCCGGCGGCTCCCAATTTGTCCAGCGCCTCGCGCGTTGACTCGAAAGTTTCGCCCTTGCTGACGTGTTGCAAGACCTCGTCGTCGCCCGACTCGGCGCCAATGTAGGCAAGTGTCAGACCCGCTTGCTGCAACTCCTTGAGTTCCTGCACTGATTTATTGCGCAGGTTGCGCGGCAGGCAATAGCTTGAAATGCGGCGCACCGCTGGCAGATGCTGCCTGATCGCCGCCAGCATGGTCATGAGCCGCCGGGTTGACAACACCATGGCGTCGCCATCACCGAGAAAGACGCGACTCACCTGGCCGGGGAACTGCGCGGCGCACTGCGCAATCGCCTCCAGCGTCTCCTGTTCATCGCGGATGCTGAACTTCTTTTGCGGCGCGCGGTACATCTCGCAGTACGTGCACTTGTTCCACGAGCAGCCATTGGTCAGCGGCAGGATCAGTGATTGCGCCTCGCTCGGCGGTCGAAACACCGGGTTGATATAACGGATCGGAAATTCCTGTCTCATGTCGTCAGCCCAGCGCCCGGCGCAGCGCCATGCCACACAGGCCGACGGCGGTGTTGGCCTCGTCAATGACCCGTCCCATCGTGATGAAGCAGTGGATCTGGCGCTCGAAGCAGACGTACTGGGCTGGCGTGCCGGCGGCGCTGAGCGCGTCGGCATATTGGTGGCCCTCGTCGCGCAGCGGATCGTAGCCGGCGGTGATCACCAGCGCCGGCGCCAAGCCGGACAGGTCGGTGTGCAGCAGCGGTGAGGCGCGCCAGTCGCTGTACTGGTGCGCATCGATGTAATGGCCTCGGAAATAGGCAATGGTGTTTGACGTGAGCATGTAGCCTTGGGCTTGCGGGTCGAGCATGGTGTTTCCTGGGGCTTTGAACATGGCCATGTTAGCGCCGCCAGCCACGCGCTCAACGGCGCTTGTTTTGCCGTCAGTCGTGTCGGCGACTCAAGGGCCTGCAGTGAGCGCCAGCGTGGACTTGCGCAGACTCGGTTGACGCCACCGGTTGCGGCGTGTAGGCACTGCCCCAGTCGCGCCAGTCTGGCCCGAACAGCTCGAACGGGTGCTGCGTGCGGTCCGAGCCGTTGCCGCACATCATCGCATTGGCCGCGCAATACTTGTCGCAGCCCCAACACAGTCTTTCAGGGTTGGCCGGATGAGTCGGGAACTTCTTGGTCATGGCCCAGGTAGTTGGGGCCGGGTCCGCCACAAATCAAGCGGACCCCGGTGCGAATTAGCCGCAGCTGCCGCAGCAACTTGTTGCGCTGTGCGCCGGCACGAGCTGGGGCGCTTCGAACTGGGGAAACAGCACGTTGTTTTCCAGGTGGATGTGGCTGATCAAGTCTTCGTTCAACTGCGCAATTCCCGCGTACAGCGCGCACCAGGTGTTGCAGGCACCCTCGGGCGGCACCGTGTCCTGCGCCAGCCCCAGCAAATGCTCGAGCGCCGCACCGTGGTCAACGTGCTCCGAGCGCATCATCGCGATTGGGTCAGAGGCGCTGTCGTCGCCGCGCGCCTTCATCATTGGAAACAGAATCTGCTCTTCTTTTTGCATGTGCGAGAGCAGCTCGGTTTCCATCGTTTCCAGAAAATCGGCCAACCCGGTGGGTACCTCGGGGTGGTCACGATGTACCGCTTCAACGCGGCGCGCCATGCGGATTAGTTCGGGCAACTGCTGGCGGTGAACTTCGTGGTAGCGCGCAAGAATATGGTCGATCAAGGCTCCCGGTTCCTGCACCTCGGGCAGGGCGTCAGAGCGTTGCAGGGTGGACAGTTCAGCCAGCACAGCACCCAGATCGAGCGACTTGTCGGCCGCTGCCTGGCGCAGGCTGATCTGCCCGCCACAACAGAAATCGAGTTTCAGGCGCCGAAAAACGGCTGTCGCGCCGGGAAGTTGAACGGCAATTTGCCCGATCGCCTGTTCGGCATCCAGGGCTGCGGTGCTGGGCGTTGTTGTGTCAAGACGTGCATTCATCTGGATTTTCCTTTAAAGATACATAACGTGTGCATATTCTAATCACAAAAACAATTTGCGCAAAATTGTTCTTCAACGAATGCTGGCAAGATGACTGCGCCAGCCTCTTGAAATCGCGCTGTCAGGATTCAGCTAGGATGTGTTGCGAGCTGTTTTAAAGGGATCACGGCGTGGCTTTATTTTTGTTGGGCTTCATCGCCCTGGCCCTGGTTGCGGGCTTTGCCGGTCAGCCAGCGTGGCTGGCGTGGCGGCGCCGGCGCGTGCAGCAGGACGTCTTTCCGCTGAGCTGGCGCAAGCATTTGCGCCGGCGCGTGCGGCTGGTGCAGCGCCTGCCGGCCGACCTGCAACTGCAACTCAAAAAACGCATGCAGGTCTTCATTGCCGAGAAGACGTTCATCGGTTGCGCCGGCTTGCAGGTCACGGAAGAAATGCGGGTCGTGATTGCCGCGCAAGCCTGTCTGCTGATACTGAACCGCCCGACCGACTACTTTTCCCACGTGCGCCAGATTCTGGTCTATCCCGGTGCCTTTGCAGTAGATCGCGCCAGCACCGACAGCGCCGGCGTGCTGCAGGAGCAACGCCTGGCGCTATCGGGCGAGTCATGGGCGCGTGGACAGGTCATTCTGTCGTGGCAGGACACGCTGGAAGGGGTCGCCGACCCGAACGATGGGCACAACGTGGTGATCCATGAATTTGCGCATCAGCTCGACCAGGAAAATGGCGACGCCCACGGCGCTCCGCCGCCGCTGGCCGGTGACACCGGGCATGACGCGCAGCGCTGGGCCAGCGTGTTTGCCGCCGCCTACCGGCAACTGCGCGGGCAGGCGCGCGTTGGACAGGAGGGGCTGCTCGACCACTACGGCGCGCAAGACCCGGCCGAGTTTTTTGCGGTGGTGTCCGAGAGTTTCTTTGAGCAGGGCGCCGAACTCAAGCAGGAGTACCCCGAGCTGTACCGCGAGCTCAGCGCCTACTACAAGGTTGACCCGGCCGGCTGGCAATAGGTAAGGACCTTAACGAACCAACGCCTGCCCCCAGTATTGAAACGTGAACGGGCGCGGGCCGCGCAGGTAGCGGGTTTGTAGATCGGGCAGGGTAAAGCCGGCCGCGCGCAGCAGCGCCGGTATGTCGCGCCCCAATTGGCAGCCCCCGGCTAGCGGGCCCCACAGCGGCTGCAGCCGCTCTTGCCAGCGCCGCACCGAGGCGTCGGGCGCGCGCCCGTGCTCGCAAAACAGCAGCCTGCCATGCGGCGCCAGCACGCGGCGCATTTCCAGCAGCGCGGCGTGCGGGTCGGCAATGGTGCACAGCGTGTAGGTGATCAGCACCGTGTCAAAACTGGCGTCGGCGAGCGCAATCTTTTGCGCCGACAGGCCCACCAGCTCCACCGTCAGGCCCGACTGTTCAATGCGCTTCCTGGCCAGCGGGTGCATCTCCAGCGCCGGGTCCAGCCCGGTGATGTGCGTCACGCGGCTCTTGTCGTAGTAGCGCATGTTCAGGCCGGTGCCAATGCCCACCTCGAGCACCCGACCTTGCGCCAGCGGCACGATGCGCTGGCGCATGCGCCCCATCACCGGCAGGCCGCAGGCAAAGTCGAGCGCGTGCGGCAGGATGTGACGGTCGTACCAGGATGCGCTCATGCCGCGCAGTGTAGCGCCGGCCTGTCCCAGCGCTGCGCGTCAGCAGCCCAGTTGATCGGCGAGCGCCAGAAAGTCGCGCGCATGCAGCGTGTTGGCCGGGTCGCTTTGCACGTCCTTGATGTGCGCGGCGCCGAACTCTGCTGGCCGCTCGATGTAGGCGGTCTGCAACCCGCAGCCGCGCGCGGCGTCCAGATCGTCCTGGTGCGCGGCCACCAGCATCACGGCGGCCGGCGGCAGGTCGAACACCTTCGCCAGGCCCAGATAGGTGGCAGGCGCGGGCTTGTAGGCGCGAAACACCTCGGCTGACAGAATGCAGTCCCACGGCAAGCCGGCGCGCTTGGCCATCTGCGTGAGCAGGCCGATGTTGGCGTTGGACAGCGTCGCGATGACGTAGCGCTGTTTCAGGCGAGCCAGACCGGCCAGCACATCGGGCCACGGGTCGAGCCGGTGCCAGGCCTTGTTCAAATGCTGCTTTTCCTGTTCGCTCAGATCGGTTAGTGCGAACTGCGGCAGGATCGCGTCGAGCACGATGCGGTGCAGATCGTCGAGCAGCGTCCAGCCCAGTTCGCCCTCCATCACGCGGCGCATGACCGGTTTGTAGCCAGCGCGCCAGGCCAGCGCGAAGGCGTCGCCATTGACCGCCGGACGCAGCGCCTGCACTTCGCGCACAACGCCGCTGTGCCAGTCCACCACGGTGCCGAAAACATCAAACGCCAGCACTTCGGGGCGCGTGGGTTGCGGTGCGTTCATTGCATGATCTTGAGGTGTGGCCAATGGCGCGTTAAAACGAAGTGCCGGGCTCAACCAGGAACGCGATCTCCGCCGCGCTGGAGGCGCGCGCCAGCACATGGTTGCGATGCGGATAGCGGCCAAAGCGCTCGATGATGGCCTTATGGCGCAACTCGAAGTCCAGGTTGTTCTCCATACCGGGCTGCGAAAACAGCCGCACCGCCTGCTCGTGGATCAAGAGCGACTCGCTGTGCATGTACGGCATGTAGGCAAAGGCGCGCTGCCGGGGCGGCCAGCGCTGGTCCTGCCCGCTGGCCACCAGTTCCTGCGCCAGCAGCAGCGCCAGCGCGTCCTGCGCAAATGCGCGCGGCGTGTCGCGAAAGATGTTGCGTGAGAACTGGTCGAGCAGCACGATCTCGGCCAGACGCCCTTCGGCACTGGCGCGCCAGCCAAACAGCTCGCAGTGTGCCGCTGCTTCCAGTACGTCACCAAAGCGCGCCCGCATCGCCGCGTCCAGCGCAGGGTCCTTGCTGAAATGCTGCTTGTTGGTCAGCTCGTCAAACCAGAAAGAAAGAATGTCTGCCGCTTGCATGTGGGTGATCCTGCCGTGGTTAACGTGAAATGGCTTCGGGCGCAGAGTCTTTAGATCGAGCCGCCATAAATCTCGTCATTGCGAGGCCGCCACTTTTCTCGTCATCGCGAGCGAAGCGTGGCGATCCATGACTTCATGGATCGCCACGGCCGGCGGCCTCGCGATGACGGGGTTTCTCATGATTCGGGGTGCTGCCCACTTGCTGCATGAAAGTCAGGATGCCTTGGCGATGGGTGAAGTTCAGGCGCCCAGAAACAGCGCCGGGTCCACCATCGCGCGGTTGAGCATCACGCCCCAATGCAGGTGTGGCCCGGTCGCGCGGCCGCTGGCGCCGACCGCGCCCAGGCGCTGGCCGGCCTTGAGCAGATCGCCCGGCGCCACGTCGATCGCGCTCAAGTGGCACATCATGCTTAGCAGCCCGCCGCCGTGATCGAGCCAGACCGTGCTGCCGTTGAAAAAATAGTCACCGGTGTCAATCACGCGAGCCGGCAGCGGCGCCAGCACCGGTGCGCCCATGCCGGCGGCAATGTCCATGCCGCTGTGCGGTTTGCGCGCCTGGCCATTGAACACGCGGCGCAGCCCGAACGAACTGGAGCGTCGCCCCATTGCGGGCACGCTCATGCGCAGCGCCGCCAGTGGCAGCAGTGGCTCGCTAAAAGTGGCCATCACGGTCGCCTGATGCACGCTCTCGCGCTCAAAGCGCGCCTGATCTTGCGGCGATAAATCCACCGTGCCCGGCGCCACCGTCAGTCGCTGCTCCAGGTAGCGCTTGGGCGCAACCGTGTAGCCGAGCTGGCGCGGCGCTGTGCCGTCCGTCTGCACCGTAATGTGCGCGCGGCCCGGCGCGGCGGCCAGCGGTATGCCAACCAGTGCGGTCCAGCCGCTCACATCGCCCAGCACCAGCAATGGCACATCGGCGTCGCCACTGCGCACATGGGCCAGCGGCCGCTTGGCGGCAGGGCCAAGCGAGAGCCGGGCAATGCCGCCGGGAACCTGCAACGCCTGCGGCCAGACAGCGCTGGCTTGCGGCTTGGTCTTGGCCCAGCCCAATATGGGCAGCACCAGCACGCCGGCAGCGCCCAGCAAGGCGCGGCGTCGGGTCAGCAGAGCGTGGGTCATTGCGAACTTTCAGCTACGACTGCACGCGGACGGAAACCAAACACCTGGATTGCTTCGCTTCGCTCGCAATGACGGCCCATTGCCGCGCTTCGCTCGCAATGACGGGTCTTTTGCCGTCATCGCGAGGCCGCAGGCCGTGGCGATCCATGGACTGCCGCGTCGCTGACGCTCCTCGCAGTGACGAACGTGTTGGGTTTGACATGCGGCTCATGCAAAGGTGATGCGTGAACACGGTCTGCCGCCGCAGTCAGTCCGGCGCAGCCGGCGCTGGCGGGCGCGGCGTGCGCTGGCCGTGCTTGGCGAGGATTTCCACATAGAACTGCGCGGCGCCGCTTTGTGCGATGGCGTCGATCAACGGCGTCAACTCGGCCAGGTGCGCTGGCACCGCAGTCTCTTGCGTTGCGCCGAACTTGCAGTCAAAGTCCCAGAAGTCCACGCCCTCGGGCAGCGCGCGGCGACGCTCGCGCTTGATGTACTTGCGAATCTCGTGCTTGGTGGCCTCCAGCAGGCGCTCTGGGTTCTTGCCTTGGGCGGTGAGTGGAAACGTTTTTTTCATCCGGGGTCCTTAAAAGGCGATGATACGGCCTATGCATAGCCACAAAGCGACCCCCGACAAAGAAGCCATTGCCCTGCTTGAGCCATTCGAGCGGCTCGGGCTCGACCGCATTTCACTCGTCGCCAGCGGTGAACAGGCACGCGAGGCATTTGCCGCGCTGGCCGACGCCCCGGCTTGGGGCTTTGATACCGAATCGAAGCCGACCTTCAACGTCGGCGATGTGTCCCAGGGGCCGCACATCGTGCAACTGTCCACGCCGCAGCGCGCCTGGGTGTTCCAGTTGCACGACCCGCATTGCCGCGCGGTGGTGGCCGAACTGCTGGCGCTGCGAGGCATTGCCAAGGCCGGCTTTGGCCTGGGCGATGACCGCAAGCGCATCATTCAGAAGTTTGGTGTGGAGCCGGCCGGCGTGCTCGAACTCAACGCTGTGTTCCGCGAGCGCGGCTACCGCAAGGACATGGGCGTCAAAGGCGCGGTGGCGGTGCTGTTCAACCGGCGCTTCATCAAGTCAAAAAAAGCCGCCACCAGCAACTGGGCCAATGCCCGGCTGACCGAGGCGCAACTGGTCTATGCCGCCAACGACGCCTATGCGGCGATTCGGGTCTTCGACGAATTGGGGCTGGCCGCCAGCGCGCCGGGCCAGCACAACTGAGGCGCCCGGTCAGTCGGCGCTGAACTCGTAAGCCACGGTCTCGCTCTGCACCATGTCCAGGATGTCGTTAAGCACGTCGTCGTCGTCGGTGCTGGCCCAGGTTTCTTCCGGGTCGCTGGCAAACAGCGGCTCGATCGCCATGTCCAGAAACTGATTGCCTGGCAGCTTCAGCACATGGCCGCCTTCAGAGGTGGTGACCAGTTCCCAATCGTCGGGGACCGACATTTCGAGTTGGATCGTGATGTTGAGTTTTTTCATGCTGCAACTCAAGCGGCAAACTTGGCGTAGTACTGCGCCACGGCGGGCGTCTGCGCAATGCGCTGCATGTGGGCGCTGAGCTTGGGCGCAACCTTCTGCACCAGATCGTTCGGCACATGGTCCAACTGGCCGGAACTGAGCCCGCGCAGGTAGGTAAACACCTTCAGGTCGGCAACGGTCAGGCGGTTGTCGGCAAAGTACTCGCCGCCGTGGTTTTCCAACTGCGTTTGCAGCCAGCGCAGGTACAAGGGCAGGGCGCCTTCCACCAGCGCCGTGCGCGCCTGCTTGAGCGCGTCGCCGGTCATGCCAAAGGTCGTGCCCATCTTGACGTTGGCATCTTCCACGCCTTGAATAATTTCGTCGCACAGTAGGGCCTGATACGGGTCGGTCGGGTACAGGCCGGCCAGCTTGCCGGCGTAGCGTGTGATCGCGTCGCTTTGCGTAACCTGCACGCCATCGACATGCAGCGTCGGCACTTGCCCCAGCGGTGTGGTCTTGCGCACCTCGGCAAAGTTGGCGGGGGCAAAGCGGTGGTCTTCAAACGCAATGCCGCCAATGTGCAGCGCCAGCCGGGCCGGCTCGCCGCGACCGCCGTGAAAGTCGAAGTAAGTGAGTTTGAGTTGGCTCATGGTGTTTTCCTGATGGTGTTGCGCGGCACGGGCGCGCGGGAAGAAGTGCGGGGGATTTTATGCCGGTGAGGGCAGAAGCAGCGGTGTGTGGGTACTACGACCCCTGACGTGCGTTGCCGACTTTCGAATGGACGGCTGGCACGGTCAGGCCGAACGCATCGGCCATTCTTTTCGCCTGCCGGGCCGACTGCTCCAGCGCTTTTTGCAGCGCCTTGGGTGAAGGCGTCAGGCGGCTTGGCTTAGTTTTTGCAGTTTTTGCCATTGGGTGTGCTCGGTAACGGTCAGTTGGTTTGCAAGGTGTGCAGCAACTTGATGCGCTTGCGACGATGTTGAATTATCGAACAATGTCCACTCGTCTGCCAGCGGTGTATAGAGCGAGAAAAAATTGCGCAAACTTCGCCCGAAGCGACGCTTCACTACATCTGGCGGGACATCGTGTCCGCCCATTGCCACGCGCAACTTGATGCGACGCAACGCCAGCGTCGCATTGGCCAGCGAGAAATAATAAATCGCCACCGAATAGCCTCGCTTCTTGAGCAAACGCAGAAACGGTGCGAAGGTTCGACTTGATAGAGTAGATTCAAAAGCAAAGTCTTCGCCCGAATCACCCAACTGATGCAAGCGCCTGAGCATGATGCGGCCCGCCTCAAACGCCACAGTCTCAGTGATGTGCCCAGAGAGACCGCGCGCAATGTAGTCCGCATTGACAAAAGTTTCGATTTTCAAGGCCGCCAGAATTGCGTCGGCGTGTGTGGACTTGCCAGCGCCATTGGGTCCGGCAAATACGACGACGCGGGGCGATGGTTTTGATTTTGCCGGCATTGTGGCTCCAGAGGGGCGCATGGTGGCGAGTTTACGGCAGACGGTGATTCCGGAAGGTGGGGTAATTCCACAGCGCGGCTACCGCAAAGACATGGGCGTGAAAGGCGCCGTGGCCGTGCTGTTCAACCAGCGTTTCATCAAATCAAAAATACCCATATTGGGGTTGATCGTACCCAAAAAAGGTGTGATGGCACGCTGCCGTTTGACGCCATCAAGGGAGCTGACGCCAGTCGGATTCTCCGATATCGCGGAAGCGTGCAATAGTTCGTTCGACGGCAGCACGGTCGAGGTTGGTCTCGGCCACCGTCGCCTCCAGGCCAATTCCATAGGCATAGTTGCGGTCGGTCGTAAAGCTCTCGCCGATGGTCGGTGGCTCTGTCGCACGGAAATGCATTTCAAGCCGTTGGCATTCCTCCTGAAAGGTCGTTCCCTCAAACTGCGGGTAGCTGATCTTGGGTCGGCGCACCCACTCAAAACAGCGCGTGTCGGACGGGCTCTTGCGCGGCACAGGCTTGAACTCCATCGCGAATTCGGCCTTGGCTTCCTCTTCGCTCAACTTCGCATACGCGACCTCGTAGGCGCGATTGCTGATGGCATCGTCAACTGCAAGCCCGGTCGTGATGATTTCGGCATTCCACAGCGTACAGCGATCACGCCCCAAAAAAACCACGTCAATCCACTGGTGCTGCCGGTCTGGAAAGTCTGGGTCTTCCATCAAGTGGTCAGTCCAGAAAACAGTGTGACCAGCTTGCACGGCGTTGCGCTGAATCTTCCATTTCAGTTGAATGACCGCATCACGGCGCTTGTGTGCAGACAGGTCGATGAAGCGCCGGTGCTTGCGGTGGCGAGATCGAATGGGCATGATCTTTAGGCCCTGGCCGTTGCGTCAATCACCGACAGCTCGTGCACCCGAGCCGGCGAAAGCTCCAAACCATTGGGCCAGCACAAGGCACCGGCATCAATGAAGAAACGCTGAAAGTAGGCCGCGTCATGCAGCTTGTCCAATAACGGACCGGAGTGGCTCGCCAGATAGGCGCCAGCATCAAACACGCCATGCGTGTGATCGCTGAACTCTACTTCCATTTTGAATGAATCAGCCAGACGGGCGTTGAGTACTGTGATCATGGTCTGCAGCAGCTCTGCACCCAGATTGTGTTTGACATCGCGCTGGGCGAGTTGCTTGTCAGTCTTGGATATCTTCATTTCAGCAATAAGGTCGTCGACGCTCGAAGGGCCCAGAAAACAGCAATCACGGTATTCAATTCAAGACATCAAAGCGATTTTGGCGCGCAAATCAGGCAGATCGTTCTGAACCGTTTGCCAAACGATGGCGAGGTCCACCGTGAAGTAACCGTGGGCCAGTGAGTTGCGCATTTCATAGGCAAAACCCCACGGCACTGTGGCATGTTGCGTCGCGAAGTCTGGGTGATTCTTGGCAACGTTGTTGCACGCCTCGCCAATCACTTCGAAGTTGCGGATCACCGCGTCTTGGGTTTTTCGGTCGGCCATGAATGCCGCCAAATTCAGGTCGGCTGTGTAGCTCTGAATATTGTCGATAGCCTCAAGGATGTGCCGCAAGTAGTCCGCAATGCGCAGTGGGTCGGCACGGCTCATACAGGCATGGCTTCGCGCAACACCTGCTCGCGAAAGCTGGCTGGCAGGCCATTGGGTGTGAGCACATCAACCTCCAGGCCCAATAGATTCTTTAGCTCGAACCGGATGGCGCCAATGTCCATCAGCGTAGTCTGCGCTGTGGGCTCCACCAGCAGGTCCAGATCACTGCCCGCAACATCGTCGCCGCGAAGTGCCGAGCCAAACACCCGCACACCGGTGACGCGATGACTCAACGCAATCTCGCGGATTTGCGTGCGGTGCAGGGCAAGAGCTTCTGAGGGGCGCATAGGTCGCAGTTTACTGCTACGTCAGGCCTTTACCTGCGCCCGGATGTGACTATATGGAGATGATGCGGCAACCCGCTCAACTTGAAGTCGCAAATTGCGATATCAAGTTGCCACCGTTACAGTCTGGCGCTTCAACTCGTTCAGCGTCTTGCCGTTCGCGGCCTTCCACTCCACCCATCCATTTGCAGAGCGGCCCATGACGGCCATGGCGGCGGTGCTGGGGCTTGGGAACAGGTGGTCACGGGTAAAGACATACTGGCTATCCTGCGCGGCCACGACGCCTTCTTTCACTAGAAGTTCGCGCAGCCGTTCGGTGGACGTGCCCTGAATGGACGCCACGTTCTCCCTGCGCCCGCGCGAGCCTTTGAGCACCACAAAACCTTCTGTTGTGTACTCGCCCACGCCGTCTGCGCCCGAGCCCTTGCAATAGAACAGTTCCTTCTCGCCCTTGGCGGTGGGCGCGTTGGTCAGAGGCTCAAAAATCGGCTGTCCTAATGTGGCGAGCAGGGTGGCCGCGGTTTCATGAATTTCAAGGCAGTCCGCCTCCAGCGGCGCTGGCGTGTGAGGCCGCGCACCGGTGTTGCCGTTCTCCAGGCTGTAGCGAGCGGCTTTGGTCGCCTCGGAAATGGCAAACCATTCCAGAAACAGCGCGTGCGTTTGCGTCATGCTGTTGGTGAGTGAGATCACCACAAAGGCACGGTTCCAGAAGTCTTTGCTCTGGTTGTGCTGCACCAGCCGTGCCCCACAGTTGCCGGACTGACCGATGTACACGCGCGGCAACCCGGCCTCAGACAATTCACCGATCAAAAAGTACACGCCCACCTGTTGCGCCTCGGGCATCTTGAGGAAGTTCGCCATCTGGCTGCGCGGCACTTCGATGACCCGAACAATGCGCGTCGTGATCTCGGCCACTCTCATGCCGCGTGGGTCGCCAGCGGGGAGGAAGATTTGGATGGTTTGGGGGCGGGACATTAGACAGGGTTAGCGATTGCTTCCAATTTATTCATCCACTCTGAAAATCGAGGGCATTCACTGCGCATGCGGGGGAGTCCTATTTCCAACGCGGCTAGCGTGCCAAGCAGTGGTTTTTGATAACCTGGAATCAGGTTTTTGATCCGTTTTGACGGCGCCGTCTGTGGTGAATCGTTGATTTCTTCAGGACTGGCAAACTGATTCCTAATTTGTTGAAACGCACTTGCCAGGTCGCTGCGGTACACGCCCGCTGCAAAGGCAGTGCAGTCGCTGAACAGCAGGGCTTCAAATTCGTGCATGACTATATAGGGGACGAATCGCAGGTTTTGCCTCGGCACACTGAGACGCGTGGCAATGTCCAGCGCGATCGCGTTCTCGATGGCATGGGCTTTTTCTGTGTGCGGCAGGATATTCGCCAATTCTCGCCCTGGCCAGGCTTTGGGGCCTGTGGCGGGTAGGGCGTAATAGTCAACCATGGTAGTGGAAAAGCTGCCGGTATCACTCGCTAAATGGCGGGATATGTCGTCTCGCACGGCTGTCCAGGCCTTGATGCCGCCGCGTCGTTCGCGCTGCCTGGCATTGCCAACCAATCTTGCAGCAACCGATGTGTAGCCGCATGCCAGCAGATGGTCACGCAGCAGTTCGTTGACGAATGTTTCCTCTGTCGGTCCTTCAACATGCACTAGTAAACGGGTCATTTGTCGTGGCCCGCGTTACTCTGAAGCGGGGCGGCCGCCCAGTTCATTTTTTTCCCAGAGCTGGCCCAGGCTGTAGTCTTCTAGCCAGCCCTGCAAGCTGGGAGTGTCCAGTCGAGTCAATACGGTAGCACTGTCAACCCTATTGGCCACAAGTACGTCTTCCGGGTCAAAGTAGTCCAGTAGCAAGGGTGATTGCGTTGACGCAATGATTTGGGTTTCTACCGACGTTTGGCGCATCAGGGATGCCAGCAAGGTGATGGCTGATGGATGCAAGCCCAATTCCGGTTCGTCCACCAGAATGACGGAAGGTCTTAACTCCCGGGGTTGCAGAAATAGGGTCGCCAATGCGATGAAACGCAAGGTGCCGTCTGAAAAGGCCGCAGCGCCAAAATATTTGTCGGATGATTTGTGTTTCCACGCCAGCTTGATCAAGTCGGGGTTCAGGTTGTCTGGGCGCAGCAAAAAGTCGTCAAAAAACGGTGCTACCTGTTGCACGGTTTTTCGTATTAAGCTGTAGGCACCGACAAACTTTTCAGTTTGTTGCAGCCGATATAAAAACGAAGCCAGGTTAGAACCATCTGGTCGAAGGAAATCGCTGTCGTCCACCCTTGCCGTCTTTCTGAGTGGTGAGCTTGAGCTGGTGTCATGCACATGGTAGAGCCGCCACCGGTCAAGGTGCGATCGAATCCAACTGGCGACACCTGTTTTGAGGTTGGCGTTGCTGATGCCAGCTTCTTTGCCTGAATCCAACCCAGTCAGCGCAGTACGATATGGGCTGGGGTATCGCCTTTTGTCCCAATAACTGACGTCCTCCCGTAATGCGAAGAGATTGTCGTCGCTGTCCGCTTTGAGGGATAGCGAATAGCCGTTGACATCGTCACAAAAGGAAAGTTGGATCTTGATTTCCTGCGTTTTTTTTGAGCCAAAGTAGAGCAACTCATCAGCGCCGCCTGCGGTTCTGACGTATTCGTACAGACGACCTTCCTTGATGGCTTGGAGGAACGAAAAAACACCGATGAAATTGGATTTTCCTGAACCGTTGGGGCCAATAATTAGGTTGATTGACCGCAAGCTGATCTTGCCAGTGGACGAGATGCTTTTGTATCCGTCGACAGAAATCCAGTTGAGTTCTTGCTGCGCCATTTTCTTTACTTTGGTGATTAAGGCTATTTTGCCCATTCGTCCTTCAACCCACTGTCAAATTAAACACCGGTTTCCCATCCGCATGATCCATCCGATCCGCCACAAAGCAGCCGTGGCGCTCAAACTGGAACTTGTCGTCGCCCTTGCTGCGGCCAGTGACGGCTCGACTTTTGCGATGACCACTTTCAGGCTGTTCGGGTTCATGCCTTCGATGAAGTCTTTGCCGCCCGCGTTGTGTTGAGCGCTCGCGTGCATCATGCAGCCAACAACTCCCCGATCGGCAGTTTGGACAACGAAAGGTTGTGGATGTCTGCCCGTTCACTTGCGTGTTGCACGTCGATACCCACCAGCGCGCCGCTGGCGTCGAAGTCGAGCACGACGCCGTCTTTCACTTCGTCAGAATCGACTGAGGGACGGTCGGCCAAATGGATATAGAGCGAATCGGTCGCTTTGTCGTATGAAATCTTCATGGCGAGAACCTCCGGTCTGGAAACGCATTGTGCACTGTTGTGCCGTCTGCGAGTGTGACCACACGCAGATAGCGGCTCAGTTCCTCGATCCACACCCAATGGCGGATGCGACCGTCATCGGCTTGAACCTCACGGCGCACTGGCTTGGACAACGCGAGCTCAAGCCACTCCGGCTTGATGTACGGTCGTTTGACCATGACATCGTTGCGAAAGTAGTCGGTTGTCTGCACAGCGCTACTTCCCCCACCCATCCCTCAACCCCACCGCCAGATTAAACACCGGTTTGCCCGGCGCATGATCGACGCGGTCGGCGACGAAGTAGCCGTGGCGCTCAAACTGGAACTTGTCGTCGGGCTTGGCTGCGGCCAGTGATGGCTCAACAAAAGCCGTCACCACTTTCAGGCTGTTCGGGTTCAGGCCTTCGATGAAGTCTTTGCCCCCGGCGTCGGGTTGCGCCTCGGTGAACAGGCGGTCGTAGAGGCGCACTTCGGCGCGCAGGCCGTCGGCCACGGCGACCCAGGTGATGACGCCTTTGACCTTGACCGCGTCGCTGCCCGGTGTGCCGCTCTTGGTGTCGGGGATCAGCTTGGCCAGCACTTGCGTGATCTTGCCGCCGCCGTCCTTGATGCAGCCGGTGCACTCGATCACATGGCCGTATTTGAGGCGCACCTTGTTGCCGGGGAACAGGCGGAAGAAACCTTTGGGCGGCGCCTCTTCGAAGTCGCTGCGCTCGATCCACACTTCGTTGCCGATTTTGAAATGGCGCCGGCCCAGCTCGGGCAGGTGCGGGTGCAGCGGGGCGCTGCAATCGTCGAGCTTGCCGACATCCGCTTGCCGGCTGTCTTGCGGCTTGCCCATGACCTCGTCCCAATTGGTCAGCACCAGTTTTACCGGGTCCAGCACGGCCATGGCGCGCGGGGCGCAGACGTCCAGCGTTTCGCGCAGGCAGCCTTCCAGCGTGGAATAGTCAATCCAGTTGTCGCTCTTGGTGACGCCAATGCGCTCACAAAATAACTGAATCGCCTCGGGCGTGTAGCCGCGCCGGCGCAGGCCGACTATGGTTGGCATGCGCGGGTCGTCCCAGCCGCTCACTTTGTG
>JANNUE010000268.1:0-15979 GCA_031394895.1 Betaproteobacteria bacterium
GCCGCCGCGCTCAGGCTCTCCTGCTGGCGCGAGATGTCCAGACCAATGTAGATCGCCGCAACGACTTGATTGGCGCCGTCGCGCACCGGCTCATAGACCGTCATGTAGGGACGCCCGGACTGCGTGACACGACCGACAAACTTCTTGCCGGCGCGCAGCGCAGCGTAAGCGCCGCTCTTGCGGTCGAGCAGCGTGCCAACCGCCCGCTCGCCTGACTTGTTGGTGTCGGTGGTGGTGATGACGCGAAACTCCTCGCCCTGTACTGCCAGCACGGCGGCGCTGCCACGCGGATAGTCACGCGTGAACATGTCCACCTCGGTCGTGTTGTCGTTGATCAGAGTGCCGTAATTGGTCAGTGTGCCCTTGGTTGCGTCACCGACGACGAAGGTCGCCCCGAACTCGCGGCGGAACACACCGAATGCGTTTTCCGCCGTCAACTTCATGGTCTGCTCAAAGACGTCGAGCGAGCGCGCAATACCCTCCGTTTTGGCGTTGGCGTATTGGGCGGCGGCGCGCTGCTGCTGCGACGAAACATAGACGTAGAAAATCACCAGTGCCAGCACCGTCACCACGAAAACGGCGGCGCTGGCCCAGACCGTGACGGTATGGGCCAATGGGATAAAGGAGGGGTTCCGCGCGCGCTCAGGCGCATCCGCTGCTGCGGTCGGGATTGGGTTGGTTTTGATGATGGTCTCCTGCATGTCGATACTTATAGTGATGGGGTGATCAGGTCATTTGCTTCATGATGCGAACCAGCTTGCCGCCGTATTGCGGGTCGCTGGCGTAACCGGCGCGCTGCAGGCCGTGCGCCGCTGCCGCCGGATCCGGCGTCGCCAGCACGTTGGCATAACGCGGGTTGGTGAGCATGAATTTGGCATAGTCAGCGAACGCTTCGTCGTACGAGCCATAGACGCGAAACGTGGCGCGCGTCTTTTGTGCCACGCCGTTGATGAATTCGGTGGTGCTGGTTTCGACCACCGGACCTTTCCAGCTCTTGTCGGCCTTGATGCCAAACAGGTTGTGGCTGGAACTGCCATCGGCGCACAGTATCTCGCGCCGGCCCCAACCTGATTCGAGCGCGGCCTGCGCCATGATCAATTGCGCCGGCACGCCGCTTTGCTCGCTGGCGCGCTGGGCCGCCGGCAACATACGGGCGACAAACTGCTCCACATGCGCCTGCGGCAAGACACTGCGGCTGAGCGTGGCTTGTGCCGTTGCTGCTTCATAGAACGCGAGGTCCGGCGCACGTGTCAGTGGCGCCGCGGCCGCTGGTGCAGCGGGTGCCGGCGGCGCGGCCGGTACAGACGGTGCGCCGCCGGTCGCGGGCACGCCCGGTGCGAGCGGCGGGGCGGCTGCGGCGGGTGCACCCATGCTGCGCTCGAGTTGGGCAAACATCGCTTGCGCCAGACCCAGGCCGCGCCCGGACAGGTTCTGCGCGAGTTGTTGGTCCAGCATCGATGTGTACATCTTTTCCTGCTGGCTGGAGAACATGCCGTCGGACGGGGTCGCTTCGCGCATGCTCTTGAGCACCATCTGCATGAACAGCACTTCAAACTGCTTGGACGCCTGCTTAAGCCCTTCCTGTGGTGAGTTGCGCGCTGTGCGGCGCAACGCATCGACGCCCTGCACGTCAAGCGACAGGCGCTGGTCGAGCACGCCGGCGCTGGTCGCGTCGCTGTTGAGATTGGACAGGCCAGCGCTGTTCATCGGTTGCCCTAAATGATCTCGAGCTCGGCGCGCAGCGCGCCAACCGCCTTCATGGCCTGCAGGATGGAGACCAGGTCCTGCGCGTTGGCGCCCAGCGTGTTGAGCCCCTTGATGACGTCGGCCAACGACGCGCCGCCGCGCACCATCTGCAGCGCGGCCCCACCCTGATTGAGTTCGATCTTCGAACTCTGGGTCACGACGGTGTCGCCGCCCGAGAGTGCGTTGGGCTGGCTGACCAGCGGCTCGGTATTAATCACCACACTCAGGCTGCCGTGCGCCACGGCACAGTCGAGAATGCGCACCGCCTGGTTCATGACAACCGATCCGGTGCGGGCATTGATCACCACCTTGGCCTGCGCCTGTGCCGGCGTCACCTGAATGTTTTCCACCCGGGCCAGGAAGAACACACGGTCTTGCGGCCGCTCCGGCGCCCGGACCTTGATCACGCGGGCGTCGATCGCGATCGCGGTGCCGGCACCGAGGCCCGCGTTGATCGCATCGACCGCTCTTTCGACCGTGCCGAAGTCTGTGGTGTTGAGTTCCAGCGTAAAGCTGCCATCGGCGCCGAGCGGCGAGTCGATCGCGCGCTCGACCAGGGCGCCGCCGGGTATGCGCCCGGACAGGAGCTGGTTGACCTGGGCCTTGCTGCCACCGGCCAAAGCACCGGCGCCGCCAATCACCATATTGCCCTGCGCCAGCGCATAGACCTGGCCGTCCGAGCCTTTGAGTGGTGTCATCAAAAGCGTGCCTCCGCGCAGGCTCTTGGCGTTGCCGAGCGAAGAGACGGTGACGTCGATGCTCTGACCGGGGCGCACAAACGCTGGCAACACGGCGGTCACCATCACAGCGGCAATGTTTTTGAGCTGCATATTGGTGCCGGGCGGCACCGTGATGCCGAGCTGGCCCAGCATGTTGTTCAGACTTTGCGTCGTGAACGGCGTTTGCATCGTCTGGTCGCCACTGCCGTCCAGGCCAACGATCAGCCCGTAGCCGATCAGCGGGTTGTCGCGCACGCCCTGAATGCTGGCCAGATCCTTCAGCCGCTCCGCCTGCACTGGCAGCGCCAGCAAGGCGCCCAGCAGCAGGCAGGCCTGCAAGCCGGCGATGGCCAGCCGGCGGATGGCAGGGAACGGGTGGTGCAGTGCGATAAGCATGGCGTGCAGCCTCAAAATGGCAGTACGTTAAGGAAGATGCGCTGCAACCAGCCCATGGTTTGCGCTTCGTCGATGTAGCCTTTGGCGCTGTATTCGATCCTGGCGTCGGCCACCAGATTCGACGGCACCGTGTTGCTGGCGCTGACGGTACGCGGATTGACGACACCCGAAAAACGGATGAACTCGGTGCCTTGGTTGACCAGCAACTGTTTTTCTCCGCTGACGAGCAAATTGCCGTTGAGCAACACTTCAACCACGGTCACCGTGATCACGCCGTTGAAGGTGTTGGCGGCATTTGCGCCGCCCTTGGCGCTGAGCACATTCTTGCCCGCGCCACTGATCTTTTGGGTACTTGAGAACAGGCCACCTGCAATGCCGGGAATGGCGGACAGGTCGGCACTGCCGCTGCCGCTGCGACTGGCATTGGCGGCCGAGTTCTTGCTGGCATTGACGTTCTCGCTGACCACGATGGTCAGGATGTCGCCGACGTAGCGCGGCCTGCGGTCTTCAAACAGCGCCTGCGCGCCGAAACCGGTTTGGTAGATCGCACCGTTGACCGGCGGCTGCGCCCGTGTCTGATCGGCACGCGCCGTCATCGGCAACTGCACCAGCGGCTCACGCGACATCGGGGCACAGCCACCCAGCAGCACAGTGGCCAGCATGGTGCAGCAAATGACGCAACGGCTGGTCATCTGGATGGGTTTCACAACTGCGCCAGACGCGCCAGCATCTGGTCGGAAGTCTGCACCACCTTGCTGTTGATTTCATAGGCGCGCTGCGTCTGAATCATGTTGACCAGCTCTTCGACCACATTGACATTCGATGTCTCGATATAGCCCTGATTCAGGTTGCCGGCGCCGTTCTGTCCCGGCGCGCTTTGGCTGGCACCGCCGGAAGCATCGGTTTCCACCAGCAGGTTGGCACCTGCAGACTGCAAACCGGCCGGATTGACAAAGGTCGCCAGCTGGATCTGGCCCACCTGCACGCTGGTGGTGCTGCCAGCCTGCACCACGGAGACCGTGCCGTCGCTGGCAATCGTCATGCTGGTGGTGCCTTGCGGCAGCGTGATGGCCGGCTGCACCGCAAAACCGCTGGCCGTCACCAGTTGACCATTCTGGTCGGTCTGGAACGAGCCGTCGCGGGTGTAAGCCGTGCTGCCGTCGGGCATCAGCACCTGAAAGAAGCCACCGCCGCTGATGGAGACGTCTTTCGGGTTGTCGGTCTTGGTCTGATTGCCCTGCGAATGAATGCGTTCGGTTGCGACAATGCGCACACCGGTGCCAAGCTGCAGGCCCGACGGCATGCGCGTCTGGTCCGAGGTCTGGCCGCCGCTCTGGCGGATGTTCTGGTACATCAGATCCTCGAACACCGCGCGCGAACGCTTGAAGCCGGTGGTGCCGACGTTGGCCAGATTATTGGCCACCACGTCGAGCTGCATTTGCTGCGCATCGAGACCTGTTTTTGCGATTGAGAGGGAACGGATCATGCTAAGAACTCCTGCGAAGGGATGGTCACGGTGGGGGTGTCAGGGCGGTTGAACCAGTGCCGGCTCAATCAGTTGCTGGCCAGCAGTTTGTTGGCTTGCTGGTCGTTGCTTTCGGCCGTCTGCAGCGTCTTCATCTGCATCTCGAAGCGACGTGCGTTGGCAATCATGTCAACCATCACTGCCACCGGGTTGACGTTGCTGCCCTCCAGCGTGCCGCTGAGCAGGCGCACTTTCGGATCAGCCTGCGGCGCCGGCGCGCCGGCGCGCATCCGGAAAAAACCATCGTCGCCCCGCTCCAGATCAGCCACTGCCGGGTTGACCAGCTTGAGGCGCCCCACTTCGGCCGCCCCCTGGATCGACTCGCCCGGGCCGAGCGCGCTAACCATACCCTCACCCGTCACCACCAGCGACGAGCCGGGCGGCACCACCAGCGGGCCGTCACTGCCGAGTAGCGGGCGCGACTCCATCGTCAGCAATTGACCGTTGGCGCCGAGTTGCAGATTGCCGACCCGGGTGTACGCCTCGCCGCCATCGGGCATCTGCACCGTCAGCCAGCCGTCCCCCTGGACGGCGACGTCAAGCGCGCGTCCGGTCTTGATCAGCGCACCAGCGCGCATGTCGGCACCCGGTGTCTCGGCGACCACCATGGCGCGCGTAGCCAACGCGTCGCCGACCACCGGCACCGCGCGGAAATTGTTGAGCTGCGCGCGAAAGCCCGGCGTCGAAACATTCGCCATGTTGTTGGCAACCGAGGCCTGCTGCTCCAGCGCCTGCTTGGCGCCGCTCATGCCCACATAGATCATCCGGTCCATGGCTGTTCCTGCTTATGTTTTGACACTGTGGCCTATCCTGTCAGCCGGCGTTACCCGCTCAACGCATGTTGATCAGCGTCTGCGTCGCCTGATCCTGCGTCTTGACGGTCTGGGCATTGGCCTGGTAGGTGCGCTGGGCGATGATCAGATTCACCAGCTCGGCGGTCAGGTCAACGTTGGACGCCTCCAGTGCGCCGGACGAAAGTGCGCCCAACTTGGTACCGGAGCCGGGCGTCCCGGTCAATGGCTGGCCGGAGGTCGCGGTCTCTGACCAGACGTTTTCGCCCTTTGATTGCAGTCCGTTCGGATTCAAAAACGAAGTCAACACGACCTGTCCGAGCGTCATGGTCTGCTCGTTCGAGTACTTGCCTTCGATCACACCATCCTGACCGATGGCAAACTGCGACAGTTGGCCCGAGGTGTAGCCATCTTGCGTCAGTTTTTTGACGCCGTTGACGTTGCCATACTGGGTGGTGCCAGTGACATTCACGTTCACCGGCATCGCCGATGAGCCGTTGGCAAACTGGAGATTGGCAAAACTCAGCAGACCGCCGACCGGCGCGGTCATGATGCCGTTGGTATCGAACGCGAGCGAACCAATCTTGCCGGCCGGACCAAAGGCGCCGCCGGTAGCCAGGGTCTGGCCGTCAGCGGTCGCATAGACGTCCCAGTTGTTGGCGGCGGTCTTGACAAAGAACGTCGATAGCTCGTGAGAATTGCCAAGTGAATCAAAGATCGTGACCGAATTGGCATAGTTATAGGTGCTCGAATCGGCAGCATCGAAGGCGCCGACCGGCACCGCGCTGCCCGAGGTCAGGTCGAACTGGGCGCCGACCGTCTGGGTCGCTTTCGGCGCCATCGCGCCGGTTGGCATTTGCAGCGGCGCCGGGCTGCCTCCAGAGAGGTTGCCATTGGCACCGACCTGATAGCCGGTCAATCGCAAACCGGCTCCGTTGATCAGGTAGCCATCCTTGTCCATATTGAATTGCCCATTGCGTGAATAGGACACTTCACCGCCGACACTGCTGAGTCGGAAAAAGCCGTCTCCGTTGACAATCGCCAAATCGAGCGGTCGGGTAGTGCTTTGCACCGTGCCTGATGCGAAATTCTGTGAAAGACCGGACACCTGGGTACCCAGGCCGACCTGCGAACCAGCAAACACGTCGGAGAACAGCACGCTGCCCGACTTGAAGCCAAAAGTTCCCGCGTTGGCAATGTTGTTGCCGATCACGTCGAGATTGCTGGCGGCTGAATTCAGACCACTTACCCCTTGTGCGAAACCCATGATATTTCCTTTAGTTTGAAATGGAAGTTGAGATCAAGCTGACTGGTGTTGCCAGCCGCTTCAGAGAATCTGCCTGACGTCACTGAGACTGGCTCTGGCACCAGCCGCCAGTTCCAGCGAAACGCCGCTGCTGCCCTGCGCCACACTGGTCACTTTTTGATAGGTCAGCGCGCTCGCTGGCGCTGCTGTCCCGCCATTGCTGGCCACCACGTTGACGGTGTAGGAGCCGTCGGCGAGCGCTGCCGCGTTATCGCCCAAACCGTCCCAAGCCACGGTCTTGACACCGGGTGGCAAGGTACCCAGGTCAAAACTGCGAACCGTGTGACCGGCTGCATCGCTAACGCTGACCTTGACCGATTCGGCACCGGCCGGCAGTTCAACGGCAAACGGCACTGCGGCGCCTTGCTGCAGCGCCAGTGCCTGCCCCGGTACCAGCACCGTGCGACCAATCAGCCCAGCCGATTGCAGCACCTGTCCGGAGCCCGATTGCGCCAGCAATGACTGAAATGCGGTATTGAGCTTTTCAATGCCGCTGACGGTGCTCATCTGTGCCAGTTGCGACGTGAGTTGGGCGTTGTCGAGCGGATTGAGCGGATCCTGGTTGTTGAGCTGCGTCACCAGCAGCTTGAGAAAACGCTGTTCGCTGTCGGCACTGGTGGGCGACGTCGAGGCCGGCGAAGCGGTTGCACTGGTGCTGGCAGAGGGGGTGACTGCATTGACGGTCATGATGATGTTCCTGTGAGTGGGGCGGCGGCTTGTCGATCGCGTTACTGGCCGATTGACAGGGTCTTGAGCATCAATGACTTGGCGGTGTTGAGCACCTCGACATTGGCCTGGTAAGAACGCGAGGCGGAAATCATGTTGACCATTTCCTCGACCACATTGACGTTGGGCATGGCGACATAGCCTTCGGCGTTGGCGCGTGGATTCTGTGGATCGTGCTGCAGACGCAGCGGCGACGGGTCCTCGATCACGCCGCTGACTCGCACCCCGCCGATCTCCTGCCCCGGCGGCGCCGCCACCTCGAACACCACCTGGCGCGCCCGATACGGCTGTCCATCCGGGCCGCTCACGCTGTCGGCGTTGGCCAGGTTGCTGGCGGTGACGTTCATGCGCTGCGACTGCGCCGTCATGGCGGAGCCCGCAATCTGGAAAATACCGAGCGAGGTGTTGGAAACAGGCATGGTTTAACTCCGCGTTGCGATTCAAGTCAGGACTGGATGGCAGCCAACATCGATTTGATCCTGCCACTGACCACCGTCAGGTTCATCTCGTAGCGCAGGGAGTTGTCGGCAAAATGGACACGCTCTACATCCATCTCGACCGTGTTGCCGTCGATGCTTGATTGAGTCGGTGTGCGATACAGCAAATCAGCTGTCGCGCCCGCAGTCACCCCGCCTGCCAGATGTCTGGTCGAGGTGCCAGCCAGCGCCAGCGACTGCGCCGGTCGTCCGCGCTCAAGCGCCTGCGTCAAGCGGGCGTTGAAATCGATGTCGCGTGCCTTGTAATTGGGGGTGTCGGCATGCGCGATATTGGCCGACAGGACTTCCTGTCGCGCCGCGCGCAGATTGAGTGCCTCCTGATGGAAGCGAAGGGATGAATCCAGTTTGTCGATCAATTTGTTCCCCTCGGTGGAAGGCAGTTGCCTGGACCAATCCAGACTCTTGCTGAGAAATAATTGTAGGTAGCGCGCCCTCTTGCAATCACCCGAACAGATGGCGTTTCAAGCTCCAATTCAACGATGTTGGCGCCACCCCAATCTCTAAAATGACGTCATCTTTCACTGGCTGACGCACACGACTTATGGCGCGTCATTGTTGCTTCAGGAGGGGCGCATGAAGATGGCAAGACACGGCTGGTTGCTCAGCATGGCGACGCTCGCAGTGCCGCTCCTGTTGGCGAGCCCGGGCGCGTTCGCCAGACCGGCAGTGCCGGCCGCATCTACCACCGCGCACGCCGCAATCGAGTCCTTTCTGGTCGGGCAGACGCTCGGCCTGCCCGGCAAGGTCGATATCCGCATTGACGCGCCGGCCACTGCGGCGCTGCCACCGTGCGACGCGGTGCAGGCGTTCCTGCCCGGCGGCATGCGGCTGTGGGGGCGTATCTCGGTCGGCGTGCGTTGCCAGACCAGCCCGGCATGGACCCGTTATGTGCCGGCCTACATCGCGGTACTCGGCCCCTACTATGTTGCCGCGCGCCAGATTGACTTCGGCACCACGCTGACGAGCGCCGACGTGGCGCTGCGCGAAGGTGATTTGACCGCCCTGCCACGGAGCGTTATCGTGGACGCAGTGCAGCTTGAGGGCGCGACGGCGCTCAACCCGATCGCTTCAGGCGCGCCGATCCGCCGGGAATCACTGCGCGGCGCGGCGCTGGTGCAGCAGGGGCAAAACGTCAAACTGGTCAGTAAAGGGGCCGGCTTTGTGGTCAGCACCGAGGGCAAGGCGATGACCAGCGCCTCGGTCGGTTCCATGATTCAGGTCAAGCTCCAGGGTGGCCTATTGGTCAGCGGCAAGGTCGCGCCCAGTGGTGAAATTGAACGATTGAACTAATTTTTGGTGTTTTTGTTAGGATGGCCTAAAGTTTTTCGCCAGACCGCCGTTATCCCGAGAAGCCGTTTGAGGAATACACCATGAAAATCTCTCCAGAAGTCTCTCGCCTGAACAGTCTGGCGAACCCGTCGCCACTGGTCGCCGACAAGAATCCGGGCGTCGCCAGTGCGCCAGCGCCAGTGCGCACGGCAGAGGTCGCGCCGGCGCGACCGGCTTCCACCAGTGCCGACTTTGACGTCGGTCGGGTGGCCGAGATTCGCGCCAACATCAGCGCCGGCAGCTACCACGTCAACACCGAAAAGATCGCTGACGGCCTGCTGAGCACGGTGCGCGACTTGTTGAGCACGAAGACACCATGAGCGAGTTACTACTGCAACACATGAACCGGGAGGCTGCCGCCATCGGCAGCTTTATCGAGTTGCTGGACCAGGAAGCGCAGGCCATGACCGATGGCAATTTCGCCACGTTGCCGGAACTGGCCGAGCGCAAGTCCCAACAGGCCGACGCCATTGTGCAGTTGCGCAGCCAGCGCGAGGCCGAGCAGTTGGCGCAGGGTTTTGCGCCCGATCGCAGCGGCGTCGAGGCCGCCGTGTCGATTGGCGGCAAGGCGCTGCACAAAGCCTGGAGCGAGTTGCAGCAGCGCGCGGCGCAGGCACGCCAGAGCAACCATCGCAATGGCGTGATGATTCACACCCATCTGGAGTTCACGCGGCAGTCGATTGCTTTTCTACAAGCCACCGGCAAGCCACTCTATGGTCCCAATGGCACCCACCATAGCGGTGCGACACAAGGCAGCAGCCTCGGTCTGGGCTGAAGCACGCTGACCCAAGTTTGTTGGCGCGCCGATCGTCATCTGCGAACTCGCTTGCAAGAGCACTGCGGTGCAGCGTCATAAAGTCCAAGGGCGCATGCCGGAGTTGTCGGGTTACGTCCTGCGGCCTAACCCGACCTACCGGGTCTGACCCTGCGCTAACCCGACGCACCGCGTCTGACCCTGCGCTAACCCGACCTACCGCGTCTGACCCTGCGCTAACCCGACGTACCTCATCCCTGTAGGTCGGATTAGCGCAGCGTAATCCGACGTTATTGGCGAACCGGCGTTGCGTCATTGTCGGGTTGCCGCGCTGCGCCCACACGGCGGCACAGCGCTGAATCTCTCAACGCCAGACCGTATCAGCCCTTCACATCCGCAATCAAAATCCCGCGCAGCCGGCTGATCGCCTGGCTGTGCAACTGGCAAACGCGCGATTCGCTGACTTCCATCACGGCGCCAACCTCGCGCAGGTTGAGTTCCTCTTCGTACATCAGTCCGAGCAGCAGGCGTTCGCGCTGCGGGATGGCTTCAATCGCGTTGATCAGCCGCTGGCGCAGGCCGTCCTCCAGCAGGCGCTCGAGCGGACCGTTGTTGTGCGACGGGTCATTGCAGTCGCCGCGCGCCTGCTGGTCCAGAAATACGTTTTCCTCGTCGTTGCGATAGAAGTCGTCGTAGTACACCAGCTGGCAACCGTGAATCTCCTGCAGCAGTTGCTGATAGGCCTGCAGCGACAGCTGCATCTCGTTGGCAATCTCGCCTTCGGTCGGCGCCCTTCCGTGTTTTTGCTCACTGCTGTGCACCGCCTTGGCAACATTGCGCGAGGACTGGCGCAGGCCGCGCGAGACCCAGTCGTTGGCACGCAACTCGTCCATCATGGCGCCACGAATTCGCTGGCTGGCGTAGGTCTCGAATTTGGCGCCCTGGTCGTCCTGATAGCGGTTCGCGGCGTCGAGCAGGCCGAGCATGCCGGCCTGGATCAGGTCATCGAGTTCGACGTTGGCCGGCAGCTTGGCAATCAGCTGCAGCGCCAGTCGTCGCACCAGTGATGCGTACTGCGTCAACAGATCAGTCTGCCCTGACTTGGAAAGTTTCCCCTCGGCTGTGTACATTGCGGAGTACTCCTGCTTTCTAAACGGTTGGCATATTCATCGCGCCATCACTGACTGGCCGACTCCAGGTCGGTCGGCCGGCTGGCGCTGCGTCGCGGCGGCCGGACGTACCGACTTGGCGACGCTCGCTGGCGGGCACGGCCACTGCAGCAAGTCGGCGGCAACCCGGCAAAAATCGATCGCCGCCGGGCTGGTCTGAAAGGCCTCGACCACGGTCAGGTTGAGCTCGCGGGCCCGGGCAATCAGCGGGTCAACCCTGACCCAGCCTGCGCTGTCGAGCGACAGCGAGAGATAGCGTTGGCAGGTTTGCGCCAGGTTGGCCAGTATGCGCTGGGCCTCGGTCACATCGGAGGCGGCGTTGACCAGCACGCGCAGGCGCCGCGATGGGTGCGCCTGGTGCAGTTTCTTGATGCAGCCATAGGCCTGCTTGATCGACGCCGCGTTGGGCTGCAGCGTCACCACGATGTGATCGGCCTGGGCCGCCAATGGCGACAGCGCACCATGCTGGTTCAACACGGCATGCACCAGTACCAGCCGGCCCTGGCGCTGTAACTCGGTGGCAGGCGCGCCGGCGCTCTCGTCGAGCAGCAGCACCTGCTTGCCCTGACGCACCAGCGCGGCCACCAGGTTGCGGGTGACGCCAACGGCATCGTCGCTCGCGTCACTGCCCAGCAGCGCGACCAGCCGGCCGGCGCTGTCGGCCATCAGCCGGCGCAAGCCGTCAGCCTGATCAGTCATGGCATTTTTCATCGCTATCTCTTCAGTTCTGCGCCACTGCCACGGCGCGCGCCGACTGCGCTGCTGCGTCGTCGCCGTCGCTCGTATCGAGCAGCACCAGCAGCTTGCCCAGGCCTTCGAGCAACACGCTGGCGGGCACGGGCTGGTCGGGTGCAAAGAAGCGTCCGCTGAGTTGCGCCAGCACCTGTTGCGCCGCTTGCGCCCAGGCATCGTCCTTGCGTTGCAACAGAAACACCGTGTTGGCGACCTGCCCGCTCAGCAGCATGCGCTTGCCACCCGCTAGCGCCGTCGCCGGTGCTTCCAGTGCGAGTTGCGCAATGCTCTGGGCGAGCAGCTTGAAATACGGCTCGGTCGCGTCGCGCCAGCCGGGCCATTGCGCCATTTGCTGCGCGCTGGCCCCGGTGGCGCCGCTTGCCAGCACGTAGTCGTGCGCCAGCGGCTCGCCACTTTCCACATCGACAATGCGCCGCACCGCGCAGCGCAGCTTGAGCGAGGCCGCCGCTGTCAGCGCCACGCCGGGCTGCAGTTCGGGGCGCAACCGCAGTGGCATCAGCGCCACCGACAGCCAGGCCGGCTTGTTGCGGTACAGCGTGGGTACCGGTTTGCTGAAGAACAGACTGGTCGCCGTCTTGCCGAACTGCTGCAGCGTTTGCGCCGTGCAACTGGCGGCCCACAGAATGCCGCTGGCTTGCCATTGCAGCATCAGTTCGGTCGACGGCAGCGCGCCCAGCAGATGCACCACCGGTTTGGCAAAACTGGGGGGCTGCACCCAGCCGAGCTGCGCCAAGCCCGCTGGCGCGGCACCCGCGAGCATCGGGTTGGGCGCCGCGAACGGCAGGCCGGTACGGTCTGACAACACCAGCGTGCCGATGAGCTCGGCGCTGACGGCGGCACGGGTTGGCACGGCGAGCTCGCGCGCGACGCACAGCACGTGATCACTGCAGCTGACAAAACTGTCGGCGCCGGCCTGTGCTGCCAGCGCCTGCGCAATCTGCCCCGGCGCGACCTGCTCGTCGCAAAACTGGGGCCACAGCGCGCGAATCTCGTTGAAGCCGATGTGCGCGCCAGCCAGTGCGTTGGTGGTCGTCGTAATCTCCTGCGCATCGTGTGTCAGCACCTCGATCAGCTGCTGGCATTGCGACTGCGGGCGCGACTGCGGTACGGGCGCGGCGCTGGCAGCGGCCACCGGCAGCGCCGCCGATGCCGGCACGGAGGCTGGCGGCGACGCCGGCGCCGACACGGGCACCGGCACTGCTTGCACGACAGCCGGCGGCACGGGCTGCTGCGCCTGTTCCAGATCGGCCTCGGCGGCGACGAACAGCGAGCGCCGGCTCCTGGGCTGAAACACGCTGTCAATCAGCGCGCCGCGGTCGCCCAGCTGCAAGTCCTCCGGAACCTTTTGACCGTTCGAGACATAGTGCACCGGCAACTGGTAGCGAATCGCCATATCGAGCATCACGCCCGGATGGGTGGCTTCATCGACCTTGGTGAAAATGCAACCAGCCAGCTCGTTGCCAGCGTCGCCGTGTTCGCCGTGGCGATAGGCGTGCACCACTTCATTGAGCGTGTCGCCATGGCTGGAAGCATTGAGCAGCAGCAGCCGCTTGACCGGTCGGCTGGCACCGCACAGCATCGCGACCTGGTCGGACACGGCACGGTCGCGCTGACTCATGCCCACGGTGTCAATCAGCACCATGTGCTTGTCGCGCAGGTTGGCCAGCACCAGCTCCAGATCGGCTGCGTCTTTCACCGCGTGCACCGAGACACCCAGAATCTGGCCATAGATGCGCAACTGCTCGTAGGCGCCAATGCGGTAGCTGTCGGTTGTGACCAGCGCCAGTTTGGCAGAGCCGAAGCGCATCACGCAGCGCGCCGCCAGCTTGGCGGTCGTGGTGGTTTTGCCAACCCCGGTCGGCCCCATCAGCGCGTACACGCCACCGTCACGCATTAACGTTTCTTCGCTCTCGATCATCGGCAACTGCAGCGCCAGCATCGACTTGACATACTCAATTCCGCTGGCCAGGCTCTGCCCCTGTGGCAGCTTCGCCAGCAGGTCTTTGGCCAGCCGCGCGCTAAATCCGGCCCCGAGCAGCATGCGCAGCAAGTGGCCGCGCAGCGGCTCGCGTTTCTTTGCTTGCGTCCAGGCGCGCTCTGCCAGTTGTTCATCGATCAGGCTGCGCATCGCATCGACCTTCGAACTGATCGCGTCGGCCTCGGCGTCGCTTGCGCGCCTGGCAGGTGCGGTGCTTTCGCCAGCGGCAGCGCCGCCGGTTGCGGACCTGCGTTGCGCCGGCACGCGCCGTGGCGGCACTGGCGTGGCGTCGGCCGTGCTGGCGACGATCTCGACCCCTTGCGACGTCACCCGGTTCGACAGGATGATCGCGTCGGAACCGAGTTGTTCGCGCACCAGGCGCAACGCCTCGCGCACCGACGGCGCCACGAAGCGGGAACTGGCCGGGCCGGGCTGGGTTCGGGTGTTCAAGCTCTACCTCCGATCGTTGCGGTGACTTTGATGGTGCAGTTGTCCGGTATCTCTGCGTGCGAAAATATTTTGAGCTGCGGCAGGCTGCGGCGCAGAAAGCGCGCCAGCAACACGCGCAGCGGATGCTGCACGACGAGCACCGGCGCCAGTCCCAGATTCGCCTGGCGCGCCATCGCCGACTGGGTTTCGCGCAACAGGCTGTCGGCCAGGCCGGGCTCCAGACCCTTGCTGTTGGTCAGCGCCTGCTGGAGCACGCGGTCGAGCGAAGCGTCCAGGCCAATTACCTGCAGTTCTTCGTTGCCGGGGAACACCTGCTGCACGATGGAGCGCCCCAGCGCCAACCGGATCAGCGAAGTCAGCTCGGTGGTGTCGGTCACGCTCGGGGCATGCTCGGCCAGCACATCCAGAATGGTACGCATGTCGCGGATCGGCACGCCTTCATCGAGCAGGTTTTGCAGCACCTTTTGCACGGTGGTCAGCGACAGCGTCTTGGGCACCAGGCCTTCGATCAGCAGCGGCAGTTCCTTGCCGATGCGGTCGAGCAACTGCTGCACTTCCTGACGTCCGAGCAGCTCGGCGGCATGCGTGTGAATCAGGTGATTGAGGTGGGTCGCCACCACGGTGCTGGCATCGACCACCGTGTAGCCATAGACGTTGGCCTGCTCGCGCAAGCTGCCGTCGATCCAGATCGCCGGCAGGCCGAACGCCGGGTCGCGCGTCTGGGTGCCGGGCAGGCTGGCGCTGACCTGGCCCGGGTTGATCGCCATCCATTGGCCGGGCATCGCTTCGCCGCGACCAATTTGCACGCCCTTGAGCTTGATGACGTAGGCGTTGGGTTTGATCTCGAGGTTGTCGCGCACATGCACCACCGGCACCAGAAAACCGATGTCCTGGGCAAATTTCTTGCGAATGCTCTTGATGCGACCGAGCAGCTCGCCGTTTTGTGCGCTGTCCACCAGCGAGATCAGCCGGTAGCCGACTTCGAGCCCGAGCGGATCGACCAGCGCCACGTCGTCCCAGCTGGCTTCCTGCGGTTCCGGCGCAACCGGCGCAGGCACGGCGGTAGCTGCCTTCAGGCTGGCGCTGGTCGCTGTGCGTTGCTGTACGCGCCGGCCAAACCAGATCAGGCCGCCGGCAATCAGTAAAAAGGCCAGGTTCGGCATGCCCGGAATCAGGCCCATCATGCCGATCACGCCGGCGGTCAGAAACAGCACCTGCGGATTGGCAAAGAGCTGACCGGTGAGCTGACCACCGACATCCTCGTCGGTGGTCACGCGCGAGACAATCACGCCGGCGGCGGTGGAGATGACCAGCGCCGGAATCTGCGCCACCAGCCCGTCACCGATGGCCAGCAGCGTGTAGGTGGTTGCCGCGGTCGAGAAATCGAGCCCGTGCTGACCGACGCCGATGATCAGACCGCCAACGATGTTGATCACCAAAATCAGCAGGCCGGCGACCGCGTCGCCGCGCACGAACTTGCTGGCACCGTCCATCGAACCGTAGAAGTCGGCTTCCTGCGCCACTTCGGCGCGGCGCTTGCGCGCCACGTCTTCGCCAATCAGACCGGCATTCAGGTCGGCGTCGATCGCCATCTGTTTACCCGGCATCGCGTCGAGCGTGAAACGCGCGCCAACCTCGGCAATGCGCCCCGCGCCCTTGGTGATGACCATGAAGTTGATCACCACCAAAATGATGAAGACCATGACGCCGACGGCAAAGTTGCCGCCGACCAGGAAGTGGCCGAACGCCTCGATCACCTTGCCGGCCGCATCCGGCCCGGTGTGGCCATTGAGCAGCACCACGCGCGTGGAGGCGATATTGAGTGACAGGCGCAGCAGCG
>JANNUE010000269.1:0-5917 GCA_031394895.1 Betaproteobacteria bacterium
CCGCGTCGCTACGCTCCTCGCAATGACGGATCTACCGCGTCGGTGGTTACTTGCAATGACAGGGGTGTGGTTTGTGCCTGCACCGCGTCAATGAAATCGGTGATCGGAGTCAGTTGACCCGGCACATTGAGCGCCGGTGCATGGCCGCAACCGGGGACGTCGATGACTTGCAGCAGTCCCAGCAGGCCGGGGCCGCGCCGGCGCATCTCGGCCACCGTCTCGGGCAGCACCAGGTCGGAGTCGGCACCGTGCAGGCACAGCAGCGGCAACGCCAGCGCGTCGTAGTGGTCCCAGATCAGGTAGTCGTCTGGATGATGGATGAACTGCTGCACCATCGCCGGGTCGTAATGCGGCGTGACACGGCCGTCCGGCAGGCGCCGCGCCGAGCTGTCGGTGAGGTTGCGCCACTGGGCGTCGCTGAGCCAGCCGTACGGCTTGTAAACCTGGCGAAAGAAGGCTTCGAGTTCGAGCACGCTGGCAAACGCCGGCGGATTGCCGGCATAGGCGCGGATGCGCGCTACCGCCGCGTCGGCCAGTTGCGGCGCGTTGTCGTTGAGCACCAGGCTTTGAATGCGCTGGCGCATGGCGGGCTCAAACAGTCCGGACGCGCAGACGGTGCCGATGGCGCCGCCCATCGAGGTGCCAACCCAATGCGCTTTTTCTATGCCGAGCTGGTCGAACAGCCCGGCTGCGATGCGGGCAAAAAACCGCAGGCAGTACTCCTGCTGCGGCGCCGCCGACCATTGGCTCAACCCGCGCCCCAGCATGTCCGGACAGATCAGGCGGTAGCCGCGCTCGCTCAGGTGGCGGGCCAGCTCGTCCATGTCGCGCCCGGTGCGCGCCAGGCCGTGCCACGCAACGACCACCGGCGCTTCGGCTGCGCCCCATTCGGTGTAGTGAATCTCGCGCCCGGCACAGGTGACGTAGTGCGAGGACATGGGTGCCGTGTGATTCATGATTTACCCGCCTGCGCTTTTGTCGGGTTACGCCTGCGGCTAACCCGACCTACCGAAATTGCCCCGGCGCGGGCCCGACCCGATGCCTCTGTCGAGTTACGCCTTCGGCTAACCCGACCTACGAGTCCGCGTCTCTGCTCGATGTAGGTCGGATTAGCGCAGCGTAATCCGACAAGGTTGCCCAGCGCGTTTGGATGAATCATTTTGTCGTCTCCGCTCTCACCGCCTTGGCGCGCAAACGACCGACGACGCCGGTCGGAAAGTAATAGACGGAAAGCACAAACAGCACGCCGAGCCAGAGCAGCCAGCGGTCCGGCGACAGCAAGGTGGAAAGCCACGGCCAGGCGGCGGTCGCCTCGCTGCCCAGGCGCAGCAAATCCTGCAGATAGCTTTGCGCCACCATGAACAGCGCGGCGCCAATGGCGGCGCCATAGATGGTGCCCATGCCGCCAATCACGACGATCAGCAGCACGTCCATCATGATCTCGAACGAGAGCGAGGTGTCGGGCCCGTTATAGCGCAGCCACAGCGCCAGCATGACGCCGGCCAGGCAGGCAAACAGCGCCGACAGAACACTCGATGTGGTGCGGAAAACCACCACCCGGTAACCGATCGCCTCGGCGCGAAACTCGTTCTCGCGGATCGCCTGCAGCACGCGGCCAAACGGCGAATTGACGATGCGCAGCAGCGCCAGTAGCGCCAGCACGGCCAGCGCAAACAGCAGGTAGTAGCACAGCAGCCGGCCGTCGAGCGCGACGCCCATAAAAGGCGCGTCGGCAAATTCAAAACTGGGTGACAGGATCTCGGGGATCTTGAAACTCAAACCGTCCTCGCCACCGGTGATGTCGGACAGTTGCGAGGCCAGCGTCAGGAAGGCAGAGGCCACGGCCAGCGTGATCATCGCAAAGAAGATGGCGCGCACGCGCAGCGAGAACAGTCCGACCACCAGCGCCAGCACAAACGACAGCGCCAGCGCGCACAGCGTGCCCAGCGCCAGCGCGCTCCAGGTTGGGCCGAGCTGCGTGCAGGCAATCGCAATGCCGTAAGCACCAATGCCGAAAAACATGGTGTGGGCAAAACTGACAATGCCGGTGTAGCCCAGCAGCAGGTCAAAGGAGGCGACCAGCACGATGAACACCAGCACCTTGGCCGCCACGTTGAGCGCCTTCACGCCAGGGAAGATGAATGGCGCACCGGCGAGCAGCACCAGCAACACCAGCAGCAGTGCCGCCAGTACGCGGCTGCGCGGAAGATCATTGGACAACAGGGTTTTTAACATGGGGCTCTTTTGCCGCTTGTCGGGTAATGCATTGTCGGGTTATGCCTTTGGCTAACCCGACCTACGGAACCGTGGTTGTGCTGCGTGGTTGTCGGGTTACGCCTTTGGCTAACCCGACCTACGATTCCTACGGAACCGTGGTTGTGTTGGGTGGTTGTCGGGTTACGCCTGCGGCTAACCCGACCTACATGGGTCGGGATTTGCTCCACGTAGGTCGGATTAGCGCAGCGTAATCCGACAGGGTTGCCTGCGGGGTTCGGATGGTTCATGCTGTTTTTCCTAGCGGTTGGCAACCGGATAGACGCCTTGCGGGCGCCACAGCAGAATAGCGACCATCAGCGCGATGTTGGAAAACAGCGCCACCTTGGGCACCAGGAAGCCGGTGTAGTTGGCCATCAGGCCGACCAGCAAGGCGCCGATCAGCGCGCCGCCGGTCGAGCCCAGGCCGCCGATGATGATGACGATAAAGATCAGCACATTGACCTGCGCGCCCATTTGCGGCGTCACGCTTTGCTGGTACAGCCCCCACATCACGCCACCCAGACCAGCGAGCGCGCTGCCGACGACAAAGACGCCGACAAACAGCCGCCGGATGCGGTAGCCCAGCACCTCGACCATCTCGCGGTCCTGCACGCCGGCGCGAATCAGCAAGCCGATCTTGGTGCGGCCGAGCGTCCACGACAGCAGCGCAAACACCGCAAGCCCCACGACCACCGCCAGCAAGCGGTATCTCTCGATCACCGCGTCACCCAGCACGAGGGAGCCGCGCAGCGCCTCGGGCAGCGGCATGGCAATCTGCGCCGGACCCCAGATCACCTTGATCAGCTCTTCACCGATGATCATGCCGCCCATCGTGATCAGAATCTGCTTGAGGTGCTGGCCATAGACCGGGCGCACGATGAAGCGCTCAAACGCGACGCCGAGCGCAGCCGCCGCCAGCATCGCCACCAGCATCGCCGGCAAAATGGCCAGCAGATTGCGCCACAGATCCGGCGAGCCGGTCCAGTCATTCATCAGTCCCAGCACCGTGGTCGCGACAAACGCGCCGAGCGCGATGAACACACCGTGGCCGAAGTTGAGCACGTCCATCAGGCCAAACACCAGCGTCAGCCCGGAGGCGATGATGAAGATGATCATGCCCATCGCGAGACCGGCCATCGTCAGCGTCAGCCAGCTCGACATCGAGCCAATGAACGGCAGCACGCCCAGCGCCAGCAGCGGCACCAGCAGTAGCGGCTTCCAGTCGAGGTCAAGTTGCGTCATGGCGAACCCTTTCCGTCATTGCCAACCCGTTCCGTCATTGCCGACCCTTTCCGTCATTGCGAGCGTAGCGCGGCAATCCATGACCCTGAACTTCCTGGACTGCCACGTCGCTGCGCTCCTCGCAATGACGGTGGTGGTGTCATTCCTAGCGCAGCGCGGCAATTCATGTTTCCTCATAGCGCAAGCCCGAGCAGCGCGTGCTGCAGTTCTTCATCGTCGGCCAGCGCCTGCATAGCGCCGGCATGCACCACTCGGCCGTTGTCCATGACCGCCACGCTATCGCCCAGGCGCTTGGCAAAATTGATGTTCTGCTCGACCATCAGGATCGTGGTGCCGCCGGCCTTGAGTTGGGCGAAGGCGTCGATCATGTTGTTGATGATGGCCGGCGCCAGGCCTTTGCTCGGCTCATCGACGATCAGCAGTTCACGCGGCTCGACGATGGCACGCGCCACCGCCAGCATCTGCTTTTGTCCGCCAGAGAGTTTGCCGGCCGGATGATTCCAGAATTTCTGCACCGCCGGGAACAGCGAGAAGATCCATTGCAGCCGCGCCTCGTCCATCTGGCTGGCGCGTTTGGCCTGGCGCGCCGCCAGCAGCATGTTTTCTTTCACGCTGAGGTCGGAAAAGATGCCCATCTTCTCGGGCACGTAGGCAATGCCCAGCGCCGCAATCTCCGGCGTGCTCAGCGCAGTAATGTCACGCGACCCGAACGTTACGCTGCCCTGGCTGGCGTGCCACAAACCCATGATGGTGCGCAGCGTGGTGGTCTTGCCGGCGCCGTTGCGCCCGAGCAGCATGGTCAGCTTGCCGCGCGGCACCGCCAGGTCCACGCCATGCAGGATGTGATAGGCGCCGATGTGCGTGTGAACGCCCGACAGTTCCAGCAGATTTTCGTTCATGCCTGTGCCCTCCTTTCCCCTCGAGGGGGAAGGCCGGGATGGGGGGGCGTCCCATCTTGCGCGCCAGCGTTTTGGGGGCTGGCCCCCAAATACGCCTCTTGAACAATGGGCGAAGCAATCACTGCCGCCGGCTCGCCGTCGGCCACCAGCGCGCCGTTATGCAGCACGATGATGCGGTCGGCCAGGCTGCGCACCACGTCCATCTTGTGCTCTACCAGCAGGATGGTTTTGCGCGGGTCGTCCTTGAGTTTACGAATCAGGTTCAGGATCACCGGCGCTTCGTCGGCGCTCATGCCGGCGGTTGGCTCGTCAAACATAAACACGTCGGGATCGAGCGCCATCAGCAGCGCGACTTCGAGCTTGCGCTGGTCGCCGTGCGGCAGGCTGGCCACCGTCGCGTCCTGCTGGTCGTTCATGGCCACCGCTTCGAGCACCTCTTCGGCCAGTTGCGTCAACGCCTTGTGCGCGCTCCAGATCGACCACAGATTGAGACCGCGCAAATGGGCGCCGGCGCGCGCCGACTGCACCGCCAGGCGCACGTTCTCCAGCACCGACAGATTGGGAAACAAATTGGTGAGTTGAAAGGCGCGCCCCAGGCCAGCGCGGGTGCGCGCCGACGCCGTCATGCCGGCCAGGCTGTTGCCGTTCAAAAAGACCTCGCCCGAGCTGGCCTTGAGCTGGCCCGAAATCAGGTTGAAATAAGTCGTCTTGCCGGCACCATTGGGGCCGACGATGGCGGTCAGCGTGCCAGGTCGAAACGCGCAACTGACAGCATTTACCGCCACGTGTCCGCCGAAGCGCACTGTCAGATTCTTTGTTTCAAGCATTTCTTTTCCCGTTGAATCGGGGAGCGGCGTAGCGAGTGGGCAGGAGGCTAGGCGGACGGAGCGCAGCCACCGGAACGTACTAAAGGTACGTGAGGATGGCGAGCACCGCCCAACGACGCATCGTGCCCACGCAGTAGCCGAGCACCGATTCAATTAGCGTTTGTTGCGGATTGGGATGGCCATCTCCTCCGCCTTAATCTCGCGCACCAGCTCCGGCACGCCCCAGGCGAATGCCGGATCGACCTTGATTTTGAAGTGGTACATGCTTTGCATCGCCTGGTGGTCTTCCTTGCGGAACGTCATCTTGCCCTTGGGTGTGTCGAAGCTCATGCCTTCCATCGCGCCGATCAGCTTGTCGGTCTGCGTGTCGCCGTTGGTTTTCTTCAGAGCGGTCACTACAGCCATCGCGGCCGAGAAGCCACCCGCGGTAAAGAAGTCGGGCGGCGTCTTGAACTGCTTGTAATGCTGGGCCACCATCGCGTCGTTTACCGGGTTCTTGGGGATACCAAAGTAGTAGTACAGCGCGCCCTCCATGCCGGGGAACTGCTTGTAGGCGACCATCGCTGGCAGGATGTTGCCGCCGGTGGCCAGCTCGATGCCGTAGCGCTTCTTCAGGTCCAGGTCGGCGATCTTGCCAAACGGTGTGGGCGCGCCCGACCAGCCGACCGAGATGTACTTCTTGCCCGGCTGGTC
>JANNUE010000288.1:0-13400 GCA_031394895.1 Betaproteobacteria bacterium
TGCTGCTGCCGCGCGGACTCAAGCGCGGCGCCTGGATGGAACTCGACGATATTGACATCAAGGCCTTGATGCAGGTCGCCGGCACGCGTGGTTCACGCGGGCGGGGCGGCGAAGCGGCAACGCCTGGCAGCGATGGACCCCGGCGCGAAGGCCCGGAGCAACCCGGCGGCGCGAGCAATCGTCGCGGTGGCCGACGCAGCGGCAACGGGCCGCGTGCTGGCGGCAACAATGCCCAGGCAGGCTCTCAGGGCGGCAGCAAAGACGGTGGCAATGGTTTTGCCCAAGGCGGCGGTTCCGGCCGGCGCAACCGCAGCGACAGCGCCGAGCGCCAACCGGGCGGCGCCCAGCCGGATCCGATGAAGACCTCGTTTGGCTACATTGGTGCTGACAGTTTTACCCGCCAGCGCCAGGACCAGGGCCAGCGCCGTGGTGGCGGTGGCGGCGGCGGTGGACCTGCAGGCGGGCAGCGCCGCGGCGGACGCGGGCGCGGTTGAGCGGCTAAAATAAAATGCTTTGCCCAGTGGCAATAAATCACAATCTCAAGTTCAGGAAAAACTCATGACAATCGAACGTACCCTCTCCATCATCAAGCCCGACGCAGTCGCCAAAAACGTCATTGGTCAGATCTACGCGCGCTTCGAAGCGGCGGGTCTGAAAATCGTCGCGGCGAAATTGGTTTGCCTGTCGCGCGGCGAAGCGGAAGCTTTCTACGCGGTCCACAAAGAGCGTCCCTTCTTCAAGGATTTGGTCAGTTTCATGACCTCCGGTCCGGTCATGATCCAGGCGCTCGAAGGCGAGAACGCGGTTCTGAAGAATCGCGAGCTGATGGGCGCGACCGATCCGAAGAAAGCAGCGCCCGGCACCATCCGCGCCGATTTTGCCGACAGCATCGATGCCAACGCGGTGCACGGCTCGGATGCCGCTGAAACCGCCGCAGTGGAAGTGGGTTTCTTCTTCCCCGGCATGAACGTGTACACCCGATAAGTCATGCAATGACGGCCAATCTGCTCGATTACGACCTCGAGGGCTTGGCCGCTTTTTGTGAACGGCTGGGTGAAAAGCGCTATCGCGCGGTCCAGTTGTTTCGCTGGATCCATCAAAAGGGCGCGGCCAATTTTGACGAGATGAGCGATCTTGCCAAATCGCTGCGCGAAAAGCTCAAGGGGGTGGCGCATGTCAAGGCGCTGCCCATCGTCTCGCAGCACATGTCAGCGGACGGCACCATCAAATGGCTGTTCGACGTTGGCGCCGGTAACGCGGTCGAGGCGGTCTTCATTCCCGAGGACGATCGCGGCACGCTGTGCATATCGTCGCAGGCCGGATGCGCGATGGCGTGCCGTTTCTGCTCGACCGGACACCAGGGCTTTAGCCGCAACCTGACGAGCGGCGAGATGATCGCGCAACTCTGGTTTGCCGAACACTTCCTGCGAAAGCACCTGCAGCGTGACGAGCGTGTCATCTCCAACGTCGTCATGATGGGGATGGGTGAGCCGCTGCAAAACTTCACCGAGTTGGTGCCGGCGCTGCGCACCATGCTCGACGACCATGGCTACGGCCTGTCGCGCCGGCGCGTCACGGTGTCCACGTCGGGTGTCGTGCCCAAGATATATTCGCTGGCACAGGAGTGCCCGGTGGCGCTGGCGGTGTCGTTGCATGCGCCCATTGATGCGTTGCGCGACAACCTGGTGCCGCTGAACAAGAAATACCCGATTGCCGAGTTGCTGCAGGCCTGCCAGGACTATCTGGAATTTGCGCCCAGGGATTTCATCACGTTTGAATACTGCATGCTCGATGGCGTCAATGACCAGCCCGAACAGGCGCGTCAACTGGTGCAATTGATGCGCCAGTATGCAAACCAGAAGTCGTGGTGCAAATTCAATCTGATCCCGTTCAATCCATTTCCCCAGTCCGGCCTGACCCGTTCTTCGCCCGAGCGCATCCTGGCGTTTGCCGCCATTTTGAGCGATGCTGGTATCGTCACGACAATTCGCAAGACGCGCGGCGACGATATCGACGCTGCCTGTGGCCAACTGGCCGGCGACGTGATCGACCGCACGCGTGTCGGCGAGCGAATTGCGCGCCAGCGCACGGTGATGCTCAAACCGGTGGCGACGCTTAACCAGTCAGTCAAGGAGACTTGAGGTATGAAAATGAACGTAGCGGGCCACGCGCTGGTGCGGCAATGGCTTTTTTATGCCTGCTTGCTGGTGTCGGGCGTCAGCAGCATTTCCGGCTGCGCTTCCAAATCAGCCCTATCCGCCGCCGACGGCAGCGGGGCCGAGATCGTGACCGACTCGGATGAGCCCGAGGCCCGCAAGCGTGCCCGCATCCGGCTCGAACTGGCGCTGGGTTATTTTGAGCAGGGCCAGACCAACATCGCGCTCGATGAACTCAAGCAGTCGCTTGCGGCCGATCCGGCGTACGCCGACGCCTACAGTCTGCGCGGCCTCGTGTACATGCGACTGAACGACTTGCGTGTCGCCGAAGAGAGCTTCAGGCGCGCCCTGAGCATCAGTCCGCGGGACTCCAACATCATGCAAAACCTGGGCTGGCTGTTGTGTCAGCAGGCGCGCTACCCTGAGGCACAGCAGCTTTTTTTGCAGGCGCTGGCGAATCCGCAATACGGCGAGCGCGCCAAGACGCTGCGGGCACAGGGCCTGTGCCAGGTGCGCGCCGGACAACTGGCCGAAGGCGAGCTCAGCCTGCTCAAGTCCTATGAATTTGACGCTGGCAACCCGGTGACAGCGTACAACCTCGCCACCTTGCTGTTTCGGCGCGGCGAGTACGTGCGTGCCCAGTTTTATGTGCGGCGCCTCAACAACACCGAACTGGCCAACGCCGAGTCGCTTTGGCTGGGCGTCAAGGTGGAGCGCCTGTTGCGCAACCAGGATGCCATGCTGCAACTCGCGACACAGTTGGCCAAGCGCTTTGCGGAGTCGCGTGAGAACAATGCTTATCAGCGAGGTGCCTTTGATGAGTGAAAACATGGCGCCATCATCCGCTGCGGCGCTGCTGGACAGCGCTGCTGGCGCTCCAGTCAGCGGCGGAACCATGTTGCGCCAGGCGCGTGAAGCGCAGGGCCTGCACATTGGGGCGCTGGCGGTGTCACTGAAGGTCTCTGTCAAGAAACTCGAAGCGCTGGAGACGGACCAGTTTGATCTGTTGCCCGGCACCGTTTTCATTCGGGCGCTGGCTGCCAGCGTCTGCCGAACCCTGAAGATCGATCCCGATCCGGTGCTGCAGCAGATGCCGCAGACGACGGCGCCACTGCTCAAGAGCAGCGACGGAGGCATCAATATTCCGTTTCGCTCCAATGGAGTCGGCACGGCCAACTGGTCGATGGAACTGCTGACGCGCCCCTTTGTATGGGTGATCCTGGGTCTGCTGGTCGGGGCTGCGGTGCTGGTGGTCGTTCCATTTCCACCGCGCAGTGAAGACAGTGCCGCGCTCAAGGCAGAAAGCACGATGTCGCCGGAGTCAGCGGTGGCCGCGCAGTCGGTACCGGCCGCGACGCCGGCGAGTGCCGATCAGGCTGCGGTGCCAGGCTCCGGTGCCACGGCTGGCGCCGTCGTATTCAAGGCGCATGGCGCTTCCTGGGTCGAGGTGATTGACGCCAATCGCGTGGTTCAGGTGCGCAGGAACATGAGCGACGGCGAGGTCGTGGGCGTCTCGGGTGCGATGCCACTTTCCGTAGTGGTCGGGCGGGCCGATCACACCGAGGTGCTGATTGGCGACCAGCCGTTTGACCTGAGCGCTGTCACCAAAGACAGAGTTGCCCGTTTCGAGGTGAAGTAATGACCGCTGTGCTACCGATAGAAACTGCGGCGCCCAAAGCGCGGCGCTCGCGCCAGGCGCGTGTGGCCTGGGGCCAGCGCGTGGTCACGGTCGGTGGTGACGCCCCGGTGCGCATTCAGTCGATGACCAACACTGATACGGTCGATGCCATTGGCACCGCGATTCAGGTCAAGGAACTGGCGCTGGCCGGATCGGAGATGGTGCGCCTGACGGTCAACACGCCAGAGGCCGCCGCCGCCGTTCCGTACGTGCGCGAGCAGCTCGACCGCATGGGCATCGACGTGCCGCTGATTGGCGACTTTCACTACAACGGACACCGCTTGCTGACCGACTTTCCGGACTGCGCCCAGGCCTTGTCCAAATACCGCATCAACCCGGGCAACGTCGGCAAGGGTGACAAACACGATCGGCAGTTTGGCCAGATGATCGAAGCCGCCATGCGCTGGGACAAGCCGGTTCGCATCGGTGTCAACTGGGGCAGTCTGGATCAGGAATTGCTGGCCGCCCTGATGGATGAAAACGCGCGGCGCGCCACGCCGTGGGATGTCAAGCCGGTGATGTATGAAGCGCTGATTACGTCAGCCATAGCGTCGGCGCGACTGGCAGCGCAGATGGGGATGAATGAAGACCAGATCATTCTGTCGTGCAAGGTCAGTGGTGTGCAGGACCTGGTGGCGGTTTACCGTGAACTGGCCCGGCGTTGCGACTACGCGCTGCATCTGGGTTTGACCGAAGCCGGCATGGGCGCCAAGGGCACCGTTGCCTCGGCGGCGGCGCTGGCGATCTTGTTGCAGGAAGGCATTGGTGACACGATTCGGGTCTCGCTGACGCCGCAGCCGGGCGAAGCCAGGACGCAGGAAGTCCTGATCGCGTGCGAATTGCTGCAGGCGTTGGAACTGCGCTCGTTTGTGCCCAGCGTGACCGCCTGCCCTGGCTGCGGCCGCACCACCAGCACGACTTTTCAGGAACTGACGAAGCGCATCGAAGACTTTTTGCGCCTGCAAATGCCGATCTGGCGTGACAAGTATCCAGGCGTTGAAAAACTCAAGGTTGCGGTGATGGGCTGCATTGTCAACGGCCCGGGTGAGAGCAAGCATGCCGATATCGGCATCAGTCTGCCCGGCACCGGCGAGGCGCCGGCGGCGCCGGTTTATATCGATGGCGAAAAGCGCCTGACCCTGCGTGGCGACTCGATCGCGCAGGAGTTTCAGGCCATCGTCGAGAACTATATTGAAAACCGCTTTGGCAATGCATCGAATGCCGGCGTGAAATGAATTGACTCATGAGTGAAAAGTTGCTGATTGCAAAACCCGACAAGCTAACTGCCGTCAAAGGCATGAACGACATTCTTCCGCCCGATTCGGCGCGCTGGGAATGGCTCGAAGACAAAGTGCGAAGCCAGATGGGCCTGTACAGTTACCGGTCGATCCGCACGCCGATTGTCGAGCCGACCGCGCTGTTTGTGCGCGGCACCGGCGAGACCACCGACATTGTCGAGAAGGAAATGTACTCGTTTGAGGACAAGCTCAACGGTGAGGCGCTCACGCTGCGTCCGGAGAACACGCCGGGTGTGGTGCGCGCCGCGATTGAACACAACCTGACCTATGACGGCGGTAAACGGCTGTACTACATGGGGCCGATGTTCCGCCATGAGCGGCCGCAGCGGGGCCGCTACCGCCAGTTTTACCAGTTGGGGGCGGAAGCGCTGGGCTTTGCCGGACCGGAGGTGGACGCCGAATTGATGCTGCTGGTGCACGATCTGTTTGCCAGCCTGGGCCTGAACAATGTGCGGGTCGAGCTCAACAGCCTGGGCGTGGCGCCGGAGCGGCAGGCGCACCGCGTCGCGTTGATCGCTTATTTTGAGCAACACCGCGAACTGCTCGACGCCGAGGCGCAGCGCCGTCTGCTGACCAACCCGTTGCGCATTCTCGATACCAAGAACCCGGCCATGCAGTCGCTGGTGCAGGCAGCACCGCAACTGCTCGACTATCTGGGCGAGGCGTCGTTGCGGCATTTCGACTGCGTCAAGACTTTGCTCTCAAGCTGTGGCGTGCAATGGACGGTCAATCCGCGACTGGTGCGTGGCCTGGACTACTACAGCCATACCGTGTTCGAATTTGTCACCGACGAGCTTGGCGCGCAGGGCGCGTTGTGCGGCGGCGGCCGCTACGACGGCCTGTTTGAACTGCTGGGCGGCAAACCGACGGCGGCGGTTGGCTGGGGCATGGGGCTGGAGCGCGTGCTCGACCTGGTGCGCCAGCAGGGGCAGACCTTGGCCGCGCCGGCGCCCGATGCATACGCCGTGATTGCCGATGCCGCAGCGCTGGCTACCGCCATGCAGACCCTGCGCAGCTTGCGCGGCGCCGGCGTCAGCGTGCAAATGCATGCCAGTTCGAGCGAGAGTCTGGGCAGCATGAAGTCGCAGTTCAAGAAGGCCGATGCCAGTGGTGCGTCTTATGCGCTGGTGTTTGGCATGGACGAGTTGGCCCAGGGTGCCGTCACCGTGAAGTCGCTGCGCGATGGCGCCGGCGCGCAGCGCACGTGGCCGCTGGCCGATATGGCGGCCTGGGCTGCCACCCTACAATCGCGTACTTAAACGTTTGTGGGGCGAACCCCTGACCGAGCCCCCAACTGACTGAAAAGACCCATGGCAAATCATCTCGATCTCGAAGAACAAGAACAACTTGACCAGCTCAAGCACTTCTGGAAGCAATACGGCAACGCCATTACCTGGGCCCTGATCGCGGTGTTGAGCGTGTTTGCCAGTTGGAACTTCTATCAGTACTGGCAACGCAGCCAGGCGGTTCAGGCGGCCGCCATGTTTGACGAGGTCGAGCGTGTCGTCAATGCCGGCGACGCGGCAAAAATTGATCGCGCTTTTGCCGACATGAAAGACCGCTTTGCCTCCACCACTTTTGCGCAGCAAGCGGGACTGCTGGTGGCCAAGCAGTACTACAGTGCCGGCAAGGTGGACGCCGCCAAGGCGGCGCTGGCCTGGGTCGCTGACAAGTCATCCGATCCGGGCTATCAGGCGATTGCCAGACTGCGTCTGGCCGGCGTCCTGATGGAAGCCAAGGCCTATGACGAGGCATTGAAGCAATTGAGCGGCTCGTTCCCGGCCAGTTTTGAAGCGTTGGTGGCGGACCGCAAAGGCGATCTGTTTTTGTTGCAGGGCAATAGAGCACAGGCGATTGCCGAGTATGGAAAAGCGTACAAGAGCCTGGAAGCGGGTGCTGATTACCGGCGCCTGGTGGAAATCAAATTGAACTCGCTCGGGGTTGATCCGGCAGGTGACGTCAAGGTCGGCGCGGCCGGCGCCGCACCAGCTGCCAATACTCAGGCGCCGGAGGTGAAAAAGTGAACTACTTGACTGGTTTGACGACGGCCACGCGGGTGGCCCTGGTGACGGCTGTGCTGGGTCTGATGACCGCTTGCTCGAGCGGACCGGAGAAATTCAAGCCCGCAGAACTGGCGCCGAACCCGGCGATCCTGGGCGTGCGCCTGGCGTGGACGGCCAAAGTGGGCACAGTCGGATTTCCGTTGGATGTCAAGGTCAATGGCAGCAACATCGCGCTGGCCAGTTCGGACGGTGTGGTCGCCTCGTTTGACGCCCGCAGCGGTGCCGAACTGTGGCGCACCAGCGTTGGCGCGCCGATCGCCGCCGGTGTCGGCAGCGACGGCCGCTTTGCATCGGTGGTGACGCGCAACAATGAATTGCTGGTGCTTGACGCCGGACGCGAGCTTTGGCGGCAGAAAATGCCGGCCCAGGTGTTTACCGCGCCGCTGGTGGCGGGCGCTCGTGTCTTTGTGCTGGCAGCGGACCGCTCGGTCAGCGCCTTTGACGCGCAGACGGGGCGCAAGATATGGACCCAGCAACGCCCGGGCGAGTCGCTGGTGCTGCGTCAGGCCGGCGTCTTGCTTGCGGTGGACGACACGCTGGTGGCGGGTCTGGGCGGACGCATGGTCGGGCTCAACCCGTCGAGCGGTTCGATTCGCTGGGAAGCGCCGGTCGCCTCGCCGCGTGGCACCAACGATGTCGAGCGTCTGGTTGATCTGGTCGGGCGCGTCGGGCGCGACGCCAGCGTGGTTTGCAGCCGCGCGTTCCAGGCGGCGGTCGGTTGTGTGGACGCCGCGCGCGGCGGCTTGCTCTGGAGCAAGCCGGCGATCGGGTCGGTTGGCTTACAGCTTGATGATAAATATGTTTTCGGCGTGGAGAGCGACAGCAAGGTCGTGGCCTGGCGGCGCAACGACGGCGAGCGCGCCTGGGTCACCGAGAGTCTGCGCCATCGTGGTCTGAGTGCACCGCTGCTGGTCGGCCGCTCGGTCGCGATGGGTGACGAGAGCGGGCTGGTGCACTGGTTGTCGCGTGACGACGGATCGACCCTGACGCGCATGCCCACTGATGGTTCGGCGCTGGCGGCGGCACCGGTGCTGGCGGACGGTACCGTGGTGGTTGTCACGCGCACCGGTGGTGTGTTCGGCTTCAAGCCAGACTAGTCCTCTGGCGCCTGGAAATGAAACCCGTTTTGGCCCTGGTCGGCCGTCCGAATGTTGGTAAATCGACCCTTTTCAACCGGCTGACCAAGTCGCGCGACGCCATCGTTGCCGATTTCGCCGGGCTCACGCGCGACCGCCATTACGGCACCGGCAAGCAGGGCAAGCACGAGTTCATTGTCATTGATACCGGTGGTTTCGAGCCTGATGCCGTCAGTGGCATTTTCAAGGAGATGGCGAAGCAGACGCGTCAGGCCGTGGCCGAAGCCGATGTGGTGATTTTTGTGGTCGATGCGCGTGAAGGCATCTCGGCGCAGGATCACGACATTGCCAAGTATTTGCGCCGGCTCGGCAAGCCCTGTGTGTTGGCGGCCAACAAGGCCGAAGGCATGCTGGCCGGTGCCCAGTTGGTGGAGTTCTTTGAGCTTGGCCTGGGCCAGGTTCACGCGGTGTCTGCCGCGCACGGCCAGGGCATTCATGAGCTGGTGCAATTGGCGCTGGAGCCGTTGCAACTGGACGAACTCGACGAGGTGCCGGAGCAGTGCGAGCCGGGTGTCATCAAGCTTGCGGTGGCCGGACGCCCGAACGTCGGTAAATCGACATTGATCAACACATGGCTGGGGGAAGAGCGGCTGGTGGCGTTCGATTTGCCGGGCACGACGCGGGACGCGATTTCGGTTCCGTTCGAGCGCAACGGCCAGAAGTTTGAGCTGGTGGACACCGCGGGTCTGCGCCGACGCGGCAAAGTGTTCGAGGCGATCGAGAAGTTTTCGGTCGTCAAGACGCTGCAGGCAATCGAATCATCGAACGTGGTGCTGCTGCTGATCGACGCGACGCAGGGCGTGACCGATCAGGATGCGCACATCGCCGGCTTCATTCTGGAAAACGGCCGCGCCGTGGTGCTGGCCGTAAACAAATGGGATGCGATCGATGAATACCAGCGCGAACTGGTCAAACGCTCGATCGAAACGCGCCTTCCGTTTTTGAAGTTTGCCACCATGCACCTGATCTCGGCCACCAAAAGGCAGGGGCTGGGGCCGCTCTGGGCTTCAATTGCGCAGGCGCACAAGGCCGCCAACTGCAAGATGTCAACGCCGGTGCTGACGCGCTTGCTGCTGGAGGCGGTGCAGTTTCAAAGTCCCAAGCGCGCGGGCATGTTTCGCCCCAAGCTGCGTTATGCCCACCAGGGCGGCATGAACCCGCCGGTCATCGTGATTCATGGCAACTCGCTGGAACACGTGTCAGCGGCCTACAAACGCTTTCTGGAAGGGCGTTTTCGCAAAGAGTTTGACCTGGTAGGCACCCCGATGCGCATTGAGTTCAAGACCTCCAGCAACCCTTATGCGGACAAGGGTTCTGCCTGAGCGTCCACCGTTAAACAGCATATTTATTCCAGGTTTACCTGGCGTCAACTTTGGATGGCGCTTTGCTGTGGTATCGTGGCCCCCTTATCAATTTTTTGAACACGGAGAATATCGTGAGCAACAAAGGTCAACTCCTTCAGGACCCATTTCTCAACGCGCTGCGTCGGGAACATGTGCCGGTCTCCATCTATCTGGTCAACGGCATCAAGCTGCAAGGCCAGATTGAGTCGTTCGACCAGTATGTGGTGCTGCTTCGCAACACGGTCACACAAATGGTTTACAAACACGCCATCTCGACGATTGTGCCGGGGCGCGCTGTCAATTTCGCAAGCGGCGAGGGTGACGAACCTGCAGCCGCCTGACCGGCAGTCGGCTCCGACCCTGCTGGTGGGGGTCGATTTTGGATTGCCGAATTTCGATGCTGAACTCGATGAACTGGGCTTGCTGGCCAAGACGGCCGGACTCGCTCCGGTGGCGCGGCTGACCTGCAAACGCAAGGCACCCGACGCGGCGCTGTTTGTCGGCAGCGGAAAGGCTGACGAAATCAAATTGCTGGCGACCCAGATGGGCGCTGTCGAGATTCTCTTCGACCAAAGCCTGAGTCCGGCGCAACAGCGCAATCTGGAGCGCAGGCTCGAATTGCCGGTGAACGACCGCACGCTGCTGATTCTCGAGATCTTCGGTCAGAGGGCGCGCAGCCATGAGGGCAAGCTGCAGGTCGAACTGGCGCGCATGCAGTACCTGAGTACGCGCCTGGTGCGGCGCTGGTCGCATCTGGAGCGCCAGAGCGGCGGCATTGGCCTGCGCGGTGGTCCGGGTGAAAAGCAGATCGAGCTCGACCGCCGCATGATTGGCGACAACATCAAGAAGATCAAGGAACGGCTGCAAAAGGTCAAGCGCCAGCGCCAGACCCAGCGACGTCGGCGCGAGCGCCGCGACGCTTTCAACATCTCGCTGGTGGGCTACACCAACGCCGGCAAATCGACCCTGTTCAATGCCCTGGTCAAGGCGCGTGTCTATGCGGCCGACCAGTTGTTTGCAACATTGGACACCACTACGCGTGAGCTGTATCTGGGCGAAGCCGCCCGTTCCGTTTCACTGTCCGACACGGTGGGTTTCATTCGGGAGTTGCCGCACGGCCTGATTGACGCCTTCCAGGCGACGCTGCAGGAAGCGGTGGACGCAGACCTGTTGTTGCACGTGGTCGACGCCGCCAGCCCGAATTTTTTGCTGCAAATTGCCGAGGTGCAGCGCGTGCTGATTGAAATCGACGCTGCCGATATTCCCCAGGTTTTGATATTTAACAAGCTTGATGTCCTTGAAAATGAGCGCCGTCCACTGCATCTGGAGGATACTTTTGATTTGGCCGGCGTGGCGACGCCGCGCATCTTCCTGAGTGCCAGCACCGGCGAAGGCTTGCCACTGCTGCGCCAACGGCTGGCGCACATTGTCGGCGCCGCTGCTGTGCCGGTGAGCGGCGAACAGGATTTTATTGACAGTAGTGCGGCGGCGTGCGATTGGGCACAATCCGGTAACGATACACCAGAGAACAAGAGATGAAACTTCAATTACCAACAGTTGGCTGGGCCGCTCAGGCCGGCCGGATCCGGGGGATGTTCAACCTGAATGATCCGCGCTGGGGTCGCAGCGATGACAAGGAAGGCAGCAAGCCCGACACGCCGCCGCCCGAGCCGGATCAACCGCCGCCCAGTGGCAACGGCAATGATCGCGGCCCCAGGCGCGGACCAAACCAGGGCCCGCCTGATCTGGAAGAACTGTGGCGCGAATTGAATCGCAAACTGGGCGGCCTGTTTGGTGGCATCAAGAATGCCGGGCGCGGCGCCGGCGGTGGCGGCACGGGCGGCGGCCGGGGACCCGGTGGCGGTTTTCAGCCGGACATGAAGAGCGCCGGCATTGGTGTCGGCCTGATTGCGGCTGTGGTGCTGCTGATCTGGCTCGGAACCGGTTTCTTCATCGTGCAGGAAGGCCAGCAGGCGGTCATTACGCAGTTCGGCAAATACAAGTCGTCGGTCGGCGCCGGCTTTAATTGGCGGCTGCCGTATCCAATTCAGCGCCACGAGCTGATTTTTGTGACGCAGATACGCTCGGTCGATGTCGGCCGCGATAGCGTGATGAAGGCCACCGGCTTGCGCGAATCTGCGATGCTGACCGAGGACGAGAACATTGTCGAGATCAAGTTTGCCGTGCAATACCGTCTGAGCGACGCGCGGGCGTTTCTGTTCGAAAGCAAGAACCCTGGCGAAGCGGTGGTGCAGGCGGCCGAGACGGCGGTGCGCGAGGTCATCGGCCAGATGCGCCTGGACAGCGCGCTGTCAGAAGAACGCGACCAGATTGCGCCGCGCGTGCGCACGCTGATGCAGAAAATCCTGGACCGCTACGAGGTCGGTATCGAAGTGGTGGGTATCAATTTGCAGCAGGGCGGAGTGCGCCCGCCGGAGCAGGTGCAAGCCGCTTTTGACGATGTGCTCAAAGCCGGCCAGGAGCGCGAACGCGCCAAGAATGAGGCGCAGGCCTACGCCAACGACGTGGTGCCACGGGCCGTCGGCTCGGCCTCGCGCCTGAAGCAGGAAGCCGATGCGTACAAGGCCAGAATTGTGGCCCAGGCACAGGGCGATGCGCAGCGCTTCAAGTCGGTGTTGGCCGAGTACCAGAAAGCGCCGCAGGTCACGCGCGACCGCATGTACCTCGATTCCATGCAGCAAATTTACAGCAATGTCACCAAAGTGATGGTCGATTCGAAGCAGGGCTCCAACCTGCTGTATTTGCCGCTCGACAAGATCATGCAAATGACTGGCGCGGCCGATGCGGCTGCGCAGCCGCCCATGACGCCGGCAGCGGCTCCGGTTGCCGCGAACCCCGACGCACGGGCACGCGAAGCTGCCCGCTCGCGCGATCGCGATTCACGCTAGGAGCCGACAATGAACAGAATTGGTTTTATCTTTTCGTCTTTTCTGGTAGTGCTGGCACTCGCCAGTTCGATGCTGTTTGTGGTTGACCAGCGCCAGTTTGGCGTGGTCTATGCGCTGGGGCAGATCAAGGAAGTGATCACCGAGCCGGGCTTGAACTTCAAGCTGCCGCCGCCGTTCCAGAACGTCTCGTACATCGACAAACGCCTGCTGACGCTCGAGACCAGCGACACCGAGCCGATGCTGACGGCAGAAAAACAGCGCGTCGTGATCGACTGGTACGTGCGCTGGCGCATTTCGGAGCCATCGCAGTACATCCGCAACGTCGGCCTGACCGAGGCCGACGGCGCCAATCAGCTCAACCGCGTGGTGCGCAATGCGTTCCAGGAGGAGGTCAACAAGCGCACCGTGAAGGAACTGCTATCGACCAAGCGCGAAGCAATCACCGCCGATGTGAAGGCCGAGGTGCTCGACAAGGTCAAGGGCTCCAAGCCTTGGGGTGTCGATGTGGTGGACGTGCGCATTACGCGCGCCGATTACGTTGACACGATCACCGAGTCGGTGTACCGGCGCATGGAGGCTGAGCGCAAGCGCGTCGCCAACGAGTTGCGCTCCACCGGCGCCGCCGAAGGCGAGAAGATTCGCGCTGACGCTGACCGTCAGCGTGAAGTGGCGATTGCCAATGCCTACCGCGATGCGCAGAAGATAAAGGGCGAGGGTGACGCCGAAGCGGCGCGCATTTACGCCGAAGCCTTTGGTCGCGACCCCCAGTTTGCCAAGTTCTACCGCAGTCTTGACGCCTACAAAGCCAGTTTTGGCA
>JANNUE010000298.1:0-2299 GCA_031394895.1 Betaproteobacteria bacterium
ACAGCTTTGGGCTGCTGGACATTCTGCTCAAGCTGCAGGCCCGCGCGCCGGTCAGGTTCGAGCTGGTGGCGGTCAACCTGGACCAGAAGCAGCCCGGCTTTCCGGCGCACATCATGCATGAGTAATTGAAGAAACTCGGTATCGAGTTTCACATTGAAACGCAGGACACCTACAGCATCGTGAAGAAGGTGATTGCCGAGGGCAAGACCATGTGCAGCCTGTGCAGCCGGCTGCGCCGCGGTATTTTGTACCGCGTCGCCGACGAGTTGAAAATCAGCAAGATCGCGCTCGGGCACCACCGCGACGACATGCTGCAGACGTTTTTTCTGAACATGTTCTTTGCCGGCAAGCTCAAGGGCATGCCGCCCAAACTGGTCAGCGATGACGGCGGTCACATCGTGATCCGACCGCTGGCCAACGTGGCCGAGCAGGACCTCACGCGCTGGGCCGCGCACCGCCAGTTCCCCCTTATTCCGTGCTCGCTGTGCGGCAGCCAGGAGAACTTGCAGCGCCAGCAAATTGGCAGCATGCTGCGCGAATGGGAAAAGAAATATCCGGGTCGCATCAAGAGCATGTTCACCGCGCTGCACAACGTCGTGCCGTCGCACCTGATGGACGCCGCACAGCACAATTTCAAGGACATCAGAACCACTGGCGTGCCGTGCCTGGATGGTGACAAGGCATTTGACCAGGAGGAATTTCCCGTACCCTCGTTGCCCGCGCTGCAACTCATCAGCGCGCAGATTTGATCCGCACCGACTCCGTCATGCAAGCCACCCGCATCATCGCCATCCGTCACGGCGAAACCGCCTGGAACGTGGACACCCGCATTCAGGGGCAACTCGACATCGGACTCAACGCGACCGGCCACTGGCAGGCGGCGCGGCTGGCGCAGGCGCTGGCCGACGAACCGGTGACCGCCATTTACTCCAGCAATTTGCTGCGCGCCTGGGACACGGCACACGCTATCGCGAAGGAAACCGGTGCCGCGCCGCAAGCGGTGGAGGCTTTGCGCGAACGCAGTTTTGGCGAGTTTGAGGGCAAGACTTTCACCGAGATTGAGGCCACCTGGCCAGAGCAGGCGCTGCGCGGGCGCCCGCGCGACCCAAGCTGGACGCCGCCCGGCGGCGAATCGTTGCTGCAGTTGCGCGAGCGCATTGTGCCGGCGGTGTCAACGTTGGCGCAAGCGCACACCGGAGAGCAGATTGTGCTGGTCGCGCACGGCGGCGTGCTTGACATGCTGTACCGCGTTGCAACCGGACAGGAGTTGCACGCACCGCGCAGCTGGAACATAGGCAACGCCACCATCAACCGTCTGCTGTGGACGCCGCAAGGTCTGACGCTGGTCGGCTGGGCCGACGCGCAGCATCTGCAAGATGATGAGGCACTGGATGAGACCAGCGCCTGAGCCGGCGGCTGGCGCAAGAAGGGAAGGCCTTGGCTGGCCTGAGTTGGCGCTGATTGCCTGCGCCGTACTGGCAACGCTGAGCAGCACGCTGGGCCTGAGCACGCTGCACTTTATTTTCAAGCCACTGACGATGTTGATCGCGATCGCGTGGGTCACACTGCGCACCACGCGGGCCGCACCGATGCGCCGCTTTGACGCCCTACTGATCGCGGCACTGGTGGCGTCGCTCACCGGTGACGTATTCCTGATGCTGCCGGGCGGCTACTTCATACCGGGGCTGGCTTCGTTTCTGGTGGCGCATCTGTTCTACATCGCGCTGTTCCTGCAAGGCGTTGCGTGGTTTCCAAGCCGGCGCGCGCTCTTTGGCACGCTGGCAGCCGGTGGCGCGATGTACGCCTGGGTCTGGGCTGGCCTGACTGATCCGGTGCTCAAGGTGGCGGTGGCCGCTTACGTCGGCGTGATTGCACTGATGGTGGCGCAGGCAATTGGCCGCGCCGTACTGCTGCGCGACGCAGCGTCCGTCGCAGTGGCGGTTGGCGCCTGCATCTTCATGCTGAGCGACTCGCTGATTGCCGTCAACCGCTTCGTCCAGCCGCTGCCGCTGGCATCACTGTGGGTGCTGTCAAGCTACTACCTGGCGCAGATTCTGATGATCCACAACGCCCGGGAACCAGGCAGAGGCAATCGATGATTTGTCGGGTTACGCGCGTTGCGCTAACCCGACCTACACACGCAAACCCTGCGCTGCCAGCGCGGCCTTCAGGCGGCGCACTTCGTGCTGCAGATCGAGAATCAGCGCAGCCACGTCGAGTGCGACGCCAAAGTCGCGCTCCAGTCGGCGCGCCTCCAGCGCGGTTTGCAGATCGGCGCTGCCAAAAACCCATTCGTGTG
>JANNUE010000317.1:0-10643 GCA_031394895.1 Betaproteobacteria bacterium
CTCCGATGCGTTTCGAATTGCAAAATCCTCTGAAAAGGCAACGCAATGTCGTAGTATTGCAGTCTATTACGACGCACCAGGATTTATTAAAGTTCGATAACCACCAGGGACCTAACATCCAAGAAGCTCAGTCATGCACTAAAAAGAGAAAGCGATTTTTGACACTTCAGACGAATCGCCACCGCCGTTACCCTCTCAACGAAGTTGGGAGGGTCGACAAACGAGTTCCCACCATTTAAAGCCACGTCAGATATAGAAAGCTCGCTATCAAAAATATAGTTGGAGTTTTGGTTATTGGACGTTTTATTGGACAACGTCCAATATCCAGTACTTTGATTGCTTGTTGCCGCCGACCGAAAACTGACCATCTAAAAGCACAAGTGCCGATTTAAAACTGACCAGGGTGTTCCACTGACCTGCTGCATTTTTCAGCAGGAGTTAAAAAGGTTGGTGATCTTCTCTGGCAGACCATGCAGGTTGATGGTTCTCTCCAGATAACGCTGTGCCGCCGCCGTGTCTCGCTTGGAAGTGAGTAAGAAGTCCACCGTATCGCCCGCCTTGTCCACAGCGCGGCACAGATATTTCCACTGACCGTATTGCGGGCTTGTCGGGGGTGACGGTGGAGCGGCATCCGATCGGTGACAAATGCACCTATCGCCCGGACCCGGTCGCGCCGCTGGGGCGCTCTCAGGTCGCGTAGGCCCGGCTGGCCAGTGCCCGAGCCAGCACCTGGGCCGGGTTGACCAGCGTCCACGGTGCCGCCTGCGGCGCCGATTCCAACGCCAGCGGAATTTCGGTGCAACCCATGATGAGGGCGATGTCTCGATGCCGCGCCAACAGTCGCTGTGCGACCTCGACAAAGCAGGTCTGGGCGCAGGCTATGTCGCCGGTTTTTACCCCGTCGTAAATACCCCTCATCAGGGTCTCGCGCTCGGCCTCAAGCGGCAGGTGGCAGGCGATGCCAGCCTGTTTCAGGGCAGTTTCGTAAAGCCCGGTGCGGTAGGTGCCCTGGGTGGCCATCAGACCCACTTCGCGCACGCCCAGTGCCTGCAGATGGGCAACTACTTCGCGGGATATATGCAGCAGCTCGGTGCGGGGAACGCGAGCCTGCAGCGCGGCATGCCAGGCGTGGGCAGTGTTGCAGGCAATCGCGACGGCACGGACGCCGACGGTTTCCAGCCGCTCGAGTGCGCTGGCCATGACCTCTAGAGGCGCATTGCTGCTGTCGTCGGTTGCGCTCAGGGACTGCGTGCGGTCGGGTACGGGCACCTGCGTCAGCCAGTGTTCGGGAAAAGCCTGATCGTTTACGGCCTGGCCGCTTCGCTGCATCCGGTCGGCACAGGCCTGAACGAAAAGGCGAACGAAATCGGCGCCTGCGGCAGGGCCCATGCCGCCCAGGATGCCGACGCAGCGGGTGGGCAACCGGCGTGCGGCGGCGGGGGCTGCCAGCGGCGAGGGATCAGGGGATGCTGTCATACGTGAAATTTTGGGGACGGGCAGAAACAGGGCTTAGCGCAGCATGGCCGACATGGCCGACAGGCTGTTGACCATGCGCACGGCGGCTTGCACCGTGGGGGCGTCAAAGCCGACCTCGTCCCCGTTCAGCCGTTGCAGGGTGGGCCACTGACAGAACAGGTCGGCCAGCGCTGGCGTCTGGGTCTGGATACGCACGGCGATGGGGCCTGGCAGCACGAAAGGGCGGGCCGTGCTGCGCTGCGCCAGCGCTGCCGCGACGCCAACACGGATGGCGCTGCAGGCCTGTGCGGGCGAGAGGCTGATGCCGCTGGTCTGGCCCGTAGCCCGTTTGGTTTGCACAAAGGTGGCATGAGGAAACAACGGGCGGTGTTCTTCGATGAAAACATCGTCGCCGCTGGCCATGACCACCGGCACGCCGAACTCGCCAGCCAGCGCGCCATAGATACCGGCTTCGCCAAGTTCCATCTCGTTGAAGAACAGGCGCGCGAAAGCAAAGCCGTTGATGGTGTGCGCCAGGATGCCGCGGCTTTGCGCGCGCGAGTGGTAACCCACCAGGCAGACCGCGTTCACGCCGTCATCGACGCCCGCCATCATGTTCAGGTAGCGCGGCTTGCCGGTAACGGCCTGGGCACGGGGGTCCAGCAGATCCGGCGGCATGTTGCGAAAGTCGCCATGCGAGTCGTTGACCAGCACCGCGGTGGCGCCAGCATCGAACGCCCCAGCAATGGCAGCGTTGGCCTCGTGGGTCATCAGCAGGCGGGCGCGCTCGTACTCGGCGTTGCCTGCTCGGGTCTGCTCGGGGTGGACGATCCCCGCGATGCCTTCGATGTCGGTAGAAATCAGGACTTTCATGGATCGATTACCTCTTGATAGTCGGGGTGGGCAGGCTTGTGTGCCGGGCAAGGCGCCGGATTAAGGGCTGGGTAGGCCGCCGGGCAGCAGATCTGCTAGCGCGGCGCGGCAGTGTCCGTTGCGGCCAGTCACGGCACGGGCGCGCCACAAGGCGTGCACGATGGCCTGCTCGGTGCTGTCGACGACGGCTTGAAACAGCGGGTCCGTCAGCCCGTCATGCAGCATCGCCAGGGCTGGCATGGGTCGGCTGTTTTCTTGGGGCACGGTGTAGGCGGTGGAAAACGCCAGCGCAATGTCGCCGCTACCGTGGCCGAACACCGACCCGGTTCGGGCCAGACTGGCACTGGTGCGCAGTGCCAGCCGACGCAGTTGGCGCGCATCCAGCGGGGCGTCCGTGGCGATCAACATGATGATGGAGCCCTTTTCCGGCTCGCTCGCCTGCGGGGTGTTCAACCGGCTGGACAACTGTGCGCCCAGGGCATGACCGGCCATGACCAGTTGCGGCAGTCGGCCGTAGTTGGCCAGCACCAGTGCGCCGACGGTGTAGGTCGCTCCCGTGATCTGTACCCGACGCGACGCCGTACCGATGCCGCCCTTGAGCCCAAAGCTCGACATGCCGCGCCCGGCGCCGACCGAGCCTTCTTCGACGTCCACGCCCGCCTGCGCGCCCGCCTGCAAGTAGTGCTGCTCGGTGATGGCCATGCGCTGGATGTCATTGAGAAAACCATCGTTGCATTCAAACACCAGCGGGTTGACCGTACTCAGGCTGCGTCCGGTCTCCGGGTTGGCGGCGATGCACTGGCGGATTTGTGCCGTGGCCACGGCGGCGACCGAGAACGTGTTGGTCAGTGCAATCGGCGTCTCCAGCACGCCCAGTTCCTCGACCTGGACTAGGCCGACACTCTTGCCAAAGCCGTTGAGCACCACCGCAGCGGCTGGTACCCGGTCGCGAAACGGGTCGCCGGCATGCGGGCGCACCACGGTCACGCCGGTTTGCACCTCATTCGCGTCGAGCGTGTGATGGCCCACGGTCACGCCGGCCACGTCGGTGATGGCGTTGCGCGGCCCGTGCGGCAGGTTTCCGATGTGGGGCAGTAGATGACGGGGAATCACGGCGGGGCGCGCTTTCTTATTGGCGGTCGATTTTGGGGTCCAGCGCATCGCGCAGGCCATCACCCAGCAAGTTGAAAGCCAGCACGGTCAGGAAAATTGCCAGGCTGGGAAACAGTGCCACGTGCGGCGCATTGACCATGTCGGCACGCGCCTCATTGAGCATGGCGCCCCATTCGGGCGTGGGCGGCTGCGCGCCCATGCCGAGGAACGACAGGCTGGCCGCCGTGATGATCGAGGTGCCCAGGCGCATGGTGAAGTACACGACGATGGACGAGATGGTGCCGGGCAGGATGTGGCGCACGATGATGGTCCAGTCCGACGCGCCGATGCTGCGCACGGCCTCGATGTACGTCATCTGCTTGAGCACCAGCGTGTTGGCGCGCACCAGCCGCGCAAACGCGGGCACGCTGAACACCGACACCGCCACCACCACGTTGACCATGCTGGCGCCCAGGATGGCGACCACGCCGAGCGCGAGCAGGATGCCGGGAAAGGCAAACAGCACATCGGAGATCCGCATCACGATGCGATCCCACCAGCCTTCGTAGTAGCCGGCCAGCAGGCCCAGCGCGGTGCCGATAAGGCCGCCGAGCGCCACCGACAGAAAGCCCGCGGCGAGCGACAGGCGTGCACCTGAGAGGATGCGGCTCAAAATGTCGCGGCCCAGCGGGTCGACGCCCAGCCAGTGCTGCCAGGAAGGCAGGGCGTTGAGCTTGTCGTAGTCGAAAAAATTCTCGGCGTCGTAGGGGGCGATGAGCGGCGCAAAGATGGCCAGCACCACCAGCAACAGCACGAAGACCAGGGCGGCCATTGCCACATGCTGCTTGCGGAACTTGCGCCAGAACTCGCTCCAGGGTGTGCGTACGCGGGAATCTTGCGCCGCAATGGGCGCAGCCGCGTCGATTTCGGTGGCCAGGGTGTGGGTCATGACGGGATCACTTGTAGCGAATGGTGGGGTTGATAAAGCCATACAACACATCCACGATCAGGTTGATCAGGATGAATTCCAGCGAGAACAGCAGCACCAGCGTCTGGATGACCGGGTAGTCGCGGATCATGACGGAGTCAACTAGCAGGCGACCCAGGCCGGGCCAGTTGAAGACCGCCTCCACCACGATCGAGCCACCCAGCAGGAAGCCGAACTGCAGCCCCATCATGGTGACCACCGGAATGAGTGCATTGCGCAGGCAGTGCTTGGCAATTACCGTGCGCTCCTGCAAACCTTTGGCCCGGGCGGTGCGCACAAAGTCTTCCTGCATCACTTCAACAAAGGAGGCGCGGGTGAAGCGTGCCATCACGGCGGCCACTGCCGCGCCCAAAGTCAAGGACGGCAGGATGTAATGTCGCCAGCTGTCCGCGCCCACCGTGGGCAGCCAGCCCAGTTGAACGGAGAACACCTGCATCAGCAGCATGCCCAGTGCAAAGGCCGGAAAAGAGATGCCCGAGACGGCAACGGCCATGCCCACACGGTCCGGCCATTCATTGCGAAACACTGCAGAGACCACCCCGATGGTCATGCCGATGAGCACTGCCCAGCTCATGCTGGCCAGCGTGAGCAGCAGCGTCGGCAAAAATCGCTCGGCAACCTCGGTGGAGACGGGGCGCCTTGAGCGCATTGAGGTACCGAAGTCGCCTTGGACCATGCGGGTGAAAAAGCTCACAAACTGCTCAGGCAGGGGACGGTCCAAACCAAGCTCCTGGCGGACCAGTTCCACCGTCTGTGGGTCGGCATCCTGTCCGGCCGCGAGACGCGCGGGGTCACCCGGCAGCATGTGGACAAACAGGAAAACCAGCACCGCAACGATCAACAGCGTGGGTAACAGGCCCAGCAAACGTTTCACAAAATAGTTCAGCATGATGGAGAGGGGTCAGTGCGAACGCCAGCGGATGCTGGCGTTCGCGGGGACAGGACCAACAGAGCGCTTATTCAGCGACTGTGATCTCGTCGGCGTTGATGTTTCCGTCAGGCATCACGTAAACGCCCGACAGACGCTTGGACGTGGCGTACAGGTTTTTCTCGGTCACCAGCGGAGCCCAAGGCGCGTCTTTCATGATCTGCTCTTGTGCCTCGCGGTACAGATTGTTTTTTTCCTTCTCGTCGACGGACTTCAGCGCAGCAGCGATGTAGCCATCCACCTTCTCATTGCTGTAGTAAGCGCTGTTGTTCATTTTGGGTGGCCACGCTTCGGTGGACAGCAGGGGGCGCAACGCCCAGTCGGCTTCGCCGGTTGACGCAGACCAGCCAGCGTAGTACATGCGGACCTTGGCGGTCTTGGGGTCCGGTGCGGACTGCACCCACTCAACGCGCTGACCCGGCTCCAGCGCCTGCACCGAGACCTTGATACCGACCTGGGCCAACTGCTGCTGGACGAACTGGATGGTTTTCTGTGCCGTCGTCGTCGTGTATGCGCTCCACAGCACCGATTCGAAGCCGTTGGGGTAACCCGCTTCCTTCAGCAGTTCACGTGCCTTCTTTGGGTCATAGGGCCAGGGTGCCATCTTATGGGCGTAACGGACCCCTTGCGGAACGATGCCTTCCGCCGGAAAGGCATAGCCGGAGAAGGCCACCTTGGTGAGGGCTTCCTTGTTGATTGCATAGTTGATCGCGTGGCGCACCTTGATGTTGTCAAAAGGTTTTTGCTGCATATTGAAGCTGATGTAGCGCGTGATGATGGACGGCCCACTCAGAATCTTGATCTTGACATTTTTTTCCAACTCGGTGGCTTGCTCGTAGGGCAGGGGAAAGGCAAAGTCGGTCTCGCCGGTTTGCAGCATGGCCGCGCGCGTGTTGTTCTCGGGTACGGGCTTCCAGGTGATGGTGTCAATCTTGGGGTACCCCGTCTTCCAGTAGGCGTCGAACTTCTTGACCTTGACAAAGTCGGTCTGCTTCCACTCCACAAATGTGAACGGGCCGGTGCCTACGGGGTTGAACCCAATGTCTTTGTTGCCGTACTTTTTAAGAGCCGTCGGGGAGATCATCGCGGCTGAAGCGTGGGCGAGTGAATTGATAAAAGGCGCGAACGGTTCCTTGAGCGTGATGCGAACGCTGTACGGTGTGACGGCGTCAATTTTCTCAATCCGATTGAACTGGTTGAAGCGCGCCAGCTTGTTCTCGGGGTTGATCACGCGGTCCAGCGTGGTCTTGACGGCGTCGGCATTGAAGTCGGTGCCGTCATGAAACTTGACGCCCAGGCGCAATTTGAAGGTGTAAACCAGGCCGTCTTTGGACGCGGTGTAGCTTTCAGCCAGCACGTTCTGGATTTTGAGGTCCTTGTCGAACTGGAACAATCCCTCGTAGAAGGACTTGGTGACTGCAGTGGTCAGCGTGGTGTTGGTGTTATAGGGGTCAAGCGTTTCGGGTTGATTGCTGGTGGTCAGCACCACGTCCTTTGCGGCCAAGGCGGAGCCTGTGGCGGCCAAGGCCAGAAGCCCCAGTAGACCGGCTGCCAGTGCCTTGGATTGCAATGGGCTCATACATTTTTTCATGAGAAAACTCCTGGTTCAGGTTGAGGAAAAAAAGCGGAATTAATACGCACCGGCGATGCGGTGTTGTGCAACGAAATGGTCCGCGCCGACTTTCACTAGCGCAGGCACAACGGGTTCGTCCCCGACGATGCGGATGGGACTGGGAATCTCGCCCGACAGCAGCTCGCGTTTTTGGTTTCGGCGGCTCGGGTCGGCAACGGGCACCGCCGCCATCAACATGCGGGTGTAGGCGTGCTGCGGGTTCTCGAAAATGGCGCGACGCGGGCCGATCTCGACGATCTGGCCCAGGTACATCACGGCCACTCGGTGGCTGATGCGCTCGACCACCGCCATGTCGTGCGAGATGAACAGGAAGGCAATGCCCAGCTCGCGCTGCAGGTCCATCATGAGGTTGATGATCTGGGCCTGAATCGAGACATCAAGCGCAGACACCGACTCGTCGGCAATCACCACCTTGGGGTTGAGTGCGAGTGCGCGCGCGATTGCAATGCGTTGGCGCTGCCCACCTGAGAACTCGTGCGGGTAGCGCTGGGCGCACTCGGATGGCAGGCCAACCTTGTCGAGCAGCCAATCGACCCGCGTCTGGGCCTCCTGGCCCTTGGCGATCTTGTGCACCAGCAGCGGCTCCATGATGGAGAAGCCGACGGTCAAGCGCGGATCCAGCGACGCGTACGGGTCCTGAAAGATGAACTGGATGTTGCGGCGAAGACCCTGCAGCGTGTTGGTCGACAGGTCACGGATATTTTGTCCGTTGAACTCGATCACACCGCTCTGACTCTCGACCAGACGCAGCAGCGAGCGGCCCGTGGTGGATTTGCCGCAGCCCGATTCGCCGACCAACGCCAATGTCTCGCCGGGGCGCAGGTCAAAGCTTATTTTTTCGACCGCATGCACACGGCGCTTGACCCGGTTCAGCAGGCCGCTGCGAACATCAAAACGCGTAACCAGGTTCTTCACGCGCAAGATGGGCGCGTCGCCTGCCTTCACGGTGTCTTGCGGGAGGGCGGCCTCGGGGGTCGCGGCATCGGTGTCTTCGCTACGCAGTAGTTCGAACTTGAGCGGCAATTCACGACCCTCCATGGCGCCAAGCCTCGGTACGGCTGAAAGCAGGGCGCGGGTGTAGCGGTGCTTTGGACGAAAGAAGACTTCTTCAGAGACGCCTTGTTCTACCGCTTCGCCGCGGTACATCACCAGCACGCGGTCGGCCACCTCGGCGACCACGCCCATGTCGTGGGTGATGAAGACCACGCCCATCTGCAACTCGCTCTGTAACTCGCGGATGAGTTGCAGGATTTGTGCCTGAATGGTGACATCCAGTGCCGTGGTGGGCTCGTCGGCAATCAGCAGCGAGGGTTTGCACGACAGCGCCATGGCAATCATCACGCGTTGGCGCATGCCGCCTGAGAGTTGGTGCGGGTACCGGTCCAGCACACTGAGGGCCTCGGGAATGCGCACCAGCTCCAGCATGCGCAGGGCTTCGGCGCGCGCTGCCGCCGCGTTCTTGCCCTGGTGCACCTGGATGGATTCACCGATCTGGTCGCCCGCGGTGAACACCGGGTTGAGCGAGGTCATCGGCTCCTGGAAAATCATCGCAATGTCGGCGCCGCGGATGCTGCGCATGGCCTGCTCGCGCGCCTGGGCCAGATCAAGCACTTCTCCGCTGCGGCGCCGAAATGCCATGCGGCCGTTGATGATGCGGCCACCGCCATGCTCGACTAGGCGCATCAGCGCCAGCGAAGTCACCGATTTGCCCGAGCCCGACTCGCCGACGATGGCCAGCACCTCGCTGCGGTCCACGTGGAAGGAGAGTTTGCGCACCGCATCCACGGTGCGTTCGGAGGTGGTGAAGCGCACCGACAGGTCGCTGACGGTCACGACCCGGTTGTCTGGCAGGTACAGGGCCTGGTCTTGCGGGGCTTCGGCCACGGTGGGCTGCAGGGTGGTGCGCATGGGGAGAGTAGAGGGGGAGGAATGGCGGGAGAAAAAATGGAGGATCAGCGAAAGATTGCTGTTTGCGGCGCTTCGCCGACACGGGCCCAGCCGCGGTACATGCCTTCGGTGTTGAAGGGAAGGCTGAGGTTGCCTTGCGCGTCGATGGCAATCAGGCCGCCCCGGCCGCCGAGGGCGGGCAGCACGTTCATCACCACCTCCTGAGCGGCGGCGTCCAGCGACAGGCCGGCATAGGCCATGCGTGCGCAGATGTCGTAGGCTGCTGCGGTACGGATGAACACCTCACCAGTGCCGGTGCAGGAGATCGCTGCGGTGCGGTTGTCGGCATAGGTGCCGGCGCCGATCAGGGGCGTATCGCCTACCCGTCCGGGCCGTTTGTTGGTCATTCCCCCGGTGGAGGTGGCTGCGGCCAGATTGCCTTGCGCATCGAGGGCCACGGCGCCGACGGTGCCGAATTTGCGGCCCTCGTCCAGCGGGGCCGTGGCGGGCGCCGCAGAGCGGAATGCCAAGGCCGCACCGTCGTGGTCCAGCACGGTGGTGTCGGTGCCGCGTGCGCGCCGCAATTGCTCGCGACGCGCGTCGGTGGAAAAGTACGACGGCGAGACCATCTCCAGTCCGCGTGCTTCGGCAAAGGCCTCGGCGCCGGCCGCCACCAGCAGCACGTGCTCGGTGTGCTCCATCACGGCGCGCGCGGCACGCACGGGGTGGCGCACGCGGCTCACGCAGGCCACTGCGCCGGCGCGTAAGGTGGCGCCTTCCATCACGGCGGCGTCCAGCTCATGGGTCTCGTCGTGGGTGAAAACAGCACCGTGCCCGGCATTGAAGAGGGGGCAGTCTTCGAACAGATCGACGGCTAGGCTGACCGCATCCAGCGCGCTGCCGCCGTCCGCCAACAATTGCTGCGCGGCCTGCAGGATGCCTTGCAGGGCGGCGTGGTACGCCGCGTTTTGTTCCGCGCTGATGTTGCTTCGGCTCATGGTGCCGGCGCCGCCGTGAATGGCAATGAGGGGGAGGGGTTTGGACGGCGTCATTTTCGGGTCTTTGGCTGTTTTGAATTGGCTCGCGCCTTGCGGGGTGCTGGCGTTGCGGTGTCGGCCATGGCACGCAGCCGGTCTGCGTGGTCGCCGTGCAGCCAGGGCAGCACAGACTCGGCCAGTTGCGTCGCCGCCTTGAGCGAGCCTTTGGCGCGGTGGGCGACCGCGCTGCACAGGGCCTCGATCAACGCCAGGGCACTGGCCTCGGAGCTGGCGAAGTACTGGCTGTCGGTGTGGGCGTAGAGTGCCACGGTGGCCAGCGGCGCCAGCGGGGACGTCACACGATCCGTCAGTGCCAGCACCGGCACGCCCACTTCGCGCGCGCGGCGCGCCAGCAGAATGGTGTCCGTGAAATAGCGCGGGTAGGCAATGGCAATCACCAGGTCCGTGGGCTGCAGGCGGGTCAGGACCCGCGCGGCGTAGGACGAGCTTTCGATGCTGGCCAGCAACTGGACGTTGTCGCAGTACAGGTCCAGGCAGCGCTGCAGCAGCCCGCCCAGCCAGCTGCTGGCACCAAAGCCAATGATGTAGATGCGCTGCGCGGACAGAATGGCGTCCACGGCTTGCTTGCAACTGTGCGCATCCAGTGAGCGGCGCGTCAGGTCGATGTCGTGACTGGCCGAGATCGACGCCACCTTGCGGTGGCCGTCGGGCACGGCCTGGAGCGCCGCGAAATTGCCGCCCTCGTAGCGCTGAAGGCTGTAGTTCACGCCCACCGCCAGTCGGTGGCGG
>JANNUE010000259.1:0-41082 GCA_031394895.1 Betaproteobacteria bacterium
GTCGGGTTAGCGCAGCGTAACCCGACATGTCCGAGCTCACCAATTTGTCGGCTTACGCCCTGCGGGCTAACCCGACCTACGATGCCAACCCGACCTACGAGGCGTCTTGTCATCGTGCATCCGACACATAGCGCGCGACAAAGGCGCCGACGGCGATCTGCGGCAACGGCAACCACACGGTGTGGCCGCTGCCGGGCGCTACTGTCACCGGTTGCCCCTCGGCGTTTTCCATCTGCGTGAGTTGCACGTTGTGGTTGCCGCCGGGGTGGATGATTTCCAGCCAGTCGCCAACGGCGAAACGGTTCCTGACGTTCACCTCGGCCAGGCCGCGCACCACATCAAACGAGCGCACGTCACCGACGTACAGGCTGCGCCCCGACTCCGAATAACCACGCAAATAGTTCTGCGTTTCCTGCGGCGTGTGGCGCTGGAAAAAGCCCGAGGTGTAACCGCGGTTGGCGAGACCTTCGAGCTGCCCGAGCAAGGCAGGATCGAGCTCGCGCCCGGCCACCGCGTCGGCTATCGCCTGCGCGTAACTCTGCACCGTGCGCGCCACGTAATACGGACTCTTGGTGCGGCCTTCGATCTTGAGCGAATCGACGCCGATCTCCACCAGCCGCTGCACATGTTCGATGGCGCGCAGGTCTTTCGAGTTCATCACGTAGGTGCCGTGTTCGTCCTCTTCGATCGGCATGTAGCTGCCCGGGCGCTGGCCCTCCTCGATCACGTAAACCTCGGCGCGCTCGCGCTCCACTGCGGCGGCCGGCGCCAGGATGTCGCCCGATGCATCGACCACGCCCGGCAGCGTCTTGTAGTCCCAGCGGCAGGAATTGGTGCAACTGCCCTGGTTTGCGTCGCGGTGATTGAAATAGCCCGACAGCAGACAACGCCCCGAGTAGGCGATGCACAGCGCGCCGTGCACGAACACTTCAAGCTCGGTGTCCGGACACTCCTGACGGATCTGCGCAACCTGATCGAGCGAGAGTTCGCGCGACAAAATGACGCGCGCCACGCCGACACTTTTCCAAAAGCGCACGGCGGCAGAATTGACCGTGTTGGCCTGCACCGACAGGTGGATTTCCATATCCGGCCAGGTCTCGCGCACCAGCATGATCAGGCCGGGGTCGGACATGATCATCGCGTCCGGCTGCAACGCGATCACCGGCGCCATGTTCTGCACATAACTTTTGATTTTGTTGTCGTGCGGAAAAATGTTGGACACCAGATAGAACTTGTGGCCCAGCGCGTGTGCATGGTCGATGCCCTGGCGCAACACGTCGAGGTTGCCGAAGTCGTTGTTGCGCACCCGCAGCGAATAACGGGGCTGGCCGGCATAGACGGCGGTCGCACCAAAGGCGAACGCCGTCTCGAGCATCGTCAGCGAGCCGGCCGGCGCCAGCAGTTCGGGGGTTTTCAGGGTCATGCCCAGATTATCGTGCCTGAGCATATTTCACCAAACAAATAGCCCTATATTCCGGATTAAACCAAGTGATAATCCATATTAAACCAACAAGCATTTCCGATTTGCACAGGACAACGACAGCATGACTACCACAACATCGACGGCAGACACTGTCGCAGCGACGTACTACCCGCGGCACCTCGACCCGCTCGTGCGCACATCGCTGCAGGACACGCCGGCGGTACTGGTCAATGGCCCGCGCCAATGCGGAAAAACCACCCTGGTGCGCCAGTACGCTGGCGAGATGGCCTACTTCAACCTCGACGATCCGGCCCTGCTCGAAGCCGTGCGCGCCGATCCGGTCGGCTTCGTCAGACAGCAAGACCGCGCCATCATTGACGAGATTCAGCGCGCTCCCCAGTTGCTGATGGCCTTGAAGCTGGCCATTGACCAGGATCGCCGCCCGGGGCGCTTCCTGCTCACCGGGTCCGCCAACTTGATGGCCCTGCCCCAGATCGCTGACAGCCTGGCAGGCCGTATCGACATTCACACCCTGTTGCCCTTGTCGCAAAGTGAACTGGCGCGTCGGCCTAATGATTTTCTGCAGCGGGCTTTGCAGCAGAACTGGCGAAGCCGGGCCACCCACAAACACGGCATGGCGTTGGACCTCACGGAGCAAGTGCTGGCTGGCGGCTACCCCGAAATGCTTCAGCGCGCTGGCAATCCGCGCCGGCAAGCTTGGGCGCGGGCCTACATGACGACCCTGGTCGAGCGTGACATACGCGACATCGCCCAGATTGACCAGGCCAGCCAGGTGCCGCGCCTGCTGGCCATCATGGCCCAGTTGAGCGGACAGCTACTCAATCTGAGCCAGATTGGCGGCCAGATCGGGATGGACGGCAAGACCGCCGACAAATACATCGGCATCCTCGAAAAACTTTTCTTACTGCGCCGGCTTCCCGCCTTCAGCCGCAATGAGTTGAGCCGACTGATCAAGACCCCAAAAATCCATTTTCTGGATGCCGGCCTGCAATCGACCTTGACCCGGCTGACACCCGATCGCGTGCTCGCCGAACGGCAACGGTTCGGTGCCACGCTGGAGACCTGGGTCTATGGTGAACTGCTCAAACTGCTGGCCATCACGCCCGAGCCGTGGTTTCTTTCCCATTACCGGGACAACCATCAGGTTGAAGTCGATTTCGTTCTGGAATCCCCCATGCGCGAGATCATCGGCATCGAGGTCAAGGCAGCCGCCAGCGTAGATGCCAGCGACTTCAAAGGCCTGCGCCAGTTACGCCACCAGACCGGCAACGCGTTCGTCACCGGGGTGGTGCTCTACAACGGTGAACACGCCCTGCCGTTTGGCGAAAAGATGTGGGCCGTGCCACTGCGCATGCTGTAGCAGTCAGCACGAGATATGGCATCAACGCACGCCTGCTTGAGCGTGCTGTCCGGTTGCGGACAGGCTTGTATGGCTACCGCGGCGCACAATGGCGCATCTGTGAAAACCAAATACTTTGCGCAACTGGTTGCGCTGTCTGCGCTGTGGGGCGCTTCCTTCCTGCTGATCCGCATTGCCAGCCCGCTACTCGGGCCGAACGTGCTGGCGGCGCTGCGCATCGGTGTCGCCACGCTGACGCTCACTGTCCTGATGCGCGCCATGCGTCACAGTTGGCCGCTCCAACACTGGCGCGAACTGGCCTTGCTCGGTCTGCTGTCGGTCGCCCTGCCCTTTTTGCTGTTTGCATGGGCCGCGCTGCATTTGCCGGCCGGCTACAGCGCGCTGCTTAACACCACGGCCGTGCTGTTCGGCATCTTTGCCGCCGCCTGGATGAAAGAGGACACGCTGACGGCACGCAAGCTGGTGGGCTGTGGCTGCGGCTTTGTCGGCGTCGCGCTGATCGTTGGCCTGGGGCCGGTCAAGCCGTCGGCCACTGTCATTCTGGCGGTACTGGCCTGCATAGCCGCATCGGCCTGCTACGGCATTTCAACGCCACTGATGAAGCGCGCCATTGGCCGCATGCAGCCGTTGCAAATTGCCGCCGGCATTCATGCCCTCTCGCTGGCGATGCTGCTGCCCGGCGCGCTGTGGAGTTGGCCGCAGGCGCAGTTCACGCCGGCGGCGCTGGCAGCGGTGGCGGTGATGGGCGTCGTGACATCCGGCCTGGCTTACTGGCTGCACATCCGCATTCTGGTGCATGTGACGCCAGTGGCGGCAATGAGCCCGATGTTCATGATTCCGGTTTTTGGCGTCACCTGGGGCCACCTGTTCCTGGGTGAACAACTCAGCAGCGGCATCTACCTGGGCGGTGCCCTGGTGCTGCTGGCCAGCGCGCTGGTGACGGGTTTTAGCCCGTGGCAGAAGTGGCTGGATGCGGTCGATGCGAAGCCGTGAATCGTCACTGACGACCCCTTGCGCATCTCTGAGAAGCGATAGTGCAGCACATCCCTGTGGATCGCGAACCCAATTAGTAATTTGTGATGCTGCCGCCGCCTTCCTGTCCGCGACATCTTGAGCAAACGTCTTACTGGTCGCCGAGGCGGCTGCGTCGTCGCGATTGATCCGCGCAGTTTCCGCATCCGACTGGTCAGGCACTTTGCTCCAAGCGACGCCACTGGGCTGCATGGCGTCCGCTATCGAACTGCCCAAGGCATTGCCAAAGGTGTCCGGCTTGACGCAGCGTCGTAGCCGGATACCCCCTGTGCGCCAGTACCGGTACTGCGTTGCGGGCGTGAGGATGGGCAAACATAGGCCAGGCTTTGACCGTAAAATGTTTTAGCCGCTAAGAAGGAACCTCTATGACTACCGTTCAAGTCGAATTGCCTGATGTGTTGGCACAGAATGCACAGGCCGCAGGTTTGCTCACGCCCCAGGCCATGGAGACCATGTTGCGCGAGCAGTTGAAGCGCCAAGCAGGGGACGCCTTGCGCGCCATGTGGGCCAGTGCCCCGCGAGAAGAGTTAACGCCCGAGATCGAGAGAATAATTGACGAGCAAGTGCAGGCTGTGCGGGCCAAGGGGCGCATGCAGTCGACCCACTGAGCGACAGATCTGACGGTATGTTGATGCGATTGGTGCTGGATACGAATGTGGTGGTGTCAGGCTTGTTGTGGGGTGGTCAGTCGCGCCGCTTGCTGGAACTGGCCCTGGCGGATGCCATTGGTCTATACAGCAGCCCGGCGTTGATGGACGAGTTGGCGCAAACCTTGCGCTATTCCAAGTTGACCCAGCGCATGGCAGCGCTTCAGACCACGCCCGAGGCCCTGGTGGATCGCTACAGCTGCTTGGTGACGCTGGTGGTACCGGCGCAGGTGGCGCGTGTCATCGCCCAGGATGCCGATGACGATCAGGTGCTGGCCTGTGCGCTTGCAGCGCAAGCACATTTGATCGCCTCGGGCGACAAGCATCTGCACAGTCTGGGCGGCATCTACCAAGGCGTGCGCATCGTGACTCCCGCCGAGGCCGTGCTGGTTGTTGAGGCGCTGTAACGATGAGGGCATTCCATCACGCCCGAGGTGGTCACGATTTGTGCCCATCTGCCAGAAATTTTTTTGCACGCACCCCATTGGGAATTTCCTGCATAACAGTTGCTGTTTCCCAAGCATTAGCCTGCGAAGCGTAGTCCGTTGTTTCGCATGACCCTGCCAGCACCAAGCATTAACGATACGGCCTTGTGGCAGCGAAGACTCGCATCACAAGCCAACAACCGCGCGTGGCGCCTATCGGAGGCCACTTCACGCTCAACGCTTGAGAACCAGGAGATGCTTCACGCTGCGCATGCCGCCATGCATCTCTGGGCCATCGTGGGGAATGAAAACAACAAGGTGCACGCGGGCCTGTTGCTTGCTCACGTGTATGCCCTACTTGGTAAAGGCACAGAAGCTGCGGCTTACCTGGCCGGGCCATTCGCCCACTTCACTACCGAGCCGAGTGCAGCGGCCTGGGAGGTTGCCATCGCGCATGCCGTGAAAGCCAATGTCTCCTCTGCACAGAGCGATACAGAAGCCCATCGAACGCACTACGCGACAGCGAAGATCCAGATTGACGCACTGCCTGATCCAGAGGACCGGGCAATTCTCTTGGCCACATTGCACGTTGTTCCAGCCCCGTCAGGTAGCGAGCTTGCGAAATTCAGGTCAAGGCGCTGGAAGAGGGAGTCCCGTACCAGACGCTGATTGCCAGCGTCCTTCACAAGTACGTCAACGGTCGTTTCATCGAGAAATCGCAAAGCATGTCTGCCCCCCAACGCAGTCGCCCCGCAAGCGAGCCATCGGTAACCACACCTCACGGGCCTGCGCACCATCGGCTTCCCGCAGTCACTACCATTTAAACTCCGCACGATGAAAACCAAAACTGCAGGCAGCATGCCGTCAAGTACTACACGCATACTCGCCATCTGCTGGTGCTGGCTGTCAGCCGTGCTGCTGGCTACAGCGCCGGCAATGGCGCAAGTTGCGCCCAGCGCGGCTCAGGTAGCGGCCTACCGTGGGCTGCACGCTGCGGCACAGCGGGGTGACGTTGCAGAAATTGACCGCTTGGCGACCGCCAAGGCGGACTTGAATGCGCGCGATACGCATGGTCGCACTGCAGTGCATATTGCGGCGTTCGCCCGCCAGCGCGGCGCTCTGCAGGCGCTCGCCCGCGTGGGGGCTGACCTGGGGATGCTGGAAGACGACCGCTACGACGCGGTCACTATTGCGGCCGTGGCGGACGATGAAGAGACCTTGCGTACCCTGCTGGCGCTGGGTGCCAGCGCCAAGCTGGTCACCAGCCGCTACGACGGCACTGCCCTCATCGCGGCGGCCCATCTGGGGCATGACGGCGTGGTGCGCCAACTCATCAGCGCCGGTGCACCGCTTGACCATGTCAACAATCTGCACTGGACGGCAGTGATTGAATCCATCGTTCTGGGCAACGGCGGCCCACGCCACCGCGCTACCTTGCAGGCGCTGATAGCAGCCGGGGCGAATCTTCAGCTCACTGATCGCCAGGGCAATACGCCGCTGGCGCTGGCGCAGACGCATGGCTACCGCGAGATGGTGCAGATGCTGCAAAACGCCGGCGCAGCGAATGCGGCGTCCAAACCCAAGAGCCCAAGTCCCAGACCATAACGTCGCCTCAAATGACCCGGACGGCGATTCCCACTCCTTGCAGGCGTTAACTACTCAACCCGCGCAATGCCTGTTGGCTTGAACCCCAGATCCGCCGCCTTGCCTTTGCGACCACGCGCCGCCCTGGCGTTGTTAAGGCTGCGGATTTCCAGTGTTTCATCTCGGGCCTTGCCGCCACGGCCAATGCCATCGATGCGGACGCTGCGGGTGTAGGCTGCCGCACCGGCCAGCGTGTCCTTGTCATCCAAATCAATCAGCATCAGGCCCCGGCCGCCGTTGCTCATGGTCTTGAGGTCCTTGATTTCGAACGTCAGGATGCGCCCGCCAGTGGAAGCGCAAGCCACATGCGTGGCTGGCGCCAACGGCGCTGCGCCCGAACTGCCGGCGACTGGCGACGGACGGCAGAGCCGCTCGCCGGGGTTGCAGCTGACGAAGGCCTTGCCAGCCTTCAGCCTGGACGTCATGTTCTCGACCGTTGCCATAAAACCATAGCCGCCCGAGCTGCTGAGCAACAGCGACGCGTCGGCCGGGCCGGCAAAGTAGTAACTGAGTTGCGTGCCAGATTCAAGCTCCAGCAGCGATGTGATCGGCTGCCCGTCGCCGCGCCCGCCAGGCAGCAGCGACAGCGCCACCGAGTACACGCGGCCGTTGTTGCCAAAAGCCAGCAGCGTGTCCACGGTGCGGCACTCGAACGTGCCGTAGAGTGCGTCGCCAGCCTTGAAGACAAAGCTCTGCGCGTCGAGCCCGTGGCCTTTTTGCGCCCGCACCCAGCCCTTCTCGCTGACCACCACCGTCACCGGCTCGTCCACCACCTTGATTTCGAGCACGGCTTTTTTCTCGGCCTGGATCAGCGTGCGGCGCGGGTCGGCAAAGGTCTTGGCGTCGGTTTCGATTTCACGGATCATCAAGCGCCGCAACGACGCCGGGCTGGCCAAAATGTCTTCCAGTTTTTTCTGCTCATCGCGCAGGCCCACCAACTCCTGCTCGATCTTGATCGCCTCCAAACGCGCCAACTGGCGCAGGCGGATTTCAAGAATATCTTCGGCCTGTCTGTCGGACAAACCAAAGCGCGCCATCAGCGCCGCCTTCGGCTCGTCCGACTGGCGAATGAGGGCAATCACTTCGTCGATGTTGAGCAGCACCAGTTGCCGGCCTTCGAGAATGTGGATGCGGTCCAGCACCTTCGCCAGGCGGTGCTGCGAGCGCCGCTGCACCGTGCTTTGGCGAAACGCAATCCACTCGGTCAGCATCTGGCGCATGGACTTGAGCGTGGGCCGACCGTCAAGCCCGATCATCGTCAGGTTGACCGGCGACGAGGTCTCCAGGCTGGTGTGCGCGAGCAAGGTGGTGATCAGTTCGAGCTGCAGGGTGCGGCTGGTCTTGGGTTCGCACACCAGGCGCACGGCAGCGTCTTTGCTTGATTCGTCGCGCACCACGTCGAGCACCGACAGCACGGTTGCCTTGAGCTGGTTTTGTTCCAGCGACAGGGCTTTCTTGCCGGCCCTGATTTTCGGGTTGGTCAGCTCTTCTATTTCTTCCAGCACGCGCTGCGTGCTAACGCCGGGCGGCAACTCGGTCACCACCAGTTGCCACTGGCCGCGCGCCAGCTCTTCGATCTTCCAGCGCGCGCGCACCTTGATCGAACCGCGCCCGCTGCGATAGGCCTCGGCAATGTCGGCGTCGCTGCTGGTGATCTGGCCGCCGCCCGGATAGTCGGGGCCGGCAACAATGGCAAACAGCTCGTCGTCGCCGAGTGTGGGCGTCTTGATCAGCGCGACGCAGGCATCCGCCACTTCGCGCAAATTGTGGCTAGGAATTTCGGTCGCCAGTCCAACCGCGATGCCGCTGGCGCCATTGAGCAGGGCAAACGGCAGGCGCGCCGGTAACTGGCCTGGCTCTTCGGTGGAGCCGTCGTAGTTGGGCGTGAAAGCTACCGTACCTTCGTCAATCTCGTCGAGCAGCAGGCTGCTTATTTTGGCCAGCCGCGCCTCGGTGTAGCGCATCGCGGCTGCGCCGTCGCCGTCGCGCGAGCCAAAGTTGCCCTGGCCGTCAATCAGCGGGTAGCGCTGTGAAAAGTCCTGCGCCATGCGCACCAGTGCGTCGTAGGCCGCCTGGTCACCGTGCGGATGAAAGCGCCCCAGCACGTCGCCCACGACACGCGCGCACTTGACCGGCTTGGCGCCGGTATTGCCATTGGCGCCGCCAAAGCCCAGGCCCATGCGCGACATGGCGTACAAAATGCGCCGCTGCACCGGCTTCTGGCCGTCGCAAACATCGGGCAAGGCGCGGCCCTTGACGACGCTCAGCGCGTATTCAAGGTAAGCGCGCTGCGCATAAAACGCCAGGTTGAGCGCGTCGTCGCCTTCATCCGGGGTTGGGCCGTCGGCAAAATCAAGTGTCGGTTGTTCGTTCATAAAAGTGTCAGACGTCGATCTCGACCTGGTCCCCGTGCAGTTCCATCAACTCGCGCCGCGCAGCGGCCTCGCCCTTGCCCATCAGCTTGGTGATCAGCGCTTCGGTCTGCGCAAAATCCATGCTGCCCAGGCGTACCGGCAGCAAACGCCGCGTGTCCGGGTTGAGCGTGGTGTCCCACAACTGCACGGCGTTCATCTCGCCCAGGCCCTTGAAGCGGCTGATGCTCCAGGCCGACTCGCGCACGCCCTCTTTGCGCAGCTTGTCCAGAATCGCCTTGAGTTCACCCTCGTCCAGTGCATAAGCCTTGGACGCCGGCTTCTTGCCGCGCGCCGGGGCATCGACCCGAAACAGCGGCGGACGCGCAACGAACACGTGGCCGGCCTCAATCAGCTTCGGAAAGTGCCGGAAAAACAGCGTTAGCAGCAAGACCTGAATGTGCGAGCCGTCCACATCGGCGTCCGACAGAATGCAGACCTTGCCGTAACGCAGGCCGCTCAGGTCGGGCGTGTCGTTCGGGCCGTGCGGATCGACGCCAATCGCCACCGCGATATCGTGGATTTCGTTATTCGCAAACAGGCGGTCGCGCTCCACTTCCCATGTGTTGAGCACCTTGCCGCGCAGCGGCAAAATGGCCTGGCTCTCCTTGTCGCGCCCCATCTTGGCGCTGCCGCCGGCCGAGTCGCCCTCAACCAGAAACACCTCGTTGTGCGCCAGATCACGGCTTTCGCAATCGGTCAGCTTGCCCGGCAGCACAGCAACGCCGGAGCCCTTGCGCTTTTCAACTTTCTGGCCGGCCTTTTGCCGCGTCTGCGCCGCCTTGATTGCCAACTCAGCCAGCTTCTTGCCGTATTCGACATGCTGGTTCAACCACAGTTCCAGACTTGGCCGCACAAAGCTGGAAACCAGCCGCACCGAGTCGCGCGAGTTCAGGCGCTCCTTGATCTGGCCTTGAAACTGCGGGTCAAGTACTTTGGCCGACAGCACGTAGCTGGCGCGCGCGAACACATCTTCGGGCAACAGCTTGACGCCTTTGGGCAGCAGCGAATGCAGCTCGACAAAACTTTTGACCGCGGTGAATAGCCCGTCGCGCAGACCGCTCTCATGTGTGCCGCCGTCGTGCGTCGGAATCAGGTTGACATAGCTCTCCCGCACCGGCTGGCCGTCTTCGGTAAAGGCGACGCACCAGAGAGCGCCTTCGCCCTCGGCAAAACTGTCGCTTTGCGCATCGGCAAAGCCTTCGCCTTCGAGCATCGGTATCAGCAGCTCACCGGTCAGCGCTTGCGACAGGTAGTCGCGCAGCCCGCCCTTGAAGGTCCAGCTTTGCGACTCTTTGGTTTTTTCCACGGCCAGCGTCACCGTCACGCCCGGCATCAGCACCGCCTTGCTGCGCAGCAGATGGGCCAGCTGCCCCATTGGTAGCGCCAGCGTTTCAAAGTATTTGGCGTCCGGCCAGACGCGCACGCTGGTGCCAGTCTTGCGGTCACCCTCGGCCTGCTTGCGCAGTTGCAGCGGCTCGATGACGTCGCCACCAGAGAACACCATTCGCGCCACCATGCCCTCGCGGTAGGTGGTGGCTTCGAGCCGGGTCGCGAGCGCGTTGGTGACGCTGACGCCAACGCCGTGCAGCCCGCCGGAAAAGCTATAGGCACCGCCCTGGCCCTTGTCAAACTTGCCGCCAGCGTGCAGCCGGGTGAACACCAGCTCAATCACCGGCGCGTTTTCTTCCGGGTGCAAGCCAAACGGAATGCCACGGCCATCGTCGTCGATGCTGACCGAGCCGTCGGCGTGCAGCGTCAGTTTGATCTTCTTGCCGAAGCCGGCCAGCGCCTCGTCGGCCGCGTTGTCCAGCGCCTCCTGAATCACGTGCAGTGGGGTCTCGGTGCGGGTGTACATGCCGGGTCGCTGCTTGACCGGCTCCAGCCCCTTGAGAACGCGAATTGAACCTTCTGAATACCCGTTGTTTTGTTTGACTGCCATAGCGGCGGATTGTAGTCCGCAAACTGTATGAAACTACAGCCCCAGCACAGAAGCATTCAACCCGGCAGTGCTGTTGCGGATGGACTCGTCGAGAAGCTCCTTGATCTGGCGCGAATATTCCCGGTCAACGCCGCAAACGCCGGTGCTGCGTTGCAAATCGAGCCGGCGCATATACCAGGCGGGGCTCCAGATGACGCTGGGGAAATCGGCCGGCGACGCGCCGCGGCACAGCCGGGACTCAACAATGTGCCCCCAGGTCTTGCGCCAGGTGACAAAGCGCGCGTGGTGGCGCACCAACTCGTCGTAACTGGTGGCCAGTATGACCAGTTGCCGGCCTGACTTGCCCCAGGCCTGCAGCGACTCGATCACCACGCGCTCGCGCAGCGGCCAGTCTTCAAACGTGGCATCGCTCAGAATGATTTCCGGCCAGCCCTCGCGCGCCGCACAGTCCAACGCGTCGCGCACCAGTTGGCTAAAAGCTGCGCGCCCGGAAAACGGGCCGCTGGCGAGCGGCTTGGGCGTGGCTGAAACCTGTTCTACGTTCATGCATGTCTCCAATGATCTGTTCTGTTTCTTCTTGTGCTGGATCCCTGCTTTTCAAACTGCGACAATTCTCCTATGGAAATCAATCAACAATGTGTGGTCGCTCTGACCTGGACGCTCAAGGATACGCTGGGCGAGGAACTCGACGTTTTGACAGAGCCGGTCGAGTTTCTGGTCGGCGGCGCCGATCTATTCAAGATTATCGAAGAAGCGCTGCAGGGACATGAAGCCGGCGCCAGCGTCAGCCTGCAGATCGAGCCGGAACAGGGCTTTGGCGACTTCAACGACCAGCTTGTGTTTCTGGAGCGGCGCGATCTGTTCCCGCCCGAGCTGCAGGAAGGCATGACGCTGGAAGGCAGCGCACTGCCCGCCGACTGCAGTGCCGAGGCACCAAAAGACGTGCTGTACACCGTGACCGATATCTATCCCGAGCATGTGGTGCTCGATGGCAACCATCCGCTCGCCGGCATTGCGTTGCGCCTGCTCTTGAGAGTCGAGGCGGTGCGCGAAGCGACAGAAGAAGAGATCGGGCGCGGCTCAGCCGGCACCGGGTTCTTCAAGATCCAACCGCTGCACGCGAGCGCACCTGGCAACGGCACGCTGCATTGACACAGAACTCCATCCAGTAATTTTTCGGGCAAGTTCTTACGGCGAGTCGCGTTCTAAAGACCGCAACTGGGAGCGGCATTGACACGCCAGGGAGGCAGAGCGACGTCATTGGCGCGCCAGTGAGCTTGGGCGAGCGACTGCGCTCGTGTCGCCCGCGCCGCCGACGTTGGTGCGCCAGCGAGCTCGGGCGAGCGACTCCGCGAATGTCCCCCGCACCGGGCTGCGCCCGCTGCTCCTCCTTTATTTGGCAAAACCCCAAGTCCACGCTGCGTCACCCGCCCAAGCCCGCTGGCAACCGGCGCTTTTGACGCGCAGCTTGTAGGTCGGCTTAGCCGGAACGGCGTAAGCCGACAATCAGCGCGATCATGTCGGATTACGCTGCGCTAATCCGACCTACGAACTGCTCCTCCTTTATTTGGCAAAACCCCAAGTCCACGCTGCACTGAGCGCCGCACCGAATTGCTCCTGCATTGATGGTTTGCGGCGGAGCGCCAACAAGCTTGTAGGTCGGCTTAGCCGGAACGGCGTAAGCCGACAATCAGCGCGATCATGTCGGATTACGCTGCGCTAATCCGACCTACGAACTGCACTGAGCGCCGCACCGAATTGCTCCTGCATTTGTGGTTTGCGGCAGGCGCACCAACCACTTCACCCAGTACTCGCCTTTAGAAATCCACTTGGCCTCAAGCCTTGCCAGTCGAGCCATACCCATTGGCGCCGCGCTGGCTCGACGGGAATTCCGTCACCACATTGAACTGCGCCTGCAGCACCGGCACGATCACCAACTGGGCAATCCGCTCCATCGGCTCAATGGTGAAGGCGGTGTCGCTGCGATTCCAGGCGCTAACCATCAGTTGGCCCTGGTAGTCGCTGTCAATCAAGCCAACCAGATTGCCGAGCACGATGCCATGCTTGTGGCCCAGGCCGGAGCGCGGCAGGATTAATGCCGCGTAGTTTGGGTCATGCAGATAGATCGCGATGCCGGTGGCCACCAGTTGCCAGGCATTCGGTTGCAAGGTCAGCGGCTCGTTCAGGCAGGCGCGCAGGTCCAGCCCGGCGCTGCCCGGTGTGGCATAGGCCGGCAACTGGGTGGCCATGCGCGGGTCCAGGATTTTGATGTCGATTTTCATTGGTGTTTTGTTGTCGGGTTACGCTTCGCTAACCCGACCTACGGGTGTGGGCCTGCGGGTTTTAGTCTGGCGGCGATCTCGGCGACCAGCTTGCGCGAAAGTGCCAGTTTGGAGTCGCGCGCCAGTTCTTTCACGCCAACTTCATCGACCAGCAGCAGAGCGTTGTCGTCCTGGCCGAAGGTGGCCGGGCCGATATTGCCGACCAGCAGCGGCACGCTTTTGCGTACGCGCTTGGCCTGAGCATTGGCCAGCAAGTCATGACTTTCGGCGGCAAAGCCGACGCAGTACAAGGCACCACTGCGCGCGCGCGTTGATTGCGCCACGTTGGCCAGAATGTCCGGGTTCTCAAGAAACTTGAGTTCAGGCGCTTGCCCGGAGCCGTCTTTCTTGATCTTCTGATCAGCGGAAGTCGCCGGTCGCCAATCGGCGACGGCTGCGGTCGCTATGAAAACAGTCGCTGCCGGCACTTCCCTTTGCACCGCCTGCAGCATCTCGGTGGCAGATTTGACGTCATGGCGAGTCACGCCGCGCGGCGTTGCCAGACAGACCGGCCCGGCCACCAGCGTGACTTCAGCACCGGCCTCGCGTGCCGCCCGTGCAATCGCAAAGCCCATCTTCCCGCTCGACAGATTGGTGATGCCGCGCACCGGATCGATCGCCTCGTAGGTCGGCCCGGCAGTGACCAGCACCGTTTGACCGCGCAGCAGCTTGGGCTGAAAAAACGCAATCATTTCTTCCAGCAATTCTTGCGGCTCCAGCATACGACCGTCGCCCGTTTCGCCACAGGCCTGGTCGCCACTGCCAACTTCAAAAACGGTGCAGCCGTCAGCCACCAGTTGCGCGACGTTGCGCCGGGTTGCCGGATGGACCCACATTTCACGGTTCATCGCCGGCGCCAGCAGCAAGGGCACTTTGTCGATGGGGCGCGCCAGGCACATCAGGCTCAATAAATCATCGGCGCGCCCGTGCAGCAGTCTGGCCATGAAATCGGCGCTGCACGGCGCAATCAGGATCGCGTCGGCCTCGCGGCTCAGGTTGATGTGCGGCATATTGTTGGCCGTGCCGTTGACCGCGCGCGCGTCCCACTGCGAATCAAAAACCGGACGTCCACTCAGCGCCTGCAGCGTCACCGGCGTGATGAACTGGGCTGCCGCCGCGCTCATCACGACCTGCACCGTGGCGCCCTCTTTGATGAACGCGCGGCACAATTCGGCTGCCTTGTAGCAGGCAATGCCGCCGGTCAAACCTAAAACAATGTGTTTTCCAACAAGATCATTCATGGGCAGCAATGTAGCAGACCTCTATAATTCACATTTCCACCCCATTGAGCGATTGAGCTCACTCTGACATGACCAAATTTGTCTTCGTCACCGGCGGTGTGGTGTCCTCCCTTGGCAAGGGAATCGCCTCAGCCTCCTTAGCTGCGATTTTGGAATCGCGGGGCCTCAAAGTCACCCTGATCAAGCTTGACCCCTACCTCAACGTCGATCCCGGCACCATGTCGCCGTTTCAGCACGGCGAAGTGTTTGTCACCGACGACGGCGCCGAAACCGACCTCGACCTCGGCCACTATGAGCGTTTTGTCGAAACGCGCATGCGCAAGGTCAACAACTTCACCACCGGCCAGATCTACAAGAGTGTGCTGGAAAAGGAGCGCCGCGGCGACTACCTTGGCAAGACAGTGCAGGTGATCCCGCACGTCACCAACGAAATCCAGGAATTCATCAAGCGCGGCGCCGGCTTTGGCACACCAGACGGGGTCGATGTCGCGATTGTCGAGATTGGCGGCACGGTTGGCGACATCGAGTCGCTGCCGTTTCTGGAAGCGGTGCGCCAGATGAGCCTCAAGCTCGGGCCGAATCGCTGCGCTTTTGTGCATTTGAGCTACGTGCCGTGGATTGCCGCCGCCGGCGAACTCAAGACCAAACCGACCCAGCACACGGCCAAGCAACTGCGCGAAATCGGCATTCAAGCCGACGCGCTGGTGTGCCGGGCCGACCGCCCGATTCCACAGGAAGAGCGGCAAAAGATTTCGCTCTTTTCCAACGTGCCGGACTGGGGCGTCATCTCCATGTGGGACGTGGACACCATCTACAAGGTGCCGCGCATGCTGCACGAGCAGGGGCTGGACGGCCTGATTTGCGACAAGCTGCGGCTCAATACGCACCCGGCCAATCTGAAGCGATGGGATGATCTGGTTTACGCGCTGGAGCACCCGCAGGGCGACGTCAACATCGCGATGGTCGGTAAATATGTCGATTTGAGCGACAGCTATAAATCGCTGAACGAAGCGGTGCGCCATGCCGGGCTGAAGAACCAGGTGCGGGTCAAGATCGATTACATCGACTCCGAAACCATCACGCCAGATACCGTCAAGCAGCTTGCCAAATTTGACGCCATCCTGGTGCCTGGCGGCTTTGGCAAACGCGGTATTGAGGGCAAGATTTGCGCCGCCCGCTTTGCCCGCGAGAACAAGGTGCCGTACCTGGGAATCTGCCTGGGCATGCAGGTCGCAACGATCGAGTTTGCGCGTCATGTGGCCGGACTGCAAGACGCCAACAGCACCGAGTTTGATCCGGATGGCCCGAACCCGGTGATCGCGCTGATCAACGAATGGAAAGACGCCGACGGCAGCATCAAGACGCGCGACGAGAACTCCGATCTGGGTGGCACCATGCGCCTTGGCGCGCAGAGTTCGGACGTCGTCAAGGGAACGCTGGCGCATCAGATCTACGGAGACGTGGTCACCGAGCGGCACCGCCATCGCTACGAGGCCAACGTCAACTTCCTCGACAAGTTGCGTGACGCCGGTCTCGTGATTTCGGCTTTGACGCAGCGTGAACAACTGACCGAAATCATCGAGCTGCCGCAAAAAACTCATCCCTGGTATATCGGCGTGCAGTTTCACCCCGAGTTCAAGTCAACGCCATGGAATGGGCATCCGCTGTTCAACGCGTTTGTCAAGGCGGCGCTGGACCACCAGACCGTCGGCAAAAATCTCAAAGCGGTGGCGTGATGAAACTTTGCGGGTTCGATATCGGCTTGCAGCAGCCGTTTTTTCTGATCGCCGGCCCGTGCGTGATCGAGTCCGAGCAATTGCAGATGGACGTAGCCGGTCAACTTAAGGAGATCACCTCCGCGCTTGGGATTGCGTTTATCTTCAAGAGCAGCTTTGACAAGGCGAACCGCTCCAGCGGCAGCACCTTTCGCGGCCCCGGCATGGAGCAAGGGCTGGAAATTCTGGCCAAGGTCAAGCGGGAATTGAACGTGCCGGTGCTGACCGACATCCACTCGGAACAGCAGGTGGCGCAGGTGGCCGCCGTAGTGGACGTGCTGCAAACGCCGGCGTTTCTATGCCGCCAGACCGACTTCATCCGCGCCGTGGCGCAGTCGGGCCTGCCCGTCAATATCAAGAAGGGGCAGTTCCTGGCGCCTGGCGACATGAAGAACGTGATCGACAAGGCGCGCGCAGCGGCACGCGAAAAAGGTCTGATTGAGGACAACTTCATGGCGTGCGAGCGTGGCGTCAGCTTTGGCTACAACAACCTGGTCAGCGACATGCGCGCGCTGGCGATCATGCGCGACACCGGCGCGCCGGTGGTGTTCGACGCCACCCATTCGGTGCAACTGCCGGGCGGCCAGGGCACGAGTTCAGGCGGTCAGCGCGAGATGGTTCCGGTACTGGCACGCGCCGCCATAGCGGCCGGCGTTGCCGGACTATTCCTGGAGACCCATCCGGACCCGGCGAAAGCCCTGAGTGACGGCCCCAACGCGGTGCCGCTCAAACACATGAAGGCCTTGCTGGAAACTTTGCTGGCGCTCGATTACGTCACCAAGAAATCCGGCTTTTTGGAGAACAATTTCACTTGAAAATAGTCACCCTTGGCGCCATACGAAAATACGATCGACCCGTCATTGCGATTGCCGCGTCGCTGGCGCTCCTCGCAATGACAGAAGCGTGGCAATCCATGACTTCCGGGGTCATGGACTGCCGCGTCGCTACGCTCCTCGCAGTGACGAAAGTGCTGCGTTTGACATACGGTTCATGGAAAGGAGCGCCAGCCACGCGGCAATCGCAATGACGAAAATAACCAAGTTTGAACCTTTCATGTCCCCCGGCGGCGTTCATGAAGATAACGTTAATGCTTCCATTTCTATTTGCTTATTTTGAAAGAATGTAATGAGTGCAATTGTTGACATCGTGGGTCGTGAAATTCTGGATTCGCGCGGTAACCCGACCGTCGAATGCGACGTACTGCTGGAGCCCGGCACCATGGGTCGCGCCGCTGTGCCGTCGGGCGCCTCGACCGGCAGCCGTGAAGCGATTGAGCTGCGCGACGGCGACATGAGCCGCTATCTGGGCAAGGGCGTGCTCAAGGCCGTGGAACATATCAATACCGAAATATCCGAGGCAGTGCTCGGGCTCGACGCGTCCGAGCAGGCGTTTCTGGACAAGACGCTGATCGATCTGGACGGCACCGAAAACAAGTCGCGCCTGGGCGCGAATGCGATGCTGGCCGTGTCGATGGCGGTGGCGCGCGCCGCCGCCGAAGAATCCGGATTGCCGCTGTACCGCTATTTTGGCGGCATGGGCTCCATGCAAATGCCCGTTCCCATGATGAACGTGGTTAACGGTGGCGCGCACGCCAATAACAATCTGGACCTGCAAGAACTGATGATCATCCCGGTCGGCGCACCCAGCTTTCGCGAAGCGCTGCGCTACGGCGCCGAAGTGTTCCATGCGCTGAAGAAAATCCTGCACGACAAGGGCATGAGCGTGGCGGTCGGCGATGAAGGCGGTTTTGCGCCGAATGTGCCCGGCCATGAAGCCGCCATTCAGTTGATTTTGCAGGCCATCGACAAGGCGGGCTTCGTTGCAGGCGAGCAGATTGCGCTGGGGCTGGACTGCGCGGCCAGCGAGTTTTACAAGGACGGCAAATACCACCTCGAAGGCGAAGGTTTGATACTGAGCTCGCAGGAGTGGACCGATGTGCTGGCCACCTGGGTCGATAAGTATCCGATCATCAGCATTGAAGACGGCATGAGCGAAAGCGACTGGGACGGCTGGAAGATTCTGACCGAGCGGCTGGGCAAGAAGGTTCAGATCGTCGGCGACGACCTGTTCGTCACCAACACCAAAATCTTCAAGGAAGGTATCGACAAGGGCATTGCCAATTCGATCCTGATCAAGATCAACCAGATCGGAACCTTGAGCGAAACCTTTGCCGCGATCGAAATGGCCAAGCGCGCCGGCTACACCGCCGTCATCAGCCACCGCTCGGGCGAGACTGAGGATTCGACGATTGCCGATATTGCAGTCGGCACCAACGCCGGGCAGATCAAGACCGGGTCGCTCAGCCGCTCCGACCGCATGGCCAAATACAACCAGTTGCTGCGCATCGAGGAAGACCTGGGTGACGTGGCCACTTACCCTGGGCGAGCCGCGTTTTATAACCTGCGTTAACCGCCGTCATGGGCCGTTCGGTTATACCGGTTGCGCTGCTGGCACTGCTCGTCATAGTGCACGCGCAGTTGTGGTTTGGCCGCGGCAGCCTGCCCAATGTGAACCGCCTGGCGGATCAGCTCAAGGCTCAGAACGAGAAAAACCAGCAGGCGCAACTGGCCAATAACCAGCTCGCCGCCGAGGTGCGCGACCTGGCTGAAGGGCTGGACATGGTGGAAGAAAAAGCCAGGTCGGAGCTCGGCATGGTCAAACCCGACGAGATCTTTGTGCAGATCACCAAATAGGGCGGGCCGCGCCGCTGCGCTTCAATGAACCCCGTCGCTGGCCGGTGGCGCCGCAGCCGCCGGACTGAAGATCTGGGCCACATCAATCGCGTCAAAACGGTATTTGACGGCGCAGAATTCGCACCCGACCTCGACCTCGCCGCGCTCGCTGACAATGTCATTCGCCTCCTGCCGGCCCAGGCTCAAAATCATTTTCCCGACCCGTTCACGGCTGCAGGTACACGAGAAATGCGGCGCGCTGGCTCCGGGGACCGGCGCAAACAAGGTCACATCTTCTTCCCAGAACAGGCGCCGCAAAATCGTCGGTGCGTCCAGCGTGAGCAACTCTTCGCGCTTCAGGCTGGACGCCAGAATGGCGATCCGGTTGTAATGTTCGTTGATGCCAATTTCGTCCTCGTTGGCCAGGCTGACATTGCTGCCGGCCAGGTTGGCGCTACCCTCCAGTGGCAAGCGCTGGAGCAACAAGCCGGCCGCCACCTTGTCATCAGCCGCCAGCACCAGCGTCGTGTCGAGCTGCTCGCTTTGCAGCATGTAGTGCTCCAGCACTTTGCCCAGGTCTTCCAGTTTCTCGTGCTGGTCGCCGAACAATGGCACCACGCCCTGATACGGTTGCTGTCCCGGCAGTCGGCTTTTTGGATCGAGCGTGATCGAGCACTTGCCCAGGTTGTTGACGTTGACCATCTGGCTCAGGCTGGCCGTTGCATCCACAGTGCCAACCAGCGTCGCCGTTGCGCGCAAACCAAAATCGGGTTGCACCTCGGCCACTGCCAGCTTGACCGGTCCATCCCCAAATATCTGCAAGATGAGTGAGCCGTTGAATTTGATGTTGGACTGCATCAACGTGGCCGCCGCCACCATTTCCCCGAGCATATTCTGCACCGGCAACGGGTAGGCGCCGGCGGCGCTGCCGGTGGCGCGACGGCGCAGGATTTCGGTCCAGGCATCGGTCAGGCGCACCAGCACACCGCGCACCGGCAAGCCTTCAAATAAAAACTTGTGAAGTTCAGACACTCGGTGAATCCTTCAAGCTTGACATCGGAAACAAGGCTCAGGCGATTCGGCTCAGACCGGCCCGAAAGCGCCGGGCATTGTCGGCGTATTGCCGGGCGCTGCGGAGCTGGCCTTCCTGCTGCTCGGCAGTCAATTGGCGCACCACTTTGGCGGGACTGCCCAGGATCACCGATCCGTCGGCAAATTCCTTGCCTTCGGTCACCAGCGCGCCGGCGCCAACCAGACAGCCCTTGCCAATCCTGGCGCCATTGAGCACGACAGCGCCAATGCCAATCAGCGAGCCGTCCCCAATGCTGCAACCGTGCAGCATCACCTTGTGCCCTACCGTCACATCGTCGCCGATGGTCAGCGGCATGCCCACATCGGCGTGCAACACGCTCAGATCCTGAATATTGCTGCCGCGCCCAATGCGGATGGTTTCTGTGTCACCCCGGATCACGACGCCAAACCAGACGCTGACGTCATCGCACAATTCCACTGCACCCATGACCTGGGCACTGTCGGCCACCCAGGCCGAGCTTGCAATGGTGGGCACCGCTCCTTCAAGTTCATAAATCGCCATGTCAATTCCAGGTGTTGCGCATGGCTGGAATTGTACGGATGGAAGTAGGTCGGGTTAGACCGAAGGGCGTAACCCGACAACGCGATGGCAAAGAGTCGGATTACGCCTACGGCGAATTCGACCTACCGAGCCCAAGCACCTAGCCACGCGGATGATGCTTGGCATGCAGCACTTTGAGTCGCTCCAGCGCGACATGGGTATAGATGGTGGTGGTGGAAATATCGGCGTGGCCAAGCAGCATCTGCACCGCGCGCAAATCGGCGCCGTGGTTGAGCAAATGGGTGGCAAAGGCATGGCGCAGCGTGTGCGGCGACAGCGGCGCCGTGATACCGGCGCCGATCGCGTACTTCTTGACGATCATCCAGAACATCACGCGGCTCATGGCCGAGCCGGCCCTGGCGCCGCGTAGCGTGACAAACAGGTCTTCCGTCTGTTTGCCCGCCAGCAGGCTGGCGCGCTCGCCGCCGAGGTAGCGCGCCAGCCACAGACTGGCGACTTCGCCGAACGGAACCAGCCGCTCCTTGTTGCCTTTGCCGATCACGCGCAACACGTTTTCCGCCAGGCTCACATTGAACAGCTTGAGCGTCACCAGTTCGCTCACGCGCAAGCCGCTGGCGTACATCAGCTCCAGCATGGTGCGGTCGCGCGTGCCGATCGGTGTGCTGGTGTCAGGCGCCGCCAGTAGCGACTCCACCTGGGCCTCGGTCAAGGTCTTGGGCACGCGCAAGGCCTGTTTGGCAGCCTGCAGTTTGAGCGTTGGGTCGGCGCCAACTATGTGCTCACGCAGGGCCCAGCGGAAATAACGTTTGAACACCGTCAGGCGCCGGTTCGCCGTGGTCGCCTTGCTGGCCTGGTGTCGCGCCGAAAAGTAACTGTGCAGGTCCGGCTCTGCCACCTGCGTCAACTCCTTGTCCTGCGCCTTGAGCCACGCGGCAAATAGCGTCAGGTCACGCCGGTAGGCGCTGAGGGTGTTTTTCGACAAACCCTCTTCCAGCCATAGCGCATCGATGAAAGCATCGATCAGCGCCGTACCTGGCGACGCCTCTGGTTTCACTCGAGCTTGAGGTGAGCGGATTCAACAACTTTCTTGTAAACCTCGAACTCGGCCCTGATCTGGGCGGCAAACTGCTCCGGCGTATTGGCGACGATAAAGGAGCCGGTTTCCTCGATCCGCTTCTTGACCGCCGGGTCTTCCAGCGCTTTGCGCACACCGGCGTTGACCTTGTCAACCACCTCTTTGGGCAGGCCTTTGGGGCCGTAAATGCCGTAATAGGCCATCCGGTTCACCGGCTCCAGACCGACCTCTTTAAACGTCGGTACATTGGGCAACTGCGACAGGCGCTGCGGCGCGGCCACCACGATCGGCACCAGACGATTGGACTGAATGAAGGGTATGGCCGACGGCATGTTGTCAAACGTCATGAGCACCTGTCCGGCCACCGTGTCGTTGAGCGCCGGGCCAGCACCACGGTACGGAATATGAGTAATGAAAGTGCCACTGAGGTTCTTGTACAGTTCCATCTGCAAGTGCCCAATGCCGCCAGTGCCGGACGACGAATACGAGTATTTGCCAGGATTCTTTTTGAGCTCGGCGACAAAGCCCTTGTAGTCTTTGGCCGGGAAACTGGGGTGCACGGCAATCACATTCGGGGTCGCGGCGATATTGATGATCGGCGTGAAGTCGGTCAGCGGGTTGTACGGCGTGCGCGGGTTGATCGCCGGATTGGCCGCCGTGGTGGAGACCGTCGCCATGCCCAGCGAGTAGCCGTCCGGCGCCGCCTTGGCCGTCTCATTGGCGCCGATGATGCCGCCGCCACCGGCCTTGTTCTTGACAATCACGGTCTGGCCCAGCGCCTTGCCGAGCGCGTCCGAGATGGTGCGCGCAATGATGTCGGTGGTGCCGCCCGGCGCAAATGGCACCTGCAGCTTGATGACCTTGTTGGGATAACCCTGCGCCATGGCAGAGCCAGCGAGCGCAAGCAGGCTCAACGCAAAAACAATTCGACGATGCATGGTGAATTTTCTCCTCTGGGACAGGTTTTAGATTACATGAAGACTCAGAGTGCATATTAACCGCCCAGCGGACGTGCACAGTTTGTTCGAAACGGCCAACGTTGCGCCTGCCATGGTCGGCACCGCCCGTGGGTCATTTGGCTGGTATTCTTGCACTGTGAATTTCGCCCAACTTTTATTTCCCGACTTTTCCCTGATCCTTTGCGGCTACCTGGTGTGCCGCTACACAGCGCTCAACCGCACGGTTTGGGAGCAGGTTGAAACACTTGTTTATTTCCTGTTTTTCCCGGTCTTGCTATTTCACTCGATTGTGAAAAGCCCGCTGGACATCGGCTCAGCGTCGAGCCTGATCGGGGCCGGCTGGGCGATGGGGCTGACTGGTATCGCTCTCGCCTACTCGCTGCCCTATTGGCCTTGGTTGGGGCGGCACGTGGATAAGCGCGAGCACGCTGCCAGCGCCCAGGTTGCTTTTCGGTTCAATTCATTCATCGGCCTCGCGCTGGCCGACCGGCTCGCCGGCCCGCAGGGTTTGCTGTTGATTGCGGTGCTGATCGGCGTCTGTGTGCCGCTGTTCAATATCGGCGCGGTCTGGCCGATGGCACGCCATGCCCAGCGCGGTTTGCTGCGCGAACTGCTGCGCAATCCGCTCATCATTGGTACCGCGTCCGGCCTGGCGGCGAATCTACTGGGCTTCACGCTGCCGGTCTGGCTGGAGCCCACCGTCAGCCGGATCGGCGCCGCCTCGCTGGCAATGGGGTTGATGGCAGCCGGCGCCGGCCTGCAATTGGGCGCCTTGAGCCGGGCCAAAACGCTGGCAGTGGCCCTGCTGTCGATTCGTCATTTGGTGCTGCCGCTGGTGGCGCTGGGTTTTGCGCGGCTGTTTCGGCTCGACCCGGTTCAGACCACGATACTGCTGGCTTTTTCCGCGCTACCGACGGCATCGAGTTGCTATGTGCTGGCGGCCCGCATGGGCTACGACGGAGCCTATGTCGCGGGCCTGGTGACACTGTCCACCCTGCTGGGTATGCTGAGCCTGCCGTTTGCGCTGGGCGTGCTGCGCACGCTGTAGCGCGGCTTAACGCTGCAGCGCCCACGCGACATGCTCGCGCACCATCTCGCTGGGGTCGTTGGCACGCAAGCCAAGGGCGGCAACCAGCGCCGGATCTGGCGCGGCCCGCAGTGCGTTGCCCAGCGCCACCGCCACATTGCGCAGCCAGCGTTCGTGTCCGATGCGCCGGATCGGGCTGCCCTCGGTGAAGTGCAGAAATTCTTGTTCGGTCCAGCCAAACAGCCTCACCAATTGGGCGCCGGCCAGGCCATGTCGCTCATCAAAATCGGGCAGTGCGCTGCGCTGGGCAAACTTGTTCCACGGGCAGATCAACTGGCAGTCGTCGCAGCCATAGATGCGGTTGCCGATCAGGGTTCGCAGTTCCAGCGGTATCGCTCCAGCGTGCTCTATCGTCAGGTACGAGATGCAGCGCCTGGCGTCGAGCTGATACGGCGCCACGATGGCGCGCGTCGGGCAGACGTCAATGCACGCACTGCAACTGCCGCAATGCCCGCGCACCGGCTCGGTTGCGGGCAACGCCAGATCGACAAAGATCTCACCCAGGAAGAACATCGAGCCTGCGTCGCGGCTGAGCGCCAGCGTGTGCTTGCCGCGCCAGCCGAGCCCGGCGCGCGTCGCCAGCTCAACTTCCAGCACCGGCGCCGAATCGGTAAAGACGCGGTAGCCAAAGGGTCCCAGTTCAGCGGCGATGCGCTGACTCAGTTGCTGCAGGCGGCTGCGCAGCACCTTGTGATAGTCCCTGCCCCTGGCATACAGCGACACAATGCCCTCCTGCGGCCGCGCAAGGCGGTCAAACTCGATGGCCTGCCAGCCGGTTGCCGTGGCAGCGCTCAAGTAGTCCATGCGCACGCTAATGACGCTGACCGTTCCCGGCACCAACTCGGCCGGTCGCGCACGCTTGAGGCCGTGCGCTGCCATGTACGCCATGTCGCCATGAAAGCCGCGCGCCAGCCAAGCCGATAATCCAGCTTCAGATGAAGACAAATCAACACCAGCCACACCCATTTGGGAAAATCCAAGTTCCCGGCCCCATGCCTGAATTTTCGTTACCCATTGGCTGGCGTTGACATGATGAATGAGTTTGGACACCAGCCGATTGTAAAAAGCCTGCACTGGCCGAACGAGGCAGCGACGCAGCAATTCGCTTCGGCACTTGCCAGGCGACCGGAATTGAGCAACGCGCTGATCGAATTGCGTGGCGAACTCGGTGCCGGCAAGACCACACTGGTGCGCCACCTGTTGCAGGCGCTGGGGGTGCAGGGGCGCATCAAAAGTCCGACCTACGCGGTGGTCGAACCGTATGAACTGACGGCCCTGAATATCTGGCACTTTGACTTCTACCGTTTCCATGACGCGAATGAATGGGAAGACGCCGGCTTTCGCGACATCTTTGCCGGTGACGGCCTGAAACTGGTCGAATGGCCGGAACGGGCCGGCGCACATTTGCCGCGCGCCGATCTGGTCATTCATCTGGATGCGATCGACGATGACGCCAGACAAGTCACGCTGAACGCGCAAAGCGTCACCGGTGCGACCTTGCTGAAAGCCAGCGACTCTGATCTGCCACGATTGCGCCAACCATGAAGCGACGCAAGCTGTTGAAGTCGGGGGCGCTGGTGCTGCTGCTGGGCACGCAGCAACTGGCGCGCGGCGCCAGCATTGTGGCGGTGCGGATCTGGCCGGCGCCGGACTACTCGCGCGTGACCATCGAGTCGGACACGGCGCTCAAATTCAAGCAGGTTTTTGTCACCAGCCCGCCGCGGCTGGCGGTCGATATCGAGGGCATAGACCTCAATCCAACGCTGAAGGAACTGGTTGCCAAAGTCGCCGCTGGCGACCCGACCATTGCCGGCATCCGGGTCGCTCAATATTCGCCTGGCGTGGTGCGCCTGGTGCTGGACCTGAAACAGGCCGTTGTGCCGCAGGTGTTCACGTTGACACCGGTCGCGGCCTACCAGCACCGGCTGGTGTTTGACCTGTACCCGACCCAGGTGGCTGACCCGCTGGAAGCGCTAATTGCCGAGCGACTCAAGCCCAGCCCGGCGCCGCAACCGGACGTTGACCCGCTGGGCGACCTGATCGCCCAGCAGACGCAAAAACCGCTCGCCAAAGCACCTGTTCCTGCCGGCAGCCCCGTCATGGCCGTAACCGACCGCCTGATCATCATTGCGCTCGACCCGGGTCATGGCGGCGAAGACCCGGGCGCCATCGGTCCGGGCGGCACACGCGAAAAAGACGTGGTGCTGCGGCTGGCGCACCGGTTGCGCGAGCGCATCAACGCGAGTTCCATCAAGGGCAGCCCGATGCGCGCTTATCTGACGCGCGACGCCGATTTTTTCGTGCCGCTGCAGGTGCGCGTGCAAAAAGCGCAGCGGGTGCAGGCCGACCTGTTCATCAGCTTGCACGCCGACGCATTTTTCACGCCTCGTCCACAAGGCGCCAGCGTGTTTGCGCTGAGTCAGGGCGGCGCATCCAGCACGGCGGCGCGCTGGATGGCGGCCAGGGAAAACAAGGCCGATCAGATTGGCGGTCTGAACATCAAGACACGAGACGCACAGGTCAAACACGCCCTGTTCGACATGAGCACCACGGCCCAGATCAACGACAGCCTGAAGCTTGGCAGCGCCATGCTGGGGGAGATTGGCCGGGTTGGAAAACTGCACAAAGCCAAGGTTGAACAGGCCGCCTTTGCGGTGCTCAAGGCGCCGGATATTCCGAGCGTCCTGGTGGAAGCCGCCTTCATCAGCAACCCCGAGGAAGAAATCAAACTCAACAGTGACGAATACCAGGAACAACTGGCCAGCGCGCTAATGCGCGGCATTGAAGGCTACTTCTCCAGGAACCCGCCGCTGGCCAGAAATCGCACGCTAAGCTGGATCAGCGCCGGCGCCGGCTTGCAAATGCAAGTTTGAACTCGGGTCGCAGCCCATCTGTTCACAAAAATTGCACGGGTTTGCGACGTGCCCGCCAGGTGCCATACAGCACGAGCAGGCCGGGCACCAGAATCATGGCCCAGATGATTTTGTCCAGATTCATCTTGACCCAGGGGATGCTGCCCAGAAAGTAGCCGGCGGTGCAAATACCCAACACCCAGATCAGCGCGCCAATAACGTTATATGTGGTGAACTTGACTCGGCCCATGGCAGCCACGCCGGCCACAAAAGGCACAAACGTGCGCAAGAACGGCATGAAACGCGCCAGGACGATGGTGACGCCGCCGTAACGTTCGTAAAAATCATGCGCGCGGTTGAACGCCGCCTTGTTGAACAGGCGCGAGTTCTCCCACTTGAACACCTTGGGCCCGAAGTAGCGCCCGATCGAATAGTTGCACTGATCGCCCAAAATGGCCGCCGCAATCAACACGGCAACTGCCACCGGGTAGCTCATCAGGCCCGCGCCACTCAAAGCCCCGACCACAAACAGCAATGAATCCCCTGGCAAAAACGGCATCACCACCACGCCCGTCTCGACAAAAATAATCAAGAACAGCAGGGCATAGACCCATAAGCCATAGTTCTGCACAAACACTTCCAGATGCTTGTCCACGTGCAGGATAAAGTCGATGAGAAAGGCAATGATGTCCATAAGGCGGAATTATCCCTGCAACCTAGAATAGCCCTCAGTGAACACCCCCATGCCTCCTTTGCCCCGCCGTCCGATTCTTGAACTGCCCGACGAATTGATCAGCCAGATTGCCGCCGGCGAGGTGGTGGAGCGCCCGGCCTCGGTGGTGCGCGAACTGGTGGACAACGCGCTCGACGCCGGCGCCAGCCAAATCACCGTGCGGCTGCTCGCGGGTGGCGTGCGCTTGATCGCAGTGGAAGACAACGGCGCCGGCATATTGCGCGACGAACTGCCGATTGCGCTCAAGCGCCACGCCACCAGCAAGATCAGCAACCTGCACGACCTGGAGTCGGTCAGCACCATGGGCTTTCGCGGCGAGGCGCTGGCGGCGATCAACGCCATCGCCGACTGCGCGCTGCTGTCCCGAGCGGCCGGCCAGTCAAATGCCTACTGCCTGGACGGGCGCAGCGGCGAACTCAAACCGGTGGCGCGCAGCACCGGCACCACGGTGGAAGTGAAGGAACTTTTCTTCAGCACGCCGGCGCGGCGCAAGTTCCTCAAAACCGACGCCACCGAACTGTCGCATTGCGTGGAGGCAGTACGCCGCCACGCGCTGGCCCGCCCGGACGTCGCTTTTGCGATCTGGCACGACGGCAAACTGGTTCAGCAGTGGCGCGCCTGTGCCGGCAACACGGCGCTGCAGCAACGCCTGAGCGACGTGCTGGGCATGGATTTCATGCAACGCTCGGTGGCGGTGGATTACCGCAATGCGCCGAGCCCACAGCAATATGCACCAAAGATGAGGGTCAGCGGCCACGTTGGCATCCCGGACGCAGCGCGCCCGCGCGCCGACCAGCAGTATTGCTTTGTGAACGGCCGCTTTGTGCGCGACAAGGTGCTCGCGCATGCCGCGCGCAGCGCCTATGAAGACGTGCTGCACGGGCAGCGCCAGCCGGTCTATGTGCTGTTTATCGAGATCGACCCGGCGCAGGTCGATGTCAACGTGCATCCGACCAAAATCGAAGTGCGCTTTCGAAACAGCCGCGACATGCACCAGGCGGTGCGCCATGCCATCGAAGACGCGCTCGCCACGCCACGCGCCGCGCCGGCCGCCGCACCGGCCAGTGCAGAACCAGTGCGGGACGCCCTGCACCGCCCTGGCGCGCCCTTTTACGCCACCCAGCCGGCGATGGAATTGGAAGCGCTGTGGCCACATCACGTCGGCGAAGCGCGCCTCGGCCCCGAGGCACAAGCGCCGGCGCCTGCAGCGGCGCCACTCCCAAGTGGCGACTGGCCGCTCGGGCGCGCACTGGCGCAACTGCAGGGCATCTACATCCTGGCCGAGAACGCGCACGGCCTGGTGATTGTGGACATGCACGCGGCGCACGAGCGCATTGTTTACGAGCGCCTGAAAAGCCAGCTCACGTCGAATGCGACAGCACCTCACGCCGGCCCGGCGCGGCTCAACAGCCAACCGCTATTGCTGCCGGCCACTTTTGCCGCCACCGCCGACGAAATTGCCACCTCGGAGGAACACGCGCAAACGCTGCAGACGCTGGGCCTTGAGATCACCCCCTTCTCTGCCAAGACGCTGGCCGTGCGCGCCGTGCCGAGCACGCTGGCGCAAGGCGACGCGGTCGAACTGGCGCGCAGCGTGCTGGCTGAATTGGCCCAGCACGACGCCAGCACCGTGATCGAGCGCGCGCAAAACGACTTGCTGTCCACCATGGCCTGCCACGGCGCGGTGCGCGCCAACCGGCGCCTCAACCTGGAGGAAATGAATGCCCTGCTGCGCGAGATGGAAGTCACCGAACGCTCCGACCAGTGCAACCATGGCCGCCCGACCTGGCGCCAGATCAGCATTGTCGAGCTGGACCGGCTGTTCATGCGCGGACGCTAGATGGGTGCCGGCGTCCAGACAGGTGCCGCGCATTGACCGAAAGCGGCACTATTTACACCGCTGTTTGGCGCTTGCAACGCAGACCGCCTGCCTACAATGAAAATCGTTGAGAGGCACAAGTTGGGTTTACCGCACAGCACTCAAACCAAGTCTCCCGCAGTGACGAATCCCATCGACAAAACAGGATTTTTGATGAATAAATCGCCTGATCACCGTGCATTCTGGCGCGCCCCGTTCCTTGCCGGGGTACATGTGACTGATGCCACGGGCACCTGGGACTGCCAGCTGCTGGATATATCACTGCGCGGGGCGTTGCTCGATATGTCGGCCAATTGGCCCGGTGTGCTCGGCGCCAAGTGCAAATTGCAACTCGATCTGGGACCCGAAGCGACGATCACCATGCACGCCACCGTGGCCCACATGGAAGGAACACGCATGGGCCTGCGCTGCGACAACATTGAACTTGACAGCATCACCCACTTGCGTCGCTTGATCGAAATGAACGCCGGCGATCCGGCGCTCGTCGAGCGCGAGTTGCCAGCGTTATTGAACAACCTTCGGTAGTTGACCCAAGACCATGTTCGTTGTTTTTTTCGCTCAGTAGTCCTGCCAACATGGAGCAACAGCTTTACGAAACCCTGCTCGCCACCGACCGGCTGCCATCGCCAAGCGGGGTGGCTTTGGGCATTGTCAAGTTGCTGCAGACCGACAACTACCGGATCGACGAGCTGGCCCACTTCATACAGTCCGACCCGGTCATTGCCGGCTGCGTTCTGAAGTTTGCCAACTCGCCCACCTTTGGCCACGAACAGGCCGTGGTGTCGCTCAGAAAGGCTGTGATCGCGCTCGGAGCCGTGCGGGTGCGCAACCTGGTGCTGGGCTTTTCGCTCTTGCAGTCGCGCCAAAATACCAACTGTGGCGGCTTCGACCTGCAGAAGTTCTGGTCCAAGTCACTGGCGATGGCCATCGCCAACCAGGAGCTCGCGCCGCGCGCCAAGATCGCGCCGGAAGATAATTTCACGATCGGGCTGCTGTGCTCCATCGGTGAGCTGGCGCTGGCCGTGCTGCATCCGGACGACTACAGCGAGTTGGTGGCCGCGCCGGCCACCAACTTGCTGGCGGTCGAACACGCGCGCTTTGGCGTCGATCACCGCGAATTGAGCGCCAAACTGATGGAAGAATGGGGCCTGCCCGACTTCCTGATACGCGCGGCCTATCACCATGAACGCCCGGACGACTCCGGGCATGCCACGGGGTCGCGCAACCAGATGCTGGCCCTGACGCTGCACTTCGCCCGCAGCCTGGCCGAACTGTGCACGGCCAGGGACAGCGAACGCTGGAGCCTGTTGCCTCACCTGGTCACCGTGGCCGCCCGTCTTGGCATGGCGTCGGACGAATTGCCACATCTGGCCGACCGCGTTGTGGCGAGTTGGCAGGAGTGGGGTCGCGCACTGCAGATTCGTACCCAGGACCTGCCACCCTTTGCCGATCTGCTGGCGGCGGCGCCGCCGACCATGCAACATAACGGCGGCAGTCACCGCGTTGCTCCCTGCCCGGCCACCGCGCTGACGCTGCTGCTCGTCGGCGGCGTGGCCGACGAATCGCAAGGCATGAGAAAAATGTTCGAACTGCCCGGCCGGGAAATCAGAACAGCCAGGAACTACAAGGAAGCGCTGGCGCTCGCCAGCCGTGATGTTCCACAAATCCTGGTGGCCGAACTCGACCGTGACAGCATCACGCTATGCCGCTCGATCCATGAGAACCCGGCGACCAAAGACATTTACATCATCCTCGTGGCGGCCGCAGGTGAAGAAGAGCATCTGCATGAGGCGGCCAATTTCGGCGCCGACGACTTTCTGATCAAGCCACTCAATGTCAAGACGCTCAATCTGCGCCTGCGCAGCGCACAGCGCGTGCTCGACCTGACGAGCGAGATCTGGCGCGAACGCCGCGGTGTCATGCACACGGCCGATCTCTGGGCCATCGAGCAGCGCCGACTGATGCTGTCATCGATGACCGACTCGCTGACCAAGCTACCCAACCGGCGCCATGGGGAGGACTTTCTTTCGTCCGAGTGGGCCTCGGCCGTGACCAGCGGCAATCCGCTGGCGTGCCTGATGCTCGACATCGATTTCTTCAAGCAAATCAATGACCAGTATGGGCATGAAGCGGGAGACAGCGTGCTGACGCAGACAGCCAACGTGATCAAGCTGTGCCTGCGCCGGCAGGACCTGGCTTTTCGCTACGGCGGCGAGGAGTTTGCCATCATCTGCTCGGGTGCCAACCGGGACACGGCAGCGCAGGTTGGCGAACGCGTCAGACTGGCGGTGCAGACAGAGGCGTTTCGACACCTCGACCATGTCATTCGAGTCACCATCAGCGTCGGTGTCGGAGTCATGGAAGAAGTGCAGGCAGATCACATGGACCTGCTCAAGGATGCCGACCGGGCGCTGTTTCGGGCCAAGCGCCACGGGCGCAACCGGGTCGAAATCTAGAGACGCTGTGCGGCCCTAGCGGTTCGCCCGCTTCAGCGCGTTCACATCAATGATCAGAGCCACGCTGCCGTCACCCAGAATGGTTGCGGCAGAGATGCCCGGCACTTTGCGGTAGTTGGTTTCCAGGTTTTTCACCACCACCTGATGCTGGCCCACCAGTTGATCCACCAGCAGTGCAAAGCGCGTTTCTTCGGCCTGCACGATCACGGCGATGGCTTGCGTCGGGTTGTGCACGGCGTTCTCAATCCCGAAGAACTTGTGCAGTTCCACCAGCGGCAGATACTCACCTCGCACATGCAGAACCTGCTCGTCGCCACGGATGATGTGCAGATCGCTGTCCAGCGGTTGCAGCGATTCAATGACGTAGTTCAGCGGCAGGATGTAGGTCTCGTCGCCGACTTTGACCGACATGCCGTTCAGAATCGCCAGCGTCAGCGGCAGCACAATCTTGATGGTTGTGCCCTTGCCGCGAACCGAGGCAATTTCAACATGGCCGCTCAGCGCATAGATGTTTCGCTTCACCACGTCCATGCCAACGCCACGGCCGGAAACGTCGGTGACGACCTCGGCCGTTGAAAAGCCTGGCGCAAAAATCAGTTGCCAGACTTCCGTGTCGGACATGCTGTCGCTGACTGCAATGCCTTGCTGGATCGCCTTTGCCAGAATCTTGTCCCGGGCCAGCCCGGCGCCATCATCTCCGACCTCGATGACGATGCTGCCGCCCTGATGCTGGGCCGACAGCGTCAACCGGCCAACCGGATCTTTGCCGGCCAGTACGCGCTCCTGCGGGCTCTCAATGCCGTGGTCCAGGCTGTTGCGCACCAGGTGCGTGATCGGGTCGATGATGCGCTCGATCATGCTCTTGTCCAGTTCGGTCTCTTTGCCGATCGTGACCAGTTGCACCTGCTTGTCCAGCTTGGCCGAGAGGTCGCGTATCAGGCGCGGGTAGCGACTGAATACATAGTCCATGGGCATCATCCGGATCGACATCACGGTGTCGCGCAAATTGCGTGCATTGCGCTCCAGATGCTCCATGCCGCTGAGCAATCGCTCGTGCAACACGGGGTCCAGCGTCGAGGTGGCTTGCGTCAGCATCGACTGGGTGATCACCAGTTCGCCGACCAGGTTGATGATCAGGTCAACCTTCTCCACGTCGACCCGGATCGAATTTGACTCCTTGCCGTTGGCCGGCGCGGCGGCGGCTGACGAGCCAGCGGCACTGGCAGTTGCGGTTGCCGTTGCAGTTTCCACAGCCGCTGCACGCTCAGGTGCCGTTGCCGGCGCGCTGGCACTGTCAGGCATGGCCTGCGCCGTGGCGGCAGACTCATCGGTGATGGCAATCTGATCGGTTTCAATGATGAAGCAGCTCACGGCAATGATGTCGTCGGCCGCACAACTGGTTTCAAGCCACAGAGTCAGGCTGTCATCGGTTTGGCTCTGCGCGGTGACCCGGCCCAGATTGCCCAACTCTTCGGCCAGCAGCTTTTGGTCACTCGCGCCAACCTTGGAAAAGTGCACTTTCAATAACGAACCTGCGGCAACCACCGGCACCGCAACCGGCGCAACCACCGCTGCCGCCACCGCTGCCACCACAGGTGCCGCTGCAACACCGGCGTTGGCCTCCAGCGCGAGCTGCTTGAGCACCGCACAGATGCGCGCCACCCCTTGAGGCTCCGGTTCCCCGCCCTCGCGATAAGCACCGATTTGTTTTTGCAACACGTCTTTTGTTTCCAGAAAAATATCCATCATTGGAGTCGTCAATTTCAATTCGCCGTGGCGCGCCCGGTCGAGCAGGTTTTCCAGCAGATGTGTGGTGTCTGTCAGCGCGCCAAAAGCAAACGTAGCGGCACCACCCTTGATCGAGTGGGCGGCGCGAAAGATCGCGTTCAACTGCTCGCTGTCGGGTGCTTGCAGGTCCAGGCCCAGCAGCAATTGCTCCATGTCGGCCAACAGCTCATCTGCTTCCTCAAAAAAGGTCTGGTAAAACTGGCTGGCGTCCATTGGGCATCTTTCTATCGTTGCTGTGCATCGAACCGAATCATTGATGAATGCTTGATTGCAAAAATTGTTGTGTCGTCCGTCAAGAAGCCTGGCTTCGCCGCGGTGGCGGCGGCGCACTCACGGCTGGCAGCCCCACAGCGCCGCACAGAGCCGCACCCGTCTTGTTGTTGGTCACCGAAGCGTTGGCGTTTTCGATATCCTTTTGCGCGCGATGATTGAGCACAATGATGCTGATACGGCGGTTCACTGGCGCGTGCGGATCTTCCTTGTCCAAATGCATGCTCGAGGAGACGCCCATAATGCGCAGCACCTTGGTGTCGGCCATGCCGCCGCCAATCAGTTCGCGCCGCGACGCGTTGGCCCGGTCCGCCGACAACTCCCAGTTGCTGTAAGACTTGTCGCCCTGCGCGTATTGCGTCTCGTCGGTGTGACCCGACAGCGTGATCTTGGTCGGCTGGGCGTTGAGCACCGGTCCGAGCTCGCGCAGGATGTTGCGCATGTACGGCGCCACAACGGCGCTGGAGCGGCTGAACATGGGTCGGTTGCTGCTGTCAACAATCTGGATGCGCAAGCCCTCCGGCGTGATGTCGATCAGCAGTTGCGGTCGAAACTGTTTGAGCACCGGATTGCTGTCAATCATGTCGTCCAGTCGCTGCTTCAGGTCTTCCAGCCGTTTGAGGTCGTCGCTATCGACTTCAGCCCCAGGTTGCGGGTCTTTGGGTATGCCGGCAGACTTGGTTGGGTCGGCACCACCCGGAATCACGCCACTGCCGACCGCGCTCTTTTGGTTCCCGGTAAGCGCCTCCTTGAGTGGCATCTTGAAGTGATCCGCAATGCCGGCCAACTGCTTCGGTGATGCTGACGCCAGCAGCCACATCACCAGGAAAAACGCAAACATGGCGGTCATGAAATCGGCGTAGGCGATCTTCCACGCGCCGCCATGATGAGCGGCCGCCTTAATCGGGCGTTTGATGACGATGCGTGGGACAGCTTCACTCATGGCAACTGCGGTCGTGCACGTCAGCGCTTCTTGACTTCACGCACATGGCCGTCCAGTTCCATGAACGAAGGCCGCTCGGTGGAGACCAGGATCTTGCGACCAAACTCCACCGACAACTGCGGCGCGTAGCCGTTCAGACTGGCCGTCAGCGTCACCTTGATGCACTGGTAAACCTTGAGCGACTCCGCCACCCGGTGTTCGATCAGGGTCGCCAGCGGAGCGACAAAACCGTAAGCCAGCAAGACGCCAAGGAAGGTGCCAACCATCGCGTGGGCAATCAGCGCGCCCATCACCGCCGGCGGCAGGTCGGCCGACGCCAGTGCGTGCACCACACCCAACACGGCCGCCACAATGCCCAGCGCGGGCAGCGCGTCGGCCACGCGCGACAGGCTGTGCGACGGCACCATTGCCTCTTCCTTGTAGGTGTCGAGCTCGTGCTCCATCAGTTGCTCGATTTCGAATGGATCGGTGTTGCCACTGACGATCAGACGCAGATAGTCGGTCATGAACTCCATCACACGGGCATCGCCCAGAATGATCGGATACGGCACAAAGATTGGACTGTTTTGCGGATCATCAACATCCGATTCGAGCGCCAGCATGCCCTCCTTGCGCCCTTTCGACAGCAGCACGTACAACAGGGCAAGGAGTTCCATGTAGAGCTCCTTGTCGTGCTTCTTTGAGTTGCGCAACAGCTTTGGTAACTCCTTGGCCGTGGCGCGTATGGTCTTGGCGTCGTTGCCGGCGATGAAGGCGCCCAACGCAGAACCTCCGATGATCAGGAACTCGAGCGGCTGGTAGAGGGCGCCGAAATGCCCGCCCATCAGCGCGTAGCCGCCAAATACTGTCCCTATCACAATCAGATAACCAACAATTACCAGCACATCATGTTCTCAATCAGGGGAAAAGCCAAAGAAATGAACTCACAGCAATCCCGCTTTTTGCTTATTGGAAAAGTCGTCAACGTTGGAGTGTGCGGCCCGAACCATGCCGGGTTCTGCACCACTGCCTCCATAGCGTTTTCATTTTAGGCAGTCGTTCTGCCTTGCAAGCCGCAAACAGCGGTGCAAATAGCGCAGATTTCAGTGAATGCCCGGCTGACGCGCAATGCGCTATGAACGGGGCGCATTCATCACGTCCGCCAGCCACTGCGACGATGACTTGACGAGCGCTTCCACTTTCACCACTTCGGCCACCTCGGCGGCCCCAGGTTTGGCCTTGCGGGTCTTGCCGGCACGCGACGGCGGCCGACACAGCACACAAACGTAATTGACTTGCGGATCATGGGCATGCGCCACGAACTGGCCGGTGCAACGCGTACAGGTGCTCAGTTGCAGCATGTCGCTGTCAAAGAAACGCACCAGCGTCCAGGCCCGCGTGAAGTCCAGCTCGGGCGTAACGCCCTGGCGCTGGACCTGCTCCAGATAAAGGCGATAACTCTTGATGACGGCTTCAAGCCGGGAGCATCCGCCTTCGGTGATCATGAACCGGTAGGTGGTGTAGAACATCGTCGAATGGATGTTGGCCAACCATGTCATGAACCAGTCGGTAGAAAATGGCAGCAGGCCTTTGGGCGGTGAAATGCCCTTGATCTCCTTGTACAGCTTGATCAGCCGGTCGCGGCTCAGGCTTGTTTCCGCTTCCAGAAATTGCAGACGAGCGCCAAGTTTTATCAAATCAATCGCCAGATTGATTTCCTGCGCTTCATGAATCACACTCTTGCCAACCATGGTGCCCTTACTGATGTCAACCTCGACCCCACCGGCCCGGCACCCCAATTAGAGCACGCTTAGAAGTCTGTCACCGCGAAACGCCCCGGCGCGGACCCGCCCCAAAACCCGGCAGGTTCCTTAAATCGCTTCCATTTTCTGCCCGCTCATGAGGATGCTGGTGTGGGCCTGGCGCAAGGCATTGATTTGCCCATCCTGTACCAGCTTGGAGAGAATCGGAGGATCGTCCACGCGAAAGCGCGCTATCAGGCGACTGGAATTGGCCAGTCGCATGGTTTGGGACAGCGAAAGATTGCCCAGCAGCTCTGCCAGCTCCCGGCTGATACCCAATCGGAACATGGCGGTTTCCACGTCCTCTTTCACCAGACGCTGTGCCAACAACAGGTAGTTCAAATTCAATTCACCGATCTCATCGGTAGTGTCAGTTGATCTCATTTGTGCCCCAAACCAAAGTTAACCTGAAACTGCAACGAGACGTAAGAAGCGTTTCAAACAATCACCAAATCCGACAATTGTTCACAAAATCCGTCTCGTTGCACGAACTCTATTGTCAATTAGTAAATACAAACACAATCCTTTGTTAACAATATGTTAACGCCTACAGAAGGTAAGTGCCTGTAATGAAGTAACACAAGATGTCTTGATGCTAATCAACCTTCTTGACTGGGAGGGCTCCCGTGTTGTCCAGTTGATACAGCCAGGCCAGTATCTCGGCGATGGCCACATACAGTTGCGGCGGAATCTGGGCATCGAGCTTCACATTCATCAGCAGATTCACCAGGTCCGGCGAACTGTGCACGTACAGCCCGCTGGCACGGGCGCGCTCGACAATCGCATCGGCCACGGCACCATAACCTTTGGCCACCACGACCGGCGCCTTGCCCTTGTCGGCATAGGAAATCGCCACCGCACTGGCACGGTCGCGCGGCAACATGCCTGCGGTGTCGTCGGAAGTCGTTTCAGGCGGACGCATCGTTGTCTTTCGCCGCAACGTCGTGCGCAGCAAACGGCGTCAGCGCGTCGATGTGCAGGCCACCGAGTTGCAAGCCCAGGGCGCCTAGTCGCTGTGGAAGTTCCTGATAGCCCGTGCCCAGCAGTGCCAGCGTGCTGTCCTCGCTGGCCGCCAGCCGTAACTGCAGGTTGTTGCCAACAAGGCTCAGGCGCACTTCCACCGCCTTGAGCTTGGGCAGATCGACTCGCAGGCGTGAACTCCAGACCGGTAGCGGCGCTTCGCTGTCACTGGCTTGTGGACGATCATCGGGCTGCTGTTCAATCTCCCAGCGAAGGGGTGTGCCCGGCCAGGCTTCGCCAGCCCAGCGAAACACCGGCGCTGCCAGCATGTCAAGTTGTTGCCGCACCAGCGCCACAGCATCCGGGTGTATGCCGGTGTTGGCCACTGCAACCGGTTTGGAATTCTCCAGCTGGCTGTCGGCGCTACTGCGCTGCGGGACGGCACTCGCCGTTGGCGCTGCCTCGCCTGGCCGCAATTGCAGCAGCGCTTGCGGCTCCTGCGTGAGCTGCGCCAACGTGCGCGCGCCGCCGGCAAACTGCAGCAAGTGCGACTCGTAAAACAGTCCTGAAGTGTCCACCGTATGGCGCAGTGCCGCGGTCAATTCCGAGCCGACTGGCGCCCGAGACGCAGACCACAGCGGCTTCACTCCAAGCACCTGCGACGCTGGACCCTCGACAGGCTCCAGCATGGCGGCAAGCGCGCGCACCGCTGCGCTTAACGTGACGTTGCTGTTCGCTGCTTGCGTACCCAACCGCGCGCTGGTTTTTGAACCGGCGGCGCTATCAAGCTGCATCTGCTCCAGGGTTTGCTGTCGCGCTGCACGTGACGGCAACCGGACTTCATTGACCGCTTTTTGAATACCCGGCAGTGCCTGCGGATCGGTGATTTCGAGCGCGCCCTTGAGCGGTACCAGATCGACGCGTTGTGCCAGCCGAGTAGCCAGCAGTGTGTCAATCAGGGGCGTGATGCCGCTCATCGCCAGCCTTCATTGGAACTGGCTGTAGGCGCGATGAATACTTTGCTGCTGCTCCATGGTTCTGAGCGCTTCGCCCAGTCGCGCCAGCTCCGGCGTGACCAGGTTGTTGAGTTCCGCGTAATTCGGAATGATGCGACTCAGCAGCCGGTACTTGCGCTCCGACTGCGCCTCATCGAGCGGCATCAGTGGCTCAATCACCTTGAGGCGATCGACCGCCTGGCTGTATTGCGTTTCCAGCGCCGGCAACGCGCCCCATTGCCCGGCCTGCACCAGCGACAGCATGCGTTCGGTCAGCGTTGCAGCCTGCTCGTAGCAGTGCATGACTTCACTTTGTGTGCTCATCTCAGGCTCCTGCGGAAAAGCGCTGGACCAAAGGAGCGCTGGCCACTTCGGGCACCTGGCCCGGTTTGGTTGGGCTGATTTCGCGCCAGGCGGAACTGACGGTGGCCAGCAGTTGTTGCGCCTCATCGAGCAGCGCCGGGTCGTTGCGCAGATTGGCGTACAACAGACGCTGCGAGATGTAGCCATAAAACGCCGACAGATTGGCCGCCAGCTTGGCGCCCTCTGCTCCGCCTGCCGCCGGATCGAGACTCGCTTTGAGCCCGTTGTCAATGATGTTGATGGCTTTCGAAATAGCCAGTCCCTTGGCGGCAATTTCGCCCTGCGCCATGTGGTGACGCGCCATCGTAATCGCCGTCTCAACACCATCGAACAGCATGGTGATGAGCTGATGCGGCGAGGCGCTCATGGCGCCGCTTTCGGCGCCGATTCTGGCGTAGGCGCTGGCGCCCGAGCCGTAGGAGTGGGGTGGGGTGTACATCAAGTCAATCCTCAATTCTTGCTGGCGTTCATGCTGCTGAACTGCTGCGTCAGATAACTGGTGGTCGAATTCATTTTGGCCATCAGCATGTCGAGCTGCGTAAACTGCGCCCGGTAACTTGCTATCTTGGCCTGCACACTGACCTGGGTCGCGGCGTACTGTGCGTCCAGCGACTTCAGTGTGGTCTTGACACCGGCGGTGGCGTTGCTGAGCTTGCCGTCGCTACCTGTGAAGGTACCGATCAGCGCCGCCAATTGCGTGCCGTAGCCGCTGCTGGCGCCGCTGGTGCCTGCAAACAATTCCGCCACATCGTTGCGCTGGTCAGCCAAGGCGGTTTTGAGTTTGGTCGAGTCCACGGCCAGCGTGCCGTCTTTTTGAAAGCTCACCCCGACGCTGGACAAGACCTTGAGCGCGCCGGCCTGCGGCGTATTGAGCGCCGAGCGAATGCTGGTCTGGATGTTGCGCAGCGTCGAGTCACCCACCAGCGCAGCGCCGGTCTTCTTTGCCACATCGTATTTGGTCAACTGGCTGGCCGTGCTTTGCAAAGCGTTGTAAGCGCTGGCAAAGGCGCCGACAGCGGTTTCAACCGAAGCGCTGTCACGGCTCAGCGTCAGCGTGCTCAGGCCGGTTTTCGCCAGCGTCAGGGTGACGCCCTGCACTGCCTCTTTCACCGTGTTGCTGCTCGATGTGACGGCAATGCCGTTGACCTTGAGAGCGGCGTTGTCAGCGACGGCAATCTGCTGCAGATTCTGCGTCGCGAGGGCTGTGGCGTCGTAGCCGAGCAGATTTTGCAAACTTGCGTCGCCGGTCACGCCAATGCGCATGCTCGACGCGACACCGGTCTGTGCCGAGGTCAACACTAATCGAAAGGGTGAAGCGCCGCCATCGTTGACAATGCTGGCCGTCACACCCAGACCGGTCTTCTTGTTGATCGCATCGCGAATGCCTTCCAGCGTGTTGTTGCTGGAGTCGATGGTCAGTGACACGGCACTCGGGCTAACCACTGGCGGGTTAAAGCCGGCTCCGGTGTATTTGCCAGCGACTGCGTCATAGGTGCCGCCGGTGATAGTGCCGAAGTCCACCGTCAGCGTGCCTACGCCAATCACTGTGCTGGCACTGACCTGGCCGGCGGTCACCAGCGACTGCGCGCGCGCCAGTTTGGTGATCTCGATCGAATAGTCGCCCGGTGCTCCGGTGGCGGAAGCGCTGCCGGTCAGCACGTCGCTCGCGCTGGACACCGCTTTGACGCCCTGGTACAGCGTGGCATCGGCCAATTTGGTGGCCGCTGCCTGAAAATTGCTCAACGCATTTTGCAAGGTGCCATAGGCCGACAGCTTGGAGGTGTAGCTAACCTGCTGTTTTTGCAGCGCCACCAGCGGCTGGCTCTCCGACGCGGCCAGCTTGTCGAGCAAACCGCTCAAGTCGAGATTCGACCCGACGCCCAAACTTGATATCGCTGCCATGCTGGTTCCTTGAGATGTTCAATGCGCGCAGTGTGCCACGCTAGACCTTGCGACTCACCAGCAGACCCTGCAACTCGCCCAGCGCCCGGGACATCCGCACCACATCCGCTGACGGCATCTGGCGAATCACCTCGCCGGTCTCGTTGTCCACCACCTTGGCGATCATGGTGTTGGCTTCCTTGTCAAATTCAAACTGCACGCCAATGGCCGCCATCTTCAGGGCCTGGTTGATCTCTGAAGCAGCCGTGGCTATCTGCGCCGGCGACGGAGCCAGTGCGGGCGCTGGCTCGGGCTTCGTTTCGACCACCGCTGGCGCCGCTTCGCGCGCCCGGTCAGTCTGGCTGACAGGCTGCGCCACAGCCGGCTCGGGGCGCAGGCTGTTCGTTTGGGAGTTAACAGAGACTAACATTTGCCTACCTCCAGGTGAATCGCCGGGGACGTCAGACCTGGCGTCGCCGGCGTTGGCACTGCCTGCCCAGGCACTTGCCAACTTCCGTTAGCCAGCTTTACGGCCAGTTCCTGCAAAACCTT
>JANNUE010000346.1:0-42818 GCA_031394895.1 Betaproteobacteria bacterium
GACCAGCAGCGACGCCACCAGCGCGCCGGTGATCGAGCCGATGCCGCCGATCACGACGACGACAAAACAGATGATCAGCACGGTATTGCCCATGCCCGGATAGACCGACGACACCGGTGCCGCGATCATGCCGGCAAATACCGCCACCGCCACGCCGGCAGCGAACACCACGCGGTACAGGAACTTGATGTCGATGCCGAGCGACTGCACCATCTCGCGGTTGCTGGCACCGGCGCGAATCCTCATGCCCAGGCGCGTGCGTGTGAACACCAGGTACATGCCCAGCGCCAGCGCCAGACAGGCGGCCGATATGAACAAGCGATACACCGGGTAGGTCATCATTTCGCCCAATGGCAGGGTGCCGGCCAGAATGGGGGGCGGTTCGACGCCATACACATCGTTGCCGACCAGAATGCTGCGCAACTCTTCAAAGACCAGAATCAGGCCGTAGGTCATCAACACCTGCTGCAGATGCTCGCGCTGGTACAGGAAGCTGAAAAAAACCCATTCGAGCACATAGCCCAACAGCACGGCCAGCACCAGGCCGACCAACAGCGTCGCGAAGAAGCCACCGCCGAAGGTGGCGCCCACGATCGGCGCCAGGGCATAAGCCATGTAGGCGCCTATCATGTAAAAGCTGCCGTGCGCCAGGTTGATGACGCCCATGATGCCGAAGATGAGCGTCAACCCGGAGGCCACCAGAAACAGCAGCAAGCCATACTGCAGCGCGTTCAGGCACTGGATCAGAAAGGTGGTCAGATCCATCGACAGGACAGCGCTGCAACGGTCCTACATGCGGCAACCGCGCCCGGGGTCGGCCAGCGCCTTGCTGGCGACGCCAATAACCTTGTTTTCCAGGCCGACCACTTGGCGCAGATAGATGTCTTGCACCGGGTTGTGCGATTTGGACAAGCTGAAGGTGCCACGCGGGCTGTTGATTTTTGCTTTTTCAATCGCGGCGATGAACTCGGCACGCTTGCTGATGTCGCCCTTGGTCGCCGCCAGACCGATACCCAGCATCTGCGCTGCATCGTAACCTTGAACGGCAAAGACATCGGGTTGCAACTTGTACGTCTTGGCATAGGCCAGGCGGAACGCGTTGTCGCGTGGCGTATTCAGACTGTCGGCGTAATGCAGGGTGGTCAGCAAGCCATCCGCGTCAGCACCCTGTGCTTGCAGCGTACCATCGGTCAGGAAACCCGGGCCATAAAGGGGAATATTTTTCTTCAGGCCCGCTGCGGCATAGTCCTTGACAAATTTGACCGCACCGCCACCAGAAAAAAAGGTGTAAACCGCATCTGGTTTGGTGGCTGCAATTTCGGTCAGCAGTGCCTGAAATTCGACATTGGGAAACGGCAGGTTCAATGCTTTCACCACCTGGCCACCGGCCTTCTCGAACGCTTCCTTGAAGCCGTTGACAGATTCATCACCGGCAGCGTATTTCCAGGTGATGGTGACCACCTTCTTGTGGCCTCTCTTGGCAGCCACCTCGCCCATCGTGTAAGCGGGCTGCCAGTTGGTGAATGAACTGCGGAAGATGTTGGGCGCGCACATGGCGCCGGTGACGTCGGCCGCGCCGGCGTTGGGCACGATCAGAAAGGTGCCGGTTTCTTTCGCCACCTTGGCCATTGCCAGCGCAACGCCCGAGTGCACCGTGCCGACCAGCACATCGACGTTGTCGCGCTTGATCAGCTTGTTGACGTTGTCGGTGGCTTTCGATGGGTCGGATTCATCATCGACCTTGATGAACTCGATTTCCCGGCCACTGAGTTTGCCGCCTTGTTCGGCAAGATGGAGCCTGAAGCCATTCTCGATGGCGTTGCCAAGAGAGGCGAAAGTGCCGGTATAAGGCAGCATCAGGCCGACCTTGAGTTTGGCTGCCGATTGGGCCATCGCCAGCGGAGCGGCGATGGCGCAGGCGGTGACCAGTGCGATATGACGTAGTTTCATGGTCTGTCTCCTCGGTTGTGGTTGTGGATGAATTGTGTCACGGCGGCGATCAGCCTGTTGGGCTGATCGCGGTGCGGCGAGTGGCCGCACTCGGGCAGTTCCAGCAGCTCGGTTTGTGGCAAGCGCTGTGCAACGCCACGGATCTGTTGCAGCGTGCCGTATTCGTCGTCGAGCCCCTGCACCGCCAGCAGCGGGCAGCGGATCGTCTCGATTTCTTCGGCAATCGACCAGGCGCGAAACGGCGGGTGCAGCCAGATCTGGTTCCAGCCCCAAAAGGCCGAGTCCGGGTCGTCGTGGTATTTGGACAGACGCTCGCGCAGACCGGTTTGCAAATAGGCGTCGCGCGCGCTGGCTATGCTGGTAACCGACAAGTCCTCAACCATGATGTGCGGCGCGGCCAGCACGGCGCCGGCCACGCGCTGCGGGAACCGGGCGGCGTATAGCAGCGCGATCGAGCCGCCGTCGCTGTGGCCGTACAGCCAGGGCGGCGGGACATCGCTGTTGACACCGAGCGCCGCCAGCAAGGCCGGCAGCACTTCATGCGCCTGCTGGTGCATGAAATCGAGATCCCATGCCTCGTCGCTGGGCCGCGCGCTGGAGCTCCCGTAGCCGGGTCGCGAATAGACCAGACCGCGGCAGTTTGCGGCGTCGCACAGGCGCTGCGGAAAATCCTTCCACATCGCCAGCGACCCCAGCCCTTCATGCAGGAACACGATCAGCGGCGCCGCGCTTCGCTCAGGCGACAGCCATTGATGCTCGATACGCACGCGGCGCTCGCGCCAGGGGATGTCGATAAATTCAATTTCCTGCATGGTTGTCGTTGCCTCGGCTTGCACATTGCCAGAATATGAATTATTGTGCAGGTACGTACGTTAAATTCACATCAACCACATGTCAAGCACTCTTACGCCTTTGTTGCGGTCCAGGCCGGTGCGGCCAACGGTCAAGCTGCCAGCCCGACCGGTGGCAGCTAGTGCTGCCGCGCCCAAGCACCCGTTCCTGACGGCGTTGGGCGAGCGCGTGCGGGCCTTGCGCTCACGCCGTGGCATGACGCGCAAGGCGCTGGCGCTGGCGGCCGACGTGTCGGAGCGGCATCTGGCGAATCTGGAGTACGGCGTTGGCAATGCGTCCGTGCTGGTGCTGTTGCAAGTGGCCGGCGCGTTGCAATGTTCGCTGGGCGAACTGTTCAGCGAGGCGACCAGTTCGTCGCCCGAGTGGCTGTTGATTCGCGAGCTGCTGCAGCCTTGTGACGAGGCCACGCTGCAGCGCGTGCGCGGCAAGATTGGTGAACTGCTCGGCAGCGCTGGCGCTGTGGCCCCCAGCACCCGGGTCGCGCTGATCGGCTTGCGCGGCGCCGGCAAATCGACACTGGGCCAGATGCTGGCCGACGATCTGGCGTATCCGTTTATCGAGCTGAGTCTTGAGATCGAGAAATTTGCCGGCTGCAGTGTGGCGGAAATCCAGGCGCTGTATGGCGTCAATGCCTACAGGCGCTATGAACGCCGTGCTCTCGAAGAGACGATCCAGCTCTATCCCGAGGCGGTGATCGCGATCCCTGGTGGTCTGGTGTCGGATGCCGGTAGCTTCAACCAGTTGCTGGCGCACTGCTCTACCGTGTGGCTGCAGGCCCGGGCCGAGGACCACATGAAGCGCGTCACGGCACAGGGCGATACGCGCCCAATGGCCGCCAGCCAGGAGGCGATGGCCGACCTGAAAGGCATCCTGGCCGGACGCGCCGCGTTCTATGCCAAGGCTCAGCTCCGGCTCGACACCAGCGCCCAATCAATCGAGCCCACATTCCTGGCACTGCGTTCCATGGTCAGGCAACTGTTGCAACTGCCGGCCTGAATTCCAGCGAGCGTGCAAGGAAATGTGTTTCCTCCTATCATATGCAATATATTGCCTGTAAATGGCTCAGCTGTCGCACTTCGATATGTGCAGACGAGGAAAGAAAACCATGAACCTGCCCAGTCGTGTTGACTACCAGACCCATCCTTCGCAGTACCGGCACTGGAAGCTGGAATTTGACGGAGCGCTCGCCACACTCAAAGCCGATTTTGATGAAAACGCCGGACTGCGCCCCGGCTACAAACTCAAGCTCAACAGCTACGACCTGGGCGTGGACATTGAGTTGAACGATGCCGTCAACCGCATCCGCTTCGAGCACCCCGAGGTGCGCACGGTGGTGCTGACCAGTGCGCGGGAGCGCGTGTTCTGCTCCGGCGCAAATATCTTCATGCTGGGCGTCAGCAGCCATTCGTGGAAGGTCAATTTTTGCAAGTTCACCAACGAGACCCGCAACGGCCTGGAAGACTCATCAAAGCATAGCGGCCTGAAGTTCCTGGCCGCCGTGAACGGGGCTTGCGCCGGCGGTGGCTATGAACTGGCGCTGGCCTGCGACGAAATCATTTTGATTGATGACCGCTCCTCTTCGGTCAGCCTGCCAGAGGTGCCCTTGCTCGGTGTCTTGCCGGGCACCGGCGGCCTGACCCGCATGACCGACAAGCGCCATGTCCGCCATGATCTGGCCGACCTGTTCTGCACCAATGTCGAAGGCGTGCGCGGCGACAAGGCCGTGGCCTGGCGTCTGGTCGATGCGATTGCCAAGCCGGCTGTGTTTGCGCAGACGGTGCGTCAGCGCGCGCTGGAACTGGCCGCTAGCAGCGACCGTCCGGTCGATGCCAAAGGCGTCACGTTGACAGCGCTTGAGCGAACGATGGAGCCCGATGCGCTGCGTTACCCGCATCTGACGGTGACGATTGACCGCGCGCAACGCAGCGCCACTTTCACCATTGCCGGACCGAGCGGTGCGCAACCAGCCGACGTCGCGGCGATTGAAGCCATGGGTGCCAACTGGTATCCGCTGGCGCTGGCGCGTGAACTCGAAGATGCGATCCTGGCGATGCGCACCAACGAGCTCGATATCGGCATCTGGTTGATCAAGACGCAGGGCGACATTGCCGACGTGCTGGCGCTCGACGCCACGCTGCTGGCATTGCGAGCGCACTGGCTGGTGCGCGAAACCATCGGCTTGCTGCGGCGCACGCTGAGCCGGTTCGATGTGTCGTCGCGCAGCCTGTTTGCGCTGATCGAGCCAGGCTCATGCTTTGCCGGCACGCTGCTGGAGCTCGCGCTGGCCTGCGACCGCAGCTACCAGCTCGCTCTGCCCGACGATGCGGCGCTCTCGCCCCCGATTGTGTTGACCGAGGCCAACTTTCTGCTGTACCCAATGGTCACCGGGCAGAGCCGTTTGCAGCGCCGCTTTTATGACGAGCAGCCGGCGCTGGACGCCGTGCGCGCGCAGACCGGCAAAGCGCTCGATGCGCCGGCGGCGCTGGCGCTTGGTCTGGTGACATCGGCGCCGGACGATATCGACTGGGCCGACGAGTTGCGCATCGCCGTGCAGGAGCGCGTCGCGATGTCGCCCGACGCGCTGACTGCGCTGGAAGCCAATCTGCGCTTTAACAGCCAGGAGAATATGTTCACCCGCATCTTCGGCCGCCTGACCGCGTGGCAGAACTGGGTCTTTCAGCGCCCCAATGCGGTCGGCGAAAAAGGCGCGCTCAAGGTTTATGGCAAAGGCGAAAAAGCGGTGTTTGACTGGAACCGGGTGTAGGTGGTGTAGGGGCGTGGGTGGCGTGGGTGGCGCAGGCAGCGTAGGTCGGCTTAGCCAGAATGGCGTAAGCCGACAAATCGCAAACCCGATGTCGGATTACGCTGCGCTAATCCGACCTACCTGAAACCGACTTACCTAAAACCGACCTACCTGAAAACTGACCTACCTGAAAACTGACCCAAGAGCTGATATTTTCAACGATCACAGGAGCCAATCATGTCCATCAACTACAGCGACAAAATCCCCAACAACGTCAACCTCAGCGAAGACCGCACATTGCAGCGCGCGCTGGAGCAGTGGCAACCCAACTACCTGCGCTGGTGGGCCGACATGGGGCCGGACGATTCGCAAAATTTCGACGTCTATCTGCGCACTGCTGTCAGCGTCGATCCGCAGGGGTGGGCTCAGTTCGGCCACGTCAAGATGCCGGATTACCGCTGGGGCATTTTTCTCAATCCGGCGCAGGCCGAGCGCAAGATCCATTTTGGTGACCACCTGGGCGAGGCGGCCTGGCAGGAGGTGCCGGGCGAGCACCGCGCCAATCTGCGGCGCATCATCGTCACGCAGGGCGACACCGAACCGGCCTCGGTCGAGCAGCAGCGCCATCTTGGGCTGACGGCGCCGAGCCAGTACGACCTGCGCAACCTGTTCCAGGTCAACGTCGAAGAGGGCCGCCATCTATGGGCCATGGTTTATCTGCTGCACAAATATTTCGGGCGCGACGGGCGCGAGGAAGGCGAGGCGCTGCTGCAGCGGCGCAGCGGCCAGCAGGACAACCCGCGCATCCTGCAGGCGTTCAATGAGGAAACGCCGGACTGGCTGAGCTTCTTCATGTTCACCTACTTCACCGACCGCGACGGCAAGTTCCAGTTGTGCGCGCTGGCCGAGAGCAGTTTCGACCCGCTGGCGCGCACCACCAAATTCATGCTGACCGAAGAAGCGCACCACATGTTTGTCGGTGAGAGCGGCGTGTCGCGCGTGATCGCCCGCACCTGCCAGGCGATGAACGAGATGAAGACCGACGACGTGGCGCGGTTGCGCGCGGCTGGCGTGATTGATTTGCCAACCATCCAGCGCTACCTCAATTTCCATTTCAGCGTAACCATCGACCTGTTCGGCTCCGACGAGTCGAGCAACGCCGCCACCTTCTACTCAAGCGGCCTCAAGGGGCGCTTCGAAGAAGGCAAGCGCGACGACGACCACCTGCTCAAGGGCGGCACTTACAAGGTGCTGGCGGTGCAGGGTGAGCAACTGGTCGAGAAGGAGGTGCCGCTGCTCAACGCGCTCAACGAGGTGCTGCGCGACGACTACATCCGCGACTCGGTCGGCGGCGTCGAGCGCTGGAACAAGGTGATAGAAAAAGCCGGGCTTGCGTACCGGCTGAAGGTGCCGCACAAGGCGTTTCACCGCGGCATTGGCGCGCTGTCGAACGTCAAGGTTTCGCCGGATGGCCGCGTGGTGAGCGACGCCGAGTGGAACGCCAACGTGGATAGTTGGCTGCCCTCGGGCGCAGACCGCGCCTTTGTCGCCAGCCTGATGGGGCGCGTTGTCGAGCCCGGCAAATTTGCCAACTGGATCGCGCCGCCGCTGATGGGCATCAACCGCCAGCCGCAAGACTTTGAATACGTGCGCTTCAACTAATACTCAACCTCATGAGCGACAGCGCCGTCATCCGCCAGCATCTGATCGACCCCGAGATCTGCATCCGCTGCAACACCTGCGAGGCAAGCTGTCCGGTCGGCGCCATCACGCACGACGCACGCAACTACGTCGTCAATGCGGATAAGTGCGAGCAGTGCCTGGCCTGCGTCCCGCCGTGCCCGACCGGTGCCATCGACAACTGGCGCGTCATGTTGCGGGTCCAAGCCTACAGTGTGGAGGCGCAACTCGGCTGGGACGTGCTGCCGGCTGAAGTCACACCTCCAGAGGCGGGCGCGCCAGGTCAACCGGCCAGCACGCCAGCAGTTGACCCGGCGCAGGCGCCGCTGGTGTTTGCCAACAGCCCAAGCGCCAGCAGCGAGTTTCTGGCAGCCCAGTTCGGCTCCAGCCTGCCGCCCTGGTCGGCGGCGCATCCCTACATCAATCTCTATGGCCCGAAGGCGGCAGAGAAATTTGTCACTGCCACTGTTGCCGGTAATGTGCGCGTGACCAAGGTCGGCCATGACTACGACACGCACCACATCGTGCTCGACTTTGGCGCCGTGCCGTTCCCGGTGCTGGAGGGACAGTCGATCGGTGTCATTGCGCCCGGCGCCGACGCGCAGGGCAGGGCGCACCACGCGCGTCAATACTCGGTTGCCAGTGCGCGCAACGGCGAGCGGCCCGGCTACAACAATCTCGCACTGACCATCAAGCGCGTGCTGGCCGACCATCAGGGCCAGCCGGTGCGCGGCGTCTGCTCCAACTACACGTGCGACCTGCAAGTGGGCGACAAGGTGCAGGTCATAGGCCCGTTTGGCAGCAGCTTTTTAATTCCAAACCACCCGCGCTCGCACCTGGTGATGATCTGCACCGGCACCGGCAGCGCGCCGATGCGCGCCATGACCGAATGGCGCCGGCGCCTGGCGCAGTCCGGCAAGTTCGAAGGCGGCAAACTGCTGCTTTTCTTTGGCGCGCGCACCAAGGAAGAGTTGCCTTATTTTGGCCCGCTGCAAACGCTGCCGAAAGATTTCATCGACATCAATTTTGCTTTTTCGCGCACGGCTGGCCAACCCAAACGCTACGTGCAGGACCTGATGCGCGAACGCGCCCTGGAGCTGGCGCCGCTGCTGCTTGACGCCAACGCCTACTTCTACGTGTGCGGCCTCAAGAGCATGGAGCAGGGCGTTCTGCAGGCACTGCGCGACGTGGCTCAGCAGGCCGGGTTGAACTGGGAAGAAGTGGGCGCGGCGCTGAAGAAGCAGGCGCGGCTGCATCTGGAGACTTACTGATTCAGAGCGCCTTTACCCACCGACGATGAACTCCAGATAGTTGTCCCGATCGATGACCTGCCAGGAAGCTTGCGGATAGGCAGTGGTCCAATCCTTCGGGGGTCTCGGGCTGGCCTTGCCCCATTTCATTTCAAAACCATGCAGCGTGCCGCCGCGCTCCTCAACCAGATCGATCTCCTTCTGCGTGTAAGTTCGCCAGAAATAGTTGTTGGCTGTTTCCTGCAGGTACTGCTGCCTCTTCATGCGTTCCATGATCAGGTAGTTCTCCCACAACTCACCGGCGTCGTTGCGCAGCGCCAGCAGGTTGAAGTTATTGATCAGGGCATTGCGGACACCGTTATCGACAAAGTAGTAGCGGCTGTTTTTGGTGATCTCGTTACGCAGGTTGCGACTGAACCCTCCGAGCCGCTGGATGACGAAGGCTTTTTCCAGCAGGTCCAGATAATGATTGACCGTGTTCTTGCTTAGCCCCAGGCTGGTGCCCAGTTCTGTGTACGAGACCGCCTTGCCGATCTGAAAGGCAATCAACTGCAGCAGTCGCCCAATCTTGGCCGACTGCCTGATGCCCTCCAGTTCCAGAATGTCCTTGTACAGATACGACGAGACGATTTCCCTGAGGTACTGTTCTCGCTCCCGTTTGTCTTGCAGTAACACGACTTCAGGGTAGGAACCATGGATCAGGCGACTCTCCAGCCGGGCATCGGTTTCATGTCGCTGTTCCATGGCGCCGATTTCCAGTTGGGCCAGTGGATACTGGATCAGTGTGGTTTTGCGCCCGGTAAGTGGCTCGCCTACGCTACGCGCCAGGTCGAAAGACGATGAGCCGGTGGCGATGATGCGAATGTCGGGAACATGATCAACAATCAACTTGAGGTTCAGCCCGATGCTGGGTACTTTCTGTGCTTCATCAATCACCAGCAGGCGATTGGTGCCGACGAAGGCCTTTAGCTTTTCAATGGACTGGCTGGCGAGATAGCCCTGAACCGTGATGTCTTCGCCGCTGACCAGAAGGTGGGGCGCGGCCTCCCCCTTGAGAAACTCCTTGATCAGCGTTGTCTTGCCGGTGCGCCGGGCGCCATAGATGACCACCACTTTGCCAGGCTTCAACGTGGTCTTGAGGTTGTCTAGATTCCTCTGATGGACGTACATTGCATAAATACCGTCAATTAACTGACCCAATTATAAACTTATGTTCCGTTGCTGACGACATTGACCTGGTCGTGGCTGGGTCAGCCAAATAGTGCGCCGAGTTTTCCTCGGTGTATTGCCGATCCACTGATCGAGCGTGGCATCGCGCTGCCCGGATGCGACGCGAGCTACAAGCCAGAAGAACCAAGAAGTCTGCTCAACCAATACAAGACGGTGGATGAGCAGGCGCTGTGGGCGAATATTGAGTATTTCCTGAAAGCCATCAGCAAGTGCGCAATGCATGCCGCATAAATTTCTATTTCACGCTTGCATGATGACCTTGGGCGCCGATCCAGTCGATCGCCCGTGCCAGCAACTCAGGCGGCGCCAACGAGCCTTCCACTTGAAGCACGCCCTCTTCGCCAACGGGGTCTTGCAGTGCGGCGAACTGACTGGCAACCACACTGCTGGGGAAAAAGTGTTCTGCAGAGCGGGCGCTAACTCGCGCATTGGCCAGGTCCTGCGTTAGCTTGATATGAATGAAGCGCAGACCCGGTACCGCCGCGCGCAAACGATCACGGTAGGCACTCTTCAATGCCGAGCAAGACAGCACTGCACCGCCAGCATGCTTGCGCAACTCATCGCCAAGGCGGTCGAGCCAACCCTGCCTGTCCGCATCATCGAGGGCAATGCCCTGTGTCATCTTGCGTCTGTTCTCAGCAGAGTGAAATTCATCCCCCTCAATGAACGGCAGTTGCAGCGCATCCGCCAACCGTTGGGCCAGGGTAGATTTACCGCAGCCTGCCACGCCCATCACGACAAACCACTGCGCTCTATGGAGTTGGTCGGGTGTTGTCGCTTCTTTCATGCGGCTGAGTCTAGCAACTTCACGCACACTGGCCATCGATCGCCACCGAGCTTTGCCCAGAGCCCCGATCCAGCTTGGGGGCAGAGACGTTCGCGTTCATCAGCGGGGTCAAAACGGTTTGCATGCAAATACCGGACAAATCGGGTGATGAACTCTTTCCCGACGTCGTTGCCGAATACCGTGCTTGAATCTTTTGTTGCGTGGACTTGAATCCAATTTGAAAAGCGTTGCGTATTAACAGCGACAGCCCAACCGACATCCGCAGGTCGCTGCCCGATTGAAGTTCAACCCATTCCATTTTTGGAGCTCTTATGCAATTCCGACAACTTACCATTTGCAGCTTGGCCTTGACGGCCGTTTGCTCAGCCATTCCAAGTCTGGCTTCGAGCCACCGTGAAGCGCCGTTTATCACCACCAGTCCCAAGGTTGACGGTTCCGACTTCTACATGTTTCGCAGCTACGAAGCCAATCGTTCCGACTATGTCACTTTGATTGCCAACTACATACCACTGCAAGCTCCGTATGGTGGCCCCAACTACTTTGCGCTGGATCCAAACGCGCTGTACGAAATCCACATCGACAACAACGGCGATGCCAAGGAAGACGTTACGTTCCAGTTCCGTTTCCAAAACAAGCTCAACGACGTTCAGTTGCCCATTGGCAGCGCCATGGTCTCGATTCCATTGGTTCAGGCTGGCACAGTCAAGGATGTGCAGGATGCGAATCTGAACATCAACGAAAGCTACACCGTGAAGGTTGTGCGTGGCGACCGTCGCACAGGTACATCGCAAGCGGTGACCAAGCAAACTGGCGGCAGTGCAACGTTTGAAAAACCGGTCGATTACATTGGTGTGAAGACTCTGGGCAATGCAGCCGCCTACGCCACCTACGCTGGCAAGCACATCCACACTGTCAACATCCCCGGCTGTTCCGCTCCTGGTCGCGTGTTTGTCGGTCAGCGCCAAGAAGGCTTTGCTGTCAACCTGGGTCCGATTTTCGACTTGGTCAATGCCACAGCAGCGCAGATCACCAATCCTGATTTGAAGAACGCGTTCGCCGCCAATTCGATTCAAGACCAAAACGTCACGTCGATGGCCATTGAAGTGCCTGTCGCCTGTCTGACGGCCGGTGGTGACCCCGTGATTGGGGGCTGGACTACCGCCAGCCTGCGCCAAGGCCGCTTGCTCAATGGTGCGCCAGGCTCTGGGCACCAGACCAGTGAGAAGACCGGTGGCGCCTGGACCCAAGTGTCTCGCCTGGGCAACCCGCTGGTGAACGAAGTGGTGATTGGCTTGAAGGACAAAGACAAGTTCAACGCATCCAAACCCGCTAACGACGGTGCGAATTTTCTGACCTACGTAACCAACCCAACGCTGCCCGCTTTGTTGGGTCTGGTATTGGCTGGGGACGCCAAGGCTTTGGCCCCCACCAACCTGCCACGTGCTGACCTGGCGACCGTGTTCCTGACCGGCATCCCTGGCGTCAACCAACCAAAAAACCCCAACCAAACTCCATCCGAGATGCTGCGTTTGAATACGGCGGTTGCCGCAGTTCCAGAGTCCGGCCAGAACCGCTTGGGCGTGGCTGGTGAAATCTTGCGGGTGGGCGGCGCAGCAAATCTGGCTCAGGCCACAGATTTGGCGGGCTTCCCCAATGGCCGTCGTCCCAAGGATGACGTTGTGGACATCGCGCTAGTGGCTATGCTGGGCGGCTTGTGTGTCATCAATGGCGATGGCAATGCTCTGGGCTTCAACACGGTTCCCGGTATCCCGAGCCTGACCTCCGCATGCAAGCCGTCCAGCGTTCCGTTGGGCGCAACTTCAGCCGCCGTGCACGATGGTGCTGATCAGTTCGTGGTGCCGTTTTTGAGCACTTTCCCGTACCTGAACACGCCCAATGCTGGCTCCAAGTAAGCAAGACGTTTTCAAGGATTGATCATGAACTTTCTTACTAGCAAGGCCTTTGTGGCCAGTGTATTGGGTGTCGTGCTTCTGGTCGGTTGTGGCGGTGGAAGCGGCGGTAGCACTTCCGCTCCAGCAGCCGACAGGGTCGTGAACTATATAGCCGAGATGCAGGATGCCAGCAGTGAAGCAGCCGAGCCCAGGGACATCAGTCAGGTCGACTTGGCGGAAGACAATTCCGCTGAACCGGGCGCTGTCTAGGCCTATCGACAGTCACTAAAAGAGTGTGCCCCGTTGGCGCTGAGACGGTCGAAACCTAAGCCTTCGACCGTCTCGGTGCAAGCGGATTCCAACACGAATATCGCCACACAGAAAAGCATCCATTCGATGAATACTCAACTGCTACGTGCAAGCTGGTGCGCCATGACCCTGTTGGGCAGCATCGGTGGCAGCATGGCAGCAACGCCCTTGCTACCAAGCTCCGACAATCAGGTCATCGAAAAACTGGCATTTGCCACTGCCAGGGCAACCCGCCCGTTACGGGTGCCGGATGGCGGCACCAAGAAACTGGTCCCCGAACTTTCTGCGCAAGCACCCAAACCGTCGGTGTCCGATGCCGTCTCTGCGGCCAAGCAGGCGATTGCACAGGCCCGCAGTGCCGGCGACACGCGCTACTGGGGCAGAGCGCAGGCCATTCTTGCGCCCTGGTGGGACCAGCCGGATGCACCCGCCGCAGTGGCAATTTTGCAGGCCACCGTACAACAGGGGCGCCACGAATTTGCTGCTGCGTCAGTGACCCTTGGCAGAGCCCTTAAACGTGACCCGAACAATGCCCAAGCCTGGCTGACGCAGGCCAGTCTGGATCGCCTGGCCGGGCGTTATCCCGAGAGCTTGCGTGCTTGCCTGGCCATTGAACGCGCCGGGCAGCCCTGGTACGCGCAAAGTTGCAAGCTGGAAACGCAGTCGCTGCTGGGGCAATGGACGCCAGCGCGCAGCGGTTTTGCCGCTTTGCTGGCGACGGCACAAAATGCCGCCCAATCCGCATGGGTCTGGTCGCTGCTGGCGGAGAGTGAAGAAAGGGCCGGCCAATTCCACGCGGCAGCAGACGCCTACCGGCACAGTTTGGCGTTGGACGACGATCTGTACACGCGTCTGGCGTATGCCGATTTGCTGCTGCGCACCACGCCGACCCAAGCGACATCCAAAGCGCAGCCTCAACTGAAATCGGTGCTGAAGGTTCTGGCCAGTTTGCCCGAGACCGACGCTGTGCTGTTGCGCCGCGCCCGTGCGCTGCAAGGTCTGGGGCAAACCCAAGCGTGGACCGCCATCAAGACAACCCTGAGCGAGCGGGAGCAGGCCTTAAAGGCGCGGGGTGACGATACCAGCCTGCATGCCCGTGAAGCAGCGTTGGCGGCCCTGTGGCTGGATGACAACCCGCACAAAGCCAGCGAACTGGCACTCAAGAATTTGCAACTGCAAAAGGAGCCGATTGACTGGTGGGTGGCGCTGCAAAGCGCGCGGGCTGCGCATCAGGCGCCAACCGTTGTCCAACTTCAAAAAGAAATACAGGCACTTGGACTGAAGGACGCGCGACTGACGGCCCTTGGTGCGACCCGATCCGGCGACGCGGTGGCAATGCGATGAGATCAGCTTTCAACTTCTTGCGGCTGCCGCTGGCCCACAGCTTGCTGGCGTTGACTCTTCTGTGCGCAGGTACCACCGCAGCGCACGCCCACAAGGGCAGCGATGCCTATCTGGAAATCCGTGAAGCAGGTTCTGGCGGACTGCACTTTGCCTTGTCGGTCGCCATCAAGGACCTGGACCTGGTCGTGCCGCTGGATGCAAACGGCGACGCCCAGGTGACATGGGGAGAGATACGTGCTGCAATTCCGGCGGTCGAGCAGTTTGTTAAAGAAAAGGGGCAGTTAGTCCCCGTCAATCGTGCGCAGGCAGTGACGGAAAACATAGCAGCATGCCAACTCAATTGGCGAATGGACGGGCTCGAAACCCGTGGCGATGGGAGCTACCTGCGCATGGCGGCCGACCCCATTTGCGAACCGCAACAGGTCATCGCCTTGCACTACAGCCTGTTGCGCGAACAGGATGCCAGTCACCGGCTGATGGTGGCCGGTCAGATTGACGGCAGGGACCTGCTGATGTCGATTTCTCCAACCAGCGATGCAGCAACACTGTTGCGTGCGGCGCCGAACACCGGCGCAGCCCTGCCCGACCGGACTCAGGGGGCGGTCACACAAAGCCCTTTGATTACGGTGTGGCGCTATCTGGTGGTAGGCACCGAACACCTGCTCGAAGGCTATGACCACCTGGCGTTTTTGCTTGCGCTGTTGTTGCCCTTGCAGTTGCGCTTGCCACGAGTGCGAATAGGGCAGACCTTCACTTGGCGCCCGCAGCAACGGCTGCAGTTTGCAGGCGCAGTGCCAGTGCCATTGCCAGTGTCATTTTCCGTGCCGGCACCGGCACTACCTGCCGTGCAAGCAGCACCGTGGCATAGGCTGCTGCGAACGGTGACCGCCTTCACCCTGGGGCACTCCGTCACGTTGATCCTGGCAACGCTGGGCTTCACCAGTGCCTCGCCCGCTTGGGTAGAGCCGGCGATTGCTGCGTCCATCGGCGCCACGGCTTGGCTCAATCTGTACCCCCGCCGCTGGGCCCGTGCCGAATTGCTGGCTGGAGGATTTGGTCTGGTCCACGGCTATGGTTTCGCCGGTCTGCTAATCGACGGTGCTGCGCCTGCGGGCTTGCTCGGCTGGGCCTTGACGGGTTTCAACCTGGGTGTCGAGGTCGGTCAACTGATAGCAGTCAGCGGCTGGGTCTTGTTGTCACAGCTGGCCATGGACGCCGGGTGGTACCAGACTTGGGTGATACGGCGCGGCTCTTGGGTGCTGCTGGCCCTCTCGTGCTATTGGTTTGTCGAGCGGGTGCAATAACCGATCACAGCATGGTCCGGATCAGCGCTCCCTTGAACAGCACCGGCCCGGTGGGCCCAGATTCGCTGGGCACGCCGCCTTTGGGCTCCAGGCTGATGGCCAGCGTGGGCACTTCGCGCACATCGTTCTCCTGGGCGGTCAGCCGCAGCAGCTTGTCGGCACTCAGCACACCCAAAGACCTGGGACCTCCGCTAGGCGGCAAGGCCCAAAGCTGCAGAGAGCGGTCGCCCGCCTCCTGGTAGGCGCCCACACGTTGCAACGTCAGCCTCTTGGCCTTCGGATCGAAGGTCACCAGCACGGATGCCGCCGCCTTGTCATCGGCCAGCACCGCCACGTATTGAACTTGTGGTGTGGCTTGCAGCTGCGTTTGCAATTGGGCTATTTCAGTGCCCAGCTCTTGGCGCATGCCTACGCCCACCACCACGGCGGCCAGCGTGGCCACGGCACCCGCAGCGCTAGCGCCGCGCCATAGCGCCAAGCTGCGTAGCCAGGCCGGCAAGCCCGATTCAGGTTCAGACGCCTTTGATGACGCGGCCTGCCGAGCGGCTTGCATGGTCGCCTGCGCCTTGTCGCCCTGCACCAGGTTGTCGATGCGCGTCCATACAGCCGCAGGCGGTGTGGCCTGTGCTTGCAGCTCATTCAGGCTGGCCAGTCGGCTTTGCCAGATCAAAGCTGCGGCGCGCACCGGGGCTTGTTCGCGTGCTATGGCTTCAAACCGACGGCGCGCGCCACCGCGCAAGGTTCCCAGGGCGTAGCTGCTGGCCAGTCGTTCCAGCAATTCGGGGCGTTGCAACAATTTCATACGACGCCCCTTACGCAAAGCGCGCCATGCACAGGCGCAATTGATCCAGCCCCCGGCGGATCCAGGTTTTGACGGTGCCCAGGGGCAGGCGCAGTTGTTCGGCGAGTTCGCTGTGGCTCAGGTCGCGCACATAGGCCAGGCTCACCACCTCGCGTTGCTTGTCCTCTAGCTGGCCCAGACATTGGTGCAGCGCCCATGCCTGCTCGCTGGCCTGGGCGGTGTCCATCGGGTTGGGGGCGTCGCTTTCCAGCGTATCCGCCAGGGTTTCATCCAACTCCTGCGTCAGGTGGGTGCGCTCGGATGCGCGCCGGCGCAGCAGGTCCAGGCCGCGGCTGCGAACGATCAGCCCCAGCCAAGCCAGCGGCGGGCTCAAAGACGCCCGGTAGTCGCCGGCTGAGCGCCAGATCGTCAAAAAAGCCTCTTGCAGCACATCTTCGGCCGACTCGCGATGCATTACGACCCGCAGTGCCAGTCCATACAACTTGCCCGCGCATTGGTCATATAAGGCTTTTAGCGCGGCTTCGTCCCGGCGGGCGACGCGGTCCAGCAAGACAATCAACAGAGCGTCGCGGTTATCGGCAGTCATGCTCGCGTTCTGGTGCAACGGTGGTGCTATAGCTTCGCTGTGTGTCATGGTGCCAGACGGTGTTGGATTGCTATCAAAAAGAAGCTTTTCGCTGCTATTGTGCGAGGGCGAGAGGACGTGGGCCCATTATGAATCCTGGATTGCAATCAAACTGACCTGCAGTCCAAAATGGTTTGCAACGCAAAGAGACTTGTAGTGAGTACGCAGCAATTGGCAACTTGGATGCAGGATCGCAATGCCCGCGCCGCCTGGCTACACCATGAGCTTGCCACCAAGACCGCCGTGCGAGTCAACGTACAGCAAAGTGGCAGCTACCGGCTTCAGCTTGTTTGGCTGCATGTTGTAAGCCAGTAGAGTTTGCTGATGGTTCAACTTGAACTTGTAGACGAACACGCCTGACAAATCACCCTTTTTTTCTTTTGCGTGCAGCTTCTTTGCAACCCGGTCAAACGAGCTGGTTGAATAGACATTGACTGGCATGCTGCCGCTAGCCAAATTTGTAAGGGACAACCTTGCCGATTCTCGCCTCTTCAAGGGACAGCATGGTGTCCTGGATCATTCGCAACGGCAGCTCCGGGTTTTCCAGGACAGCTTTACCGATGCGTTCCCAATAACTTCAAAGCAATAGGAACGGCGCGACGCAGCTCACAGGTTTTAAAGCCCAACTTATTTGCTTGCACGATTGTTAAAGAATGCTTTAATATCCGGATTCAAATTAACGAATGATTTAATATGATCCGCAAAGCTGGCAGCTATGTCACCACGACAACGTTGGGTGAGGCTGTCCAGGCGTTTGTTCCGCATGCCTTGCCGCCGGCAAAGCCGCCGCTCCTGGCAGAAGCGTTTGACGCGCAGAACCGGGCTGCAGAAATGGCTCTGGCCCGCTTGTCTGGCGTTTCGGGTCTGGTCCCTTCGGTCGATTGGTTGCTGTACAGCGCGATTCGCAAGGAGGCGCTGCTGACCTCGCAAATTGAGGGAACGCAGGCAACCCTCACGGACTTGTTTGACGACGAAGCCGGGCTTGCTGTAGCCAACGCTGACGACGTCGAAGAGGTCACCAACTATTTGCGCGCCTACCGGTTGGTGCGCGACAACCTGCGCAACCCCAAAGGGCTGCCGATCAGTGTGCGCCTGCTGTGCGATGCCCACCGCTTGTTGCTCCACGGGGCGCGCGGATCGGGCAAGCAGCCCGGGAAACTGCGGCGTTCGCAAAACTGGATCGGCGGCACTCGTCCCGGCAATGCGGTATTCGTTCCTCCGCCGGCGAACCAGGTCGCAAACCTGCTCGCAGACCTGGAGCAATTCATCCATTCCACTGCACCCACACTTCCTGCGCCGGTCAATATCGCTTTGGTGCACGCCCAGTTCGAAACGATTCACCCGTTTCTGGACGGCAATGGGCGCATAGGGCGTTTGCTCATCGCGGCGCTGCTGGAGCATTGGGGTTTGTTGCTTGAGCCGCTGATGTATCTGAGCGGGTATTTGAAACAGCACCAGACAGAGTACTACCGACTGCTCTCAGGCGTTCGCACGCAAGGCAATTGGGAGGCGTGGGTTGCCTTCTTCCTTGAGGGCGTCGCCGTCGCCGCCGCTCAGGCAGAAGCCAGCATTGTCGAAATCGCGACCCTGGTGGCAGCCGACCGGCGTCGCCTGCTCGACTCTCCCAAATCGGGGCCAGCCGCTTACCGATTGTTTGAGCTCTTACCGATGATGCCCCGCTTCACCGTGGAACGTGTGCGCCAAAGCCTCAACACAAGCTTTCCGACCGCCAACGCGGCGGTCAAGCTCTTGGGTGATCTGGGCATCGTTGTCGAAATGACAGGGCAAAAGAAGAATCGCAGCTTCAGCTACCAGTCTTATGTGGCGCTGTTGTCAAAATGATTGTGAGGGGTGCCGAGGGCAATCAGTTTTGGCAGACCATATGGAGGATGTCCTCACAATGGTCGAGATCGGGTCTGGTGCCATGCGTCAGGCAGAAGATTCCCGCCTGTCTCGCCACGCCGGATAACGGCCAGCGCGGCTACCGGGCGATGGGCTACACCGTGAAATGGCGCAGTGATCCTTGCCAAAATTTGCAAACCAATTATTCTTGGGCCATGAGCACCATGAATATTTCTTTGCCAGACACCCTCAAGGCATTCGTTGATGAGCAGGTCTGCGAGCGGGGCTACGGCAGCAGCAGCGAATACGTGCGTGAATTGATCCGCTCCGACCAGGACCGCCGCCATCTGCGCGGCCTGCTGCTGCAAGGCGCCGCCTCGGCTCCCGGTGCGCGCGTTGATGCCCGCTTTCTGGAGCCGGCGTGTGGGAGCTGCAATTTTCTTGTGCGAATCCTCAAACGCAAACTTGTGCATGGCAATGCGTTGACAATGCTCACGCACGGCGGCCAGCCGATGACGGTGAGCGAGCGGGCTGATATCAAGGGAGGATAGACATGGCGAAAAATGACATGGACCTCATCGCCGACTGGCTGCGCAACCCGACTTTTAATCATGGCGGATTCGCCACAATTACGAGTCAGGCAGTCGCACTGACACGGGAAAGGGTTGGCGCATGAACGCGCTTTCCTCCATGTCGTCCCGTTTTCTCGACGATGTTCGCTCCATCCTGCGGGATGCCCGAGGCAAAGCCTACGCCGCCGCCAATGCCGCCATGGTCGATGCCTATTGGCGCATCGGCCAACGCCTCGTCGAGGAAGATCAAGGCGGAGCTGCCCGCGCCGAATACGGCAGCCAGCTCATCCGCCACCTTGCCCGCGCGCTCGGCGAGGAATTCGGCAAGGGCATGGCCGTCGCCAACCTCAAGAATTTCAGGCAGTTCTACCTGACCTTCCCCGATGCGGGAAAACGCTACGCGCTGCGTAGCGAATTGAGCTGGACGCGTTGGCGGCTGGTTATGCGTGTCGAAAACCCGCAGGCAAGGGACTACTACATCGAGGAAATTGCCCGTCAGCAATGGACTTCCCGAACCCAGGAGCGGGCCATAGAGACCCGCAGCTTCGAGCGTTTGCTGAAAGCGCCTCAATCCGCCGCTCTGACTGCACAGGTCGATGAGGCTGGGTCTGCTGAAGTCCAAGATGAATAAGCCCAGCAATGGAATCCTCGCGCCCAAGCCGGAGGCGCTCTTCGGACGCGTCGTGTCGATTCTTGAGCAGGCGCATGGCAATGTGCTCCGGGCCGTGAACACCAACATGGTGCTGGCTTACTGGCTCATCGGGCGCGAGATCGTCGAGGAATTGCAGGGAGGCGAGGAGCGGGCCGCCTACGGCAAGAAGGTTGTTGAAGCGCTTTCGACAAGACTGACAGAGCGGTATGGGCAGGGGTTTTCGGAGCAGAGCCTGCAAAATTTCCGGCGTTTCTATCTCGCCTATCCATCGCGGATTGCAATTCCCTCCCCGTTGGGTAGGGAATTTGACGGCGCCCTCGGATATCCCCAGAAATCACGCCCGATGGGCGTGGAATCATCCAGCGTTGTAATTCCCTCCCCGACGGGGAGCGAATCCCTGCACGGCTTCTCGCCCCAGCTCTCCTGGTCGCATTACCGCGCCCTGATGCGGGTGGAGAATGTGGCAGCCCGCGATTTCTACGAGCAGGAGGCCAGCGAATGTGGGTGGTCCAAGATGCAACTGGAAAGGCAGATTCATACTTTTTACTACGATCGGATTGTTGCCAACCTCGGCGCGAAGGGGCTGCTGCCCGCGGGCAGGGAGCGTTTGCCCGGCGAAAGGGTTGAGCCATCTCACCTGCTCAAGTCACCCATGGTGTTGGAGTTTCTCGGGCTTCCCGATGCGCATGATCTTCATGAAAGCAGACTCGAGCAGGCGATTATCGACAACCTGCAAAACTTCCTGTTGGAACTCGGCAAGGGGTTTTCTTTTGTCGCCCGGCAAAAGCACATTCGCTTCGAGGACGACGATTTCTATATTGATCTGGTTTTCTACAACTACGTCCTGAAGTGCTTCCTGCTGCTTGATCTGAAAATGGGTAAGCTCACCCATGCCGATGTTGGGCAGATGGACGGCTATGTGCGGCTTTACGAAGACCGGTTCAAAATCCCCGGCGACAATCCGACCATTGGTCTGCTGCTGTGCTCAGACAAAGGCGAGGCGGTTGCCAAATATTCGATCCTGAACGAGAACAAGCAGATTTTTGCTTCGAAATATCTGCCAAATCTGCCTACGGAAGAACAACTCCGGCTGGAGATCGAAAGGGAACGGCGTCTCATCGAATCCGCCGTGGATATTGGCGAATCCAAAGGGGAAAGGCTGTGACGCCGCTAGAGAATTTCTTTACGGAAGACCCCGGGTGGCACGAAAAGATCGGCGACATCCACGCCCTGCTCGAGCGCGTCAAGATCAGCGAGGAACAGTCCGGTGACGTGCTGCATCTGCGCAAGCAGGGTCGCATTCTCTCGATTCACGCCTCCACCGCCATCGAGGGCAACCGGCTCACCTTGGGCCAGGTCACCGATGTCATCAACGGCAAACCCGTCTGGGGACCGCCCAAGGACATCAAGGAGGTGCAGAACGCGTGGCATGCCTACTTTGAGATGACCGGTTATGACCCCTGGTCGGTGGGCGACTTGCTGCAGGCCCACGCTCACTTGACCGACACACTCATCGGAGAGTCGGGCCGGTTCCGCACGGTCGGCGTTGCCGTCGTGCGCGGCGATGGAACACTATTGCACCGCGGCTCCCCGGCGAAACAGGTTCCCACGCTCGTCGAGCAGCTTCTGCTCTGGGGGAAGAACACCGAAGCGCACCCGCTCATCAAGAGTTCCGCCGTCCACTACATGCTGGAATACATCCATCCCTTCCGCGACGGCAACGGCAGAATCGGGCGGCTGTGGCAGACGCTGATTCTTTCCAGATGGAATCCGTTGTTTGCCTGGATGCCGGTTGAAACCCTGGTCCACCACAACCAGGCGCTGTATTACAAGGCATGGCAGGATTCGCATGCAGGCGCGGTGGATTGCCGTCCGTTTATCGGCTTCATGCTCGATGCCATTGGGAATTCGCTGTACAAGTACATTGATGTGGCGACGCAAACAGTGCTCGACGTCCCTGTAAATGTCCCTGTAAATGTCCCTGTAAACGGGATTCCGGACAAGATTCTGATTCTGCTGCGGGCCAATCCCAAAGCGACGGCTCAGAAGATGGCGCTCGCGCTGGAAGTGACTGACAAGACCATCAAGCGGCATCTCAAAACACTCCGCGAACAGGGCAGACTGAAACGCGTCGGTTCCGACAAGGCCGGGCACTGGGAAGTCATCGAGAGGCTGTCATGAGCAAACCCAGCATCGAGGAAATCCTCGCGCCCAAGCCGGAATCAGTTCATCGGCGGCGGAATACCTGAACTGCAGGAAGATTCAGTTATTCGAAATTTTCGGATAACTGCCGCCGTCGGCAAGGTCACAGCAGAAATTGCCAAGGCACACGCTGAAAGCGAGTTCGAGAAATACCGCCTCGTGCAGGACTGGTTGTTTGAGAGTGATTTTGACCGGGTGATGAAGCAGATTGAAGCTGGCGGCAAGCCCGATATCGACGGGGAATAGTTGGGATGACCGCCAAGAAAACCATAGCCGACTACAAGATGGCCGCCAGTTCTTCAGGCGTTTCCTGGAAGTCGTGGGCGCAGCGAGTACGTCATGAGGACATTGTTGCATGTTTCGAATAAATGTCTATAATCGAAACGGCCAATCGCAAAGGAGCGTTCCCAGTGCGTTCAACACCACAATCAGTTGCCGAGCATAGTCCTGCATTGCGCGGAGCTTTTGAGAAGTCGGCGCGATCTGTGTTTTCGGCTATTCGTCGCACAACGCCCGGGGAGTCTGTCGATGCAAGTTTGACTGATTTGGTCGATTCATTGACGGGTGTCATTGAACAAACTGCACACCTGCTCTTGGCTGGTAAATTGGTGCGCGTCGTTGTGGACGATGGTTCTCTTACGACTCAGCAAGCGGCCGATCTTCTCAACGTTTCTCGTCCCCACCTGGTCAAGTTGCTCGAATCCGGAGAGATCCCTCAGCTTCCAAAAGTGGGGCGTCATAGGCGCGTCGCCAAGCTTGCTGTTATCAGATACAAACGTTCGCGAGATGCCCAACGCGAATCGGCGCTCATTGAACTCGCTGCACTTTCTCAACACCACGACCTTGGCTATTGACCATGCCGCCTTTCAAGCCACCGATCGCGGTGCTGGATGCATCGAACGTAGTGTTTTGGCCCGTGTGCGCAGGCTAATGGATCAAGCATCTGGCGATGCACTGATTGTTCGATATCGTCAATACGAGCGCCATTTCCCCAAAACAGATGCCAAAGATCGCCATGTTGCCGCAGCCGCCATGGCGGCGCGAGTACGATCCGGATCGGACAGGGTCACGATCATCACATGGAACCTCAAGGATTTCGACGCCGCAGAATTACAGGAAATGGGGTTGGTGGCTGAAAATCCCGGAGATTTTTATGTCGCTTACTCTTGAATTCCCCAGAGGCCGTCGTTGCCGCATTCATTCGAATGCGGGACAACCTGAAAGACCCTCCAAAAACATCACTGGAATGCACCGACACGCTCAGGGAACAAGGCATGGAAAAGTTTGCACAAATGTTATTGGCGCTGGTTGACCCATCACACCATTGATCGGATTGCGCGACAAGGCGACAAGGTTTGACAACCAAACCCGTCATTCCGCGTGTACAGGCCGGGCGGGACGTTGACGCCGCCCAAGTGGCAGCGCTCGGCTTTATTGATGCCCTGGAGCAGGCCTATGAACACATCAGCCGTCGCGCGGCCACGGGGTCACCGCACCATGCACATGAATTGGGGCTCGCTGGGCTGCGATTCTGGCCCCTTGCGCGCTATCCGTATCTGGTGTTCTACATCGAGTGCGATGATCACATTGACGTCTGGCGCGTGTTGCACAGTCGCCGTGACATCTCGGAGCTGCTCTACGACGTAGAAACCCACACTGATCCCCCCCAAAAAGGCTGATTCAGTCACGCACTATGATCGCAACCGACGGGAGTGAATCTGTGATCAATTTTGGGAGCCATGTCATTTGAGCCAGGAAGGGCAACTCCTCGACAAAAAGTCTTTGCGTGCAGTCAGTGGCAAGACCGCAGACTGGAACGAGGTGCGTCTCGAGGGCGAGCGCCGCTATCGGGCCAAGCAATGAAAAGCCTATCGGACAATATGCACGATATCCACACCATCCGGGCGATAGACGATGGGCGATAGCCTTGCGTACCTTGGCTCAAAAACGTGCCTATCTTCCAGCCCGGCACCAAATCAGTGAGCCAAGCGGTCGAAAATTCGCCGTAAGTCTTTGTCCCGTCGATGTTTTTTTTGGCTCGCATTCAATACATGAGCCAAAGCCGTGAACCAAAGCGCCTATCGGACATTGATCGCTATATCGACGTCCTTGGGGCGATAACCCACACCATCAACCACCACGTGAAGAAGGTGCTTTCCGACAGTGAACTACAGGAAGATTCAGTTATTCGAAATTTTCGAATAACTGCCGCCGACGGCAAGGTCACAGCGGAAATCGCCAAGGCCCACGCTGAAAGCGAGTTCGAGAAATACCGCCTCGTGCAGGACTGGTTGTTTGAGAGCGATTTTGACCGGGTGATGAAGCAGATTGAATCTGGCGGCAAGCCCGACACCGACGGGGAATAGTTGGGATGACCGCCAAGAAAGCCACGCCCGGCTGGAGCGACGTTAAAAATGACATGGCTTGTTATGAGATGTCGGGAGAATGACCGCTATTCGTCCTGACGATCAGCATTGGATTTTCTATGTCGGGTCTGGGGCAGTTACCTGACCTAAGAGTGAGAGTGCCGAACTAATTCGACACATTGCCGACGTAGCGACCGATAAAAAGGTCGCCCTGCAGCCGACATTCATCGGCTTACGCACTGGCGTCGCGGGTGACCGCTTCCGGGGAGTTCCAATTGCCAAGTGGACTTCGCCTGACGACCAACAGCTGCCGTCCAAGGGAGTAGAAATCTATGGTGCGTAGATGTAAACGTGATTTGAGTTGTACCAATCAAAGGTATAGACTACGTCATCGTAGTACATATATTGGGAAGTTATTATCGTGCCGTGTTACTTGTATGGTACATTGTGCGTACCTTGTGCAAGTTTCTGTGTAAACAAATAAATCCGGGGTGCCTCGTTAAGTCAACGTACAACTATGCCTCGGTGCAAACATGAGAGGGACCCATGCATGACAGCCAGACTTCAAATCCAAAGCACGAAAAAAGCTCTACACGGTGATGGAAGCAGAACGCAAGTTGCCGTTGGAGGCGCATTCAAACGCAAGAACTACCTCAAAGTTTGCGATGAATACTTACTCAACCAACCAACATCCATTCGTTAGCCGCTCCCGAATCGAGCCACGTCGACTATGGTCACTCAAAAAGATCAGATAAGCCAGATAAAGAAGGCGCTGGAGGCGCGTTTTGGCAAAAAGATCACCTGGGACGAGCTCGCCGTGATGGCAGGTATCGAGCCGCGCACGCTCAAGACATACCGAATGCCCGAAACCTCGGCCGACTATCGACAGGTGTCTCCGTTGGCAAAACAGGCGCTGGAGCGACTGCTAAACCAGCCCAGGGCATCGTCTCTGGACGCGTCCACCCTGGTGAGTGCCCTGAGCTCTCTGGCGCTGTCTCAAGGGCGTATAGCACTGGTTGATCGCGCCATCATCACGGGGCTTGATGTCAACCCGGGCATGAAAGGTGGACTCAGTCCCCAGGAACGCCAAATCATGGCCATGGTGTCACGCTTTTGCCTGCAAGCCGGGCTGCCCGACTACGGTGGCGAAATCCACAATCTGCTCGCCCAGTGCAAGAAGCCGCTGCAGGATTGGTTGCGGATCAACTCCATCATGGAGCAAGGGCTGGGCCCCATCGTCTTGATCGATCCGGACTATGGTGTCCCCACACCGGAAGCGCAGGAACTCGCTGAAGGGTTCTCCACCCTCAACGCGCATATCGAGGAAAAGCTCTTTGACTCGCTTAAGGAGAGTTTGCGCAGGTTTCCGGCTCCTTCAGCGGCCGCTTATTACACGACGCTGCGCGAATTTGTGGTGCGCAATCCGATCATCAGCGCCGAAAAACTTGCTAATGAGCGCCCGAGCATGCCCGGTGCGCTCTGGCTGGGTGTCCAGCAAGAATATTACGAACCCATCCCTGGCAGTCTGACCACGGAGGGACGGATCACACTTTGCGCTCATTGCAACAGCCTGATGCATCGGCATGCCCTGTCCGGGCAGATGCAATGCAAATCCCGCGCTTGTCAGCGCAGCCGCCCTCCCGTTGCTGGCCAAGACATCGACGCCACCGGCGCGCGCCGCGTGCATCGCTCCATTCATCAGTACTGGGTTGAGCCCGGCATCGATGAAATTTTCCTGTTTGACGCGCTCGTCAAGGCAGGGTTGCCGGCCAAGCTCTATCCCGAACAGGATCGCGCGGACATTGCAATCGGTGATATCGGGATGGACCTCAAGACCTACGCCTCACCCGAAATTCTCGGCTCAAAATTCAAAAAGGGGATTGGGGGGCTGGCGTTTTACGAACGCAAGTGGATCCTGATCCCTGACTGGCTCATCGATCTCACACCGAATTACCTGCAGCGACTGCAAACCGCAATGGGTGCTGAATGCAGCAATCGTGTGCTGTGCATGAGCACATCTGACGCACTGGCACAGTGCATCAAAGAAAGGAAATCACTGTGCGCGAACTGATGCGGCCCTTTGTTGGCGCCAATCGGCTTACATACCTGTGCATTCTGGCCACCGATCTTCTCGGTGTGGACACCTTGCGTGACTTGCCTTCGTACTTGGCGGGCTTCAATAGCGTGCTCAACACCCTTGATGTCAATGTAGCGCAGGCCATTCGGTCGCTGCGCGTTTGCGGCTTTGCCCCGGCGACGGCGCGCGAGCTGCGCTTGATGATCGATGCCTACAACACCCATCATGCGGCCCGTGAAGCAGGCGCCGAACCCGACGAATCCGACCATCAGGCGCAGTTGTATGAAGTGGAATCATCCGATTATTCGGTGCGGCGCATGTGGAGCACAACGACGCCGGCGAGCATAGTGCAGGCGCTCAATGCACTCATCACCGACCCGCCGGTGCGGGCTCGGGCATTGCCCCCTCTCCAGGATGAAAACCTTTCTGCCAGCGTTCGCAGCCAGCGCTCGCCCTATCAGGGCGACATTGAGCCGCTGGGTTTCCCTGTCGCCTCGCCTGCCCAATACCAACTCAGCACACCAAAAACGCCTGGCAGGGTCCGCTGGGTGGACCTGATCGCCATTGCCAACGACTTCGATCAACAAGACGAGCTCGCAGGGCGCCAGAAGCCGGCACAACGCAACTGGTACCACCGTCTTATTGATGCAAACGACCAGCCTCGTGCGATCTTGTTGCGCGCAGGCAAGGACGGACTGGAAGATGCCGCCGATATCGATCTGACCGGGATCAAACACCTCATCGGTCTACCCGGATCCGGCAAGACTACATTGCTGTACCTCTTGGCAGCCTGGGTCGCACGCCAGGGGCGCCGCGCCTGCTTTCTCTTCCCCTCCATTGAAGTTGCCTCCAATTTCCTTGAAATACTGGAGCAATACGGCATCGACTGCGCCTTGCTCTCGGGCCAAAGTGAGGGTTCGCGCAACAAGCACGCTCTGAACTTTGCTACAGCCCTGGCCAAAGACAGCAACGGCTATGGTGTAACCCGCAGCAGCGCCAAGTACTTTGCCTCCAACTGCGCCTTGGCCGGTTTTGCCAGTGAAGAGGATGTGCCGTTTCCGCATGCCAATCCGCCTTGCACGGAGCTGCAGCAGCGGCTCTTCACGGGAGCCAAGTCCGAGACTCGACGTTGTGCGCTCAGTGGCGTTTGTGCGCGCCAGTACGCTGAGCGGGCCTTAAATACCGCCAGTATCTGCGCTGGCCACGTGCTGTCGCTTGATCGCAATGTCTCTCCCTTGTACGCGCCGTTTGACATCAAGCAGTTCGAGTACATCGCCCGCTCCTTTGATCTGGTGGTGGTCGACGAGTGCGACGCCACTCAGTCTGATCTGGATGCGCGTGGCACCCCCATCATGAAGCTCTATGGCGATGAAGAGTCCCTTTGGGCTACTCTCATCAGCGATTTGCATGCGCCCATGGCGCGTGGTCGCAACGCCTTCGTCTCCGGTAAGGATATGCCTAGCCTCATTGAGATGACGGGTCGCTTCGGACAAGTGACCAACCGCATCTCGTCCTACATCCAGCACATGGGCAAGGACATCCAGAAGACGTACGAGAGCAAGCTACTGACCTCCCTGTCGCTGATTGCCGATATGTATCCGTATGACGGCAATCAGACCGATGAAGAGGAAAAGCTCAGCCATCTTCGCGCCCGCCAGGGGCTTGAGCGGCTTTGGGATGCGGCAGTCAAGCCCGTGGCATTTCGCCCTTCGATCAAAGATGACGACGAGGTTTATATCAACCTGAAGCAGGAGCTCGACCAGGTTGCCGAAATGATGCAACTCAGCGTTAAGCGCACAACTGAACTGCATCAGGACATTGGCGATGCGCTGGTCAAGTGGAATCTGGATGCCGATGCCTCGGCCGTGGCCGGGATTGCCGACATCATGGCCGGCATTGAAACCCTGCCACCCTCGGCCAATGCGGCTGAATTCGCCGAGTGCTGCGGTTTGTTGACCAATGTCTCCATGGTGGTGTTGCAGCATTTCGGGCTGGCGCCCCATCTGCGACTGCTCAATACGCTCAATCTGGTGGGCGACAACGTGTTCGAGTCCCGCCCTTCCCGCGATCAATTGGCCATCCTGCCGGAATCCATCAGCGGCCATCTTAGCGGTATTCGTTTTACCGTCAGTGAAGAGGGCAACACCAACATCTCCCATGTGGGCATCCAGGGTGCACCGCGCCGGCTCTTTGACCGCATGCACCAAATCGGCGCCAGCCATGATGGAGCGCCGGCCTACCTGCTCACAAGTGCCACCTCCATGCTGCATCCCAGTCCGGGTTACCACATCAACGAAGGTCCGCACTACGTTTTGCGCCGGCCCAACGCGGGAGAGGGTTGGGCCCAGTCGCGCTATGAGTTCATGCCCATTGCAGATCCAGCTCGCCCGGGGGCCAGCTTGCGCTTTAGCGGCGCCAAATTCAGTCAACGCGATCAGATTCTCAAGTCCATGGTGGACGGGTTGCTTGCGGACAACCAGCTTTCACGGCTGGCACAGGCGCTGCAAAGCAACGATGTGGTCGATGGCATCGGACGCAAGGCCGGCCTGGTGGTTAACAGCTACGACCAGTGCAAGCTGCTTCACGAGCACATCCATCAAAATTATCCGCATTGGCGCGGCAAGGTGCGCTATTTGCGACGCGCCGGCGCCAACGGCAGCCATGAGCATGCGGTGACTGCCTCTGACGTGGAGAGTCTGGGTCAGGACACGGGCTGGGACATCGTGATTTTCCCGATGAATGCCATTGGCCGCGGCGTCAATGTGGTCTACCAGTTTGGAGCGCGCCAAAACAAGGCCATGATCGGTTCCTTGTTCTTTCTCACCCGGCCCCACCCACGCGGTGATGATCTCGGTCTGATCCAGGGCATTGTCGGACGGCGCTCGGAGAACTTTGACCGGCAAACCTTTGCCGACACCAATAGCGCGCTGGAGGCCCTGCGCAACGAGCGCCGGGAAGCCTACGCGCAAGTCAAGGACATGATGCGCACCCCTCTGGTTGCCTCTCGCCTGGGCGATTACGCCAAGCCGTTCGTGGCTGACCAAATGATTATTATTCTGCAAACCATCGGACGCGCAATGCGCGGTGACTGCCCGGCTTTTGTCTATTTTGTCGATGCGGCCTGGGCGCCACGCAGTGCAAAGGCAGCCATTGACACCGCTGCCACCTCCATGCTGGTGATGATGCAAGACATCTTGCAGGAGTGCCTGTCACATCCTGACCCCACCACGCGCCAATGCTATGAGAACCTGTATCTCTCATTTGCAACCCCGATGAATGCGATAGCAAGACTTACCAGGGAATAATGCAATGTCCTCTGACAACAACACCTATTGGACCAAGAAGAGCAGCCGCGCCATCGAGCCCATCGTGCTGGCGAAAAAAGTCAATGACGATTGGCTGCAGTCCCAGGTTTCCGTCACGCATTACCACCTAGTCGGCGCATTGCGTCAGACGCTCATGGATTTGCTTGACATCAGTCGCAGTAACGGAAGATCCGGCACAAATCTGCCGACAACTTCCCTGCGCCTGATGCTGCAGATCCGCATGCAAGACGTTCTCACGGTAGATCAACATCTTGGGTGCAAGGCTTCAAACCATGAATCTGGCCTGACCTTTGCGGTCGAGACGCTTGGCCAGGATACGGAAGACGGCAGCGAAACGCTGGCCAGCATCATCCGCGAATGGGCCATGAGTTCGCTGGAGCCGTGGTCCATGGACAAGAACTGCTCTGAGGTCGCCATGCGCGTCAAGGACGCAGCCATTGCGGACAACGTCAGTCGCAGTGTCAGCCAGGTCTACCTGCGTGAGCCCTTGACTGAAGGTGTGCGTTTCACGCTAATCGCCCGGCTGCTGAGCGATCAGTTGCGGGGCCAAGAGTTGTTTGAGGGCCTAGGCCCTTGCGAGTTCGTCCTGCCCGGCGCGTTCAATGCCGGCAGCTTTGATCTCATGAGCCGCCCCACGACGTTGCCGGCGCAACCTGGTCAGGGCGCGCACACCTTCTCAATGGTGGCCCGGGTGCAGGTCTCGACTGTGCCTTGCAGCCGTTCCATTTTTGTCAACGTCACGCCCACCAAGCGCGTTTGGTCGAGCACCATGCCTGGTGGCGGCAATACCGGCAAGAAGACGACTGCTTACGCGTTTGGGCCATCCGACTCCGGATCGTCGCAGTTTCTGTCGGTCATACCGCTTTCGGTTGAAAAGAAGAAGGTCGGCGATGCGGTGCGATGGGAGATCAATGGCGACGAGTACGCCGTTGTCAAAGAACAAGCCGTCCTGAGTGGAACCAGCGCCCCGGACACGCTCCAAAAAGCGATTGAGGAGACCGCACAAGACAAAACGAGGTGGTGGATCGGATTGGGTCAAACCACCCGCTTGTACAGCAAGGTCGATCAGCATACCCCAACGGATACCGATGAGAGCGACCTGATGGAGCGCTGCGCCACCCTGTGGGAGGGGCTGGCGGACCATGACATCGGCTTTGAAGTGCGTCCGATGACTTTGAAGAGGTCTTCCATGACCACCATGATTCGGGCGGAAGATTTCGGCACTGCTGGTGCATCGCTGGCTGGCGCTGATGTGAACGCGGTCGCTGTTGACGATGAGGATGACGAATCAGTCGACTCAAACAACTCCAATGCGGAAAAAATTGCCACCTTCAACCGCCAATGCACGCGTGTGCTGGACAAGGTCCACGGCGATGCCCGTCCAACCTTATGGTTGCTCGGCGGCAAGTCGGACGAAATTGCAGTCGCCCGCAAAATCGTCGAACTCCTGTTTGGAGATCGCGTTGAATTCCGGCCCGACCCCTTGCCTGCCAATGTCCACGGGTTGCGGGCAGACCTCCCCGGCAAAGAACTGCCCAGCAAGCAGCGTTTTAACCTTCGCGTCGCCAGCTGGGTCGATGCCAAGAGCACCGGCGGCCTGCTCGATGCGATCGCAGCGCATCCAGGCCCCAAATATGTACTGATCTGCGCCGGCAAGGAGATCGGCAACCGCACTGAGGACGGAGTCAACCGCCGCGCGGCCATCCATGCCATCTGTGCGCGCACCGACGCTGCCGTGCATCATGTTTTGCCCATGGAGACGGGGAACACGGACACGCGCCAGGCCAAGGCCCGGCAAAACTTTATCCACCGCTTGCAAAGCGCCATGACCGATGTGATGCTGGCGCACTCGGGGCATCTCATCAACGCGGCTGCTTTTGCAAAAAATCACCTGCCCGACAATTGCAAGGCGGTCTACGGCATCCAGGCACTGCGCAAGCGGGCGCAAATGTTCTCGGGTGAAACACCGGTGAGCATGCTTGTTTACACCCGCATCAACCTGGCCACTGACACCACCGAGATCCAGTTTTGCTATGGAACAGGGGCGCGCACACGCAATAACAGCTGGATGCCGTTGTCCGAAGGTTTGATCTGGCTGGCAAAACAGCGCGACATCACGTCCGACGAGGTGTGGCTCAGAGGCAACTTCGAGACGCAGACCCGAAAGTTTCTTGCTGAAACACGTGAAAACGATCCTCAAGCCGTCGTTTTGGTGGACTGGGGCACGCTTCAGGGCTTGTGGCGCAACCTCACTGATGAAAACCTTCAAAACGCGCCCTCGCTTGGCAATTTGCCGCTGGCGCAGGCATTTCCTGAAATGTCGTTCGTTCGCGTGCGCTACGGCATCAATGCAAAGGTCAATGTACGCGGAAAAAGCACCAGCTACTACGAGGCGATCCGCTACGAAGGCACCTCCAAGGTCCTTACCGGAGATACCCACAGTGACGAGTACACCACGACCATCCAGCGTCTTGTCGAAATCACCGAGCCGACCTCTGGTACCTACCGCGCGCACCATTTCATCGGAATGATGACGCCACGCAAGACATCCCCCACAAAACGTGGCTTGTCGTGCTTTCGCTCTGTGACCCGCATGTCCAAAAAAGTCAAGGACGAAGAAGAAACTGAATCGATTTTCGAGCGTGGTACTCGCACCCCACAACCCAAGGACTTCGGCAGTCCTGGCGCCATTGACCTCAGCGTCTTGCAACACCATTCCCAGGTCACGCCACACGACTTGGCGACCCTGGTCATGGGGTTGCGCCTAGGCTACCCGCATTACGACGAGTGGACTATTTTGCCGGCTCCATTGTTCTTTCTGCGCAAGATTGACGATTACATCATCAAATACCCGGCACAAGAGGAGGCGCCGGCCCTGCCGGCAGTCGTGACGCCGGACTCGGTGTTTGATGCGGACACAGCGCTGGTGGATGATTCTGGCCCCGATGCTGCACCAGCCAATGTTCCCGTATTTGAGGCAGTCAACCAGGTGGTCCAGGCCGAATTGCAGTTTGAGTTGGTGGAACAGGATCTAGATACTCAGGCTGCAGAGTGCCCGTCTGTCGATGCAAAACCACTAAATGGCATCGGACAAGACAACACCGTGACTGCCCTTGACTTGTTGGCCACGAAAGCCAATCCGGTGGTCGGGACGGCTTCTAACGCAGCAAAGCCACCAATTGCGATCCCTGCAGACAATGTCTGGGATATTCAGACTATATTAAAACAAGCGCAAGACGTCGAATACATCGCCCTGATTCCGTTTGAGGGCAGCAGCGGCCTGCGCAAACGCAAGCTTCTCAATGCCATGATTCGCGGTGACGTCAATCTGCGCGTTGAACTGCCGGCTTTCGTCAACCTGGGCCAATTTTTCAGCAACTATCCCAAGCCTGATCGTAAAGCCATCAGAAAAAACTGGGGCAAGATGCGCGAAGGCGGAGTTGTTCGCCACAACGTTCAGCAGCCGCAAGACTATGTTGGCTGGCTGGCCTCAAATATGCTGCATCCGCAAGGCGCCTATGTAATCGATTCGCGGATTCTTTTTGGCAAGACGATCATCCTGCCGCCACTTGATGCCATCATCAGCGCGCACAACGCCGCCACGCAGGATCCGGAGGGAAAAATCTATTTCGATGACACCATCGATTTGGAACCTGTTGTGCGAAGGGCGTGTGCCGAAAATGATGACGATACGCTGAGTTGGCTGGTGTTTTCTGCCGCGCAATGCCCTGCGCTTGGCATCTATGAAACCGTAGTCCCCAACATTACTTGCGTGCCGGGAGTTCGCACGCAAGCCGCTCTTGCTTACTTCTTGCAATGTGCATACGTGGTTGAGCAAGCTATGTCGCAAGTGAGCGGCACATTCAATCAAAGCACGTCATCGGTTGTGCCCATCCAGTTGAAGCGCCCGCCGCAATTTGCATTGCCGTCGCCGCGGCATCCAAGCACTATGAGGCCCATCAGCCAGGCGGTTGCGCTTGCCTATGGCGACCCCTTGCCTACCGCCAGCCCTTGGACACTCTCCGAGGAGGCCGTTGCCGAGAATCGAACAGCCCTCCCTCCTTGTGAATCCCCAGAAAAAGAAGTGTCCCCAGCAACAAAGCCCTCTGCGCCTTGCGTATCTGTCACCGTTAACCCAGACGTATCAGTTATGAAAATCAAGCAAGACATAACCCAAATCCTTACTGCGCTGGAGCCCGGGGCCGAGCAGTTTGCAAACGACATTGAACAGATTCGCACTCTTCTGGGCGAACTCGAAGGGATGGATGGGGTTCGCAGGAACGAAAGGCAGCGCGCCAGCCAGGCCTTGGAACTGTGCAATAGCATCCATGCCCAAGCGAAAAACCTGCTGGAGCGCATTGCTGCTATTGATGCGGAGCAGTTGGTCAAGACAGCTAGCTACCAGGTTGTGGCAATCACCAAGGAACTGATCGACACAGCACAACAGGAGATTGCGCAGCTTGAGGCCAGTGTTGTAACGGCTGAGGAGTCCGACAAGCAGATCCAAAAGTGCATGAACGAACATGTGCCTGATGCAGAAAAGCGCCGTCATGCACGCGTCTTATCCGCTCTGGATATCGAGCAAGAAGGCCGCTTGATGCAAATACAAAATCGCATCTGGTCCAGCACTATCTACACGAACAACGGTGATGGTGGTCCGGACGATCCTGCTGGATCGCCTTTGCCCCAAGCGCTTATTCCCCCTGCCGTTGAAGTGCCGTCAGCAACACCCGGCATTGAGCCGGTCACAGTTGCGCCAGCAGTCCAGGCAGCAAACACGTCTGGCGAACAGGTTGCACCTGTTGAACTTGCTGCAGCTGAAGTGGTTGAAGTTGCCCCGGTAGCACTTGTTACTCCGGACATTCAAAGTGCGCCGGATGCTGTGACCGCAGAACCTCAACCCGAGGCGACCCTGGAAGCAGCGTCTGAAAATGCGAGCGCGCCAGAGGTTACGGCGCACATCGAGGTCAAGGCCGTCGACGTCGGTATCACCCTTACAACACCGAAGCAGCCACAGGAACACGTTGAAGCCCCGACGCCGGAGACAACGCGCAAGATCGTTAAAGAAGTCATCGCAGGTGAAAACAAGGAATTGGGCAAGGCGTTGTCTCACTTGCGCAAGCTCATTGACAAGCGCCACTATGGCATTGCCAAAGTCTACATCGAGGCAATCAGCGACGCCTTCAAGGATCAGGAAGACATTCAGGGTGATTGCGCCTTACTGCTGGCTTTGTGCACGGAGCTCGATGCAGTCGATTGCAACTCCATGGTCCAGTCCCGCATGAGTTCCGAGCAATCGCAGGTTTTTGATATTGGCTTGTTTGATGGAGCCAACAGCCTAACGCAGGCGATCGGGCTACTGGGTGCCGGTTTGTCGGGCGCCATCTTCTTCGATCCAAGCAGTGGCAACAGCGATCCACTGTGGTCCGTTTTGATGAAGGTGCAAGCGTCTTTGCAGCAACAGCCGGCGTTGGCCGCATTGATCGAGCATATTGCATCCCGCGAGAAAAACGCGATCACACTGACTCAAACTAAGCTGGTGCTGTCTTCTGCCAGTTCGGAAGACCGCATTGCTGCGACCCTGGCCGATTACCGTCAACGGGCCAAGACCTGGGTTACCGATGCCAGCATGCACACCAAATGGTCTCACACCGGCTTTTTGCGCGCCCACAGCTACATCTATAGCGACAAGAGCTCGATCGGGAAGTGCATGGCCCTGCTGGCCAAGGACGATGTGCGCGGCCTCAAGGCCTTGATGCAGGAGACTCAGGGCAAGTTTCGCAAGCCCAAAGCGGTAGTTGAAGACGCCTTCCGAAAGATCAAAGACCGCACGGAGCTCAACGGTGGCTACCTGATCCACTCCATCACCAACATCAACAAGACCGAGGAGTTTCTCAAGGACTATCTGTCGCTCAGTGAGCAGAAATCGCAAAGCGGCAACAACGACTTCCTGATGTCCCATGAGCTCGAGTACATCAAGGCCCTGCACGCCACACTCAAGGAGGCGTGCATCGAGATCGATGAAATCATCGTATGCGGCAAGACGTGGACGGCGATTGAGAGCATTTGGTTGCACGCCGGGCGCAGCATAATTCAGGCCGTCGTGCGTCTTTTCGACGCGGTGAAATCCGATGCCTGCATTCCATCGGACATCCAGCGACTGCTGATTCAACAGCCCATGAACAGCGATCTGATGCCGTCGTTCAAAGCCAGCGGCGAGTACCCCCCGTTATTGCAGGCTTCCGATGTAATTGAGTCGATTGATCATTTGCTGTCCACCGAGCTTGAAGATGACATTCAGACGCTGGATGCGCAGGCCATGGATCAGTTGCTGATCTCGGCACAAGAAGACCACATCGCCAACAGCCGGTTCCTTCCTGCCTGGCGCATTGAGGCCATGCTGGCCAAGCCCAAGGTCAACAACGGGGCTGACTCGGCGCCAACGTTGCTGCATCAGTACAGCCGCGCCTGTGCCGATTTGCGTCGCAAATTGCAGGAATTGCGCCAACGTGTCACACATGCTATGGCACTGAGCGCCCTGGGACAAAAAGACGCCAACAAGATGCTGCATACGATCAGCACCATCGAGTCCGTAGTCCCGCACCTTGGTAAGCCAGATTCGATGTCGCCTTCATTTCCGGACTTCCCGCACGCATACTTCGTTATCAACGAGACCATCACCAAAGTGCTGGACAACCGCATGCAGGATGCAACTCAGCGCCTGCAGGCAGAGTTGAAACGCTTGCGTGACATCAAGGGGCCCGACATCCGCAAGGATGCCGAGCGCGTCGAGGCCATGCTGGCAACCCAGAAGCCAGCGGACTTGCGGGCGGCACACGATGCCATGCTGATTCTGGAACGTGGTCAAAAGCTACCCACCACCACTAAGCACCGCAGTCAGCAGACGCCGATTCAATTCGAGGAAATGACATCCGCCCTGAGTCTGATCAAAGGCTCGAAAGAGAGCTTTATCGAATCCTTGCTCAACCTGCTGAAAAATCCTGACATGGATAACGCGCTGGTATCACACCTGAGCGACGAAGAGCGCGCCGAGGCCGCCACCTTTGTCGAGCACTGGATCGAACTAGGTACTCAGCGTGGCGGCAATGCGGCTCAGATGGTAAGCGAGATGTTCGAGCAGTTGGGTCTGGGTGTACCGCAATTCACCCCGGGAATCAATGCACGCGGGAATCTGCCGGCTCGACTGGAATTTCCGCCCAATCCGTTTGTGCGCCTGGCCTCTGAGTGCTTCATCCCGCCACAACTGGGCTCCCAACAGTCGAGTCTGCCTTTGTATGCTATTCACGGCAAACATCCGGAAAACGAGCTCGTCACACTCATTCATGAGCTTGCAAGCACGCCGGTGGTCATCCTGGCGCGTACGACCTTGACTCTGCAGCGCCGTCAACGCGTCATTGAAAAGGGTTCGGCCATTTTCCTTATCGATGACTTCTTGATCGCCTTCATGGCGCTCAATCCCCATGACCGTTCCCAAAAGATGCTCGAGATCGGGCTGCTCAATTTCCACACCAATCCGTACAGTGCCGACGGGGCGCATGTGGCGCGCGAAATGTTCTTCGGTCGCCAGCGCGAGATACAAACGCTGCACAGCGTAAAAAACGCAGCAATCTTGTACGGCGGGCGCCGCCTTGGCAAGTCGTCCCTCCTGGCGCAAATTGCGCGTGATGAAGAACATCCGCAAAGCGGCAAGCGCGCCTTGTACATTCCCATGAACAAGGATTACGCAGGGGACGATCACGTCCGGTTTGCCTGGCGTACGATCTATGAACATCTGGTGACCAGCAATGTCGTGCGTCCAATGCCGGCCATGGCAACAACTGCACAGGGCTTTGCAGACTGGATTGAATCAAGCCTGATTGCTGGCGTCGACAAGATCAAGCACTGCTACTTGCTGCTCGACGAAGCGGATGACCTTATGGCTGCAGAGCTTGCCCTTGCCGCGGGGCGCGTTGGCTTCGTCAGAACGCTGCAAAACGTCTCCGAGTCACTTGCTCCGCGCGGCCTGACGCTGCGCTATTGCATCGCCGGTCTTCATAACCTGGCTCGCATGACCACAGAGGTCAACAGCGCCCTTGGCAAGGCCGAAACCATTGCGCTGGAGCCATTTACCTCGGCGGAGGACATTCTGCGCGGCATCGACCTCATCACCAAGCCGATGGCGGCGCTTGGTTTCTACTTCGACTCCGAATCGGCCGACCTGCCTTTGCGCATCATGTCAGTGTGCAACTTTTATCCCGCCTTCATTCAGATATATTGCCGCAAGCTGCTGGCTTATATGTACAACAAGCGTGGCGGCAAAGCGGGCGACTCCACGATTCGGCTTGAAGATGTCGAGCGCATGGAAAATGATGACGACTTGCTGTCCGATCTGGCCAAAAAGTTCAGCATGACGCTTGAACTCGATAACCGCTACAAGGCCATTGCACTGGTTCTGGCCGACCACTATTACCGCGAGATTGAGAACGGCACCAATGAAGGCGCCACGCTTCAAGACATCCGAGAAATGTGCGAAACCTTCGTGCCGGCGCATTTCCGCAATATCAACACCTCAGCGTACGAGAGTTTGCTCGATGAAATGCGCAAGCTCAGCGTGCTCGACAAGAGCGGCAACCAATACCGGCTTCGCAACCCGAGCATCGCCATGCTACTTGGCGACAAGGATCGGGTGGAGAGTCAAATCCAGGATTTGGCCGCACTTTCGCCTTCACTGTCACGCAATCACGGGGAAAAGCGCATTCAAATGCAACCCATCTTGCAGGCGCAACACGGCAGCACGCTGCCGTTCTTCCCGATGCCGATCAGCTGGATTTATGCGAATGTGGCCGGACGGCGCAAGGGCGACACACCACAGACCGAGAGCACGTTGCCGATTCTGTGTGGCAATTTGCAAAGCGGCATCGAAGAGATCAGTAAACCGAAGATCAGCTGCAAAATTACGCAGTTTGATGAGTATTACTGCAATCCGGTCAACGTCTCGAACATGAGCTCTTTCTTGCGGACCAAGCTCTGCACTGGACTTATCCCCACCACCGGTGGTAATTTGCTGCTGACCACAACGGAGTGGCGCCCCTCCGATATCAGCGCATTCCTGGCGATGGCCGGACGTGCTGCGCCGACTGGCATTCAGTTGGCGTTGCTGGCAAGACCAGCTCGCGCTTGGGATGTTGCCAATTACATGCGGACGCAGTCCAAGGAAAATTTGTTGAAAAAGTGGAACTTCGTCCCGATTCCCACCTATTCCGTCGACGCGCTGTGCTTCCATCTGGGGGACAACCGTGAGGTTGCCGACAGCCAGCAAGCGCGCGAAGACATTTTGTATGCAACCTCTGGTTTTGCGCGGCTGATCCAGCATCACTGCACCGACTCATTGACCGTCAAAAAGGCTGCCGAGCTGCGCCGACAGGCTGAACAGGCCTTTGGCAGCAAATTGAGCGACTTTTATACAAAAATCGGGTTGATCAGCTTCGATATTGAGCCCACATTGCTCAATCGCATTGAAGCGACGCTTGCGATAATGCACAACGAGCCGCGGGCTACGGTTAGCCTTGACGACATCAACGAGTTGACCGCGGACAACTTCAAGGGCCTGCGCAGCATCGATCAATACGACATCAGCTTCATGCAATGGATGGGGCTGCTGCAAGATGGACCTGATGCCAAATGGCTGGTGCCCCCTATGTATCTTCGCCTCATTCAATCATGATCACTGCCACCAGCCTTTACTGGAGCCTACCTAGCCCCTCCAATTTCTGCCTGGCGGTTACGGATGCAGCTCGCGACAAGCGAGCCGTCATCCTCAACCATCCGGAATCAGTGAATTTGACGGTCGGACTCAAGGAAGGCTTGCGCAACGCCAACTTCGATAGCCCCATCATCCTTGACGTCGACGATGGCGCCCATATTGCCAGTCTGCTGGCGCCGCACTTCGGCGATCAGCTCATGGATGCGCATGCTCTAGCCAACGCTTCGCTTGAACACATGCATGCGGTCTTTTTGATTGCGAAATCTGAGCGAGCCCACGCAGCCTGCATGCAGTATGTGGGGGACTTTATCAATGCTCTGGAGCAAGGCCGTGGCAATGTGCGGCTGATCTTGTCGATGCATGATGTGAATTGGACAACCAGCGAATCCACCAAGGATTTCTCAAGCATTACCTATGACGGTGCCCTGCGACCGGATGAGATGCAAACCTACGTATCTTTTCGGATGCTCGGTCGAAAGGAGTTTGGATCCACCCAGCTCCTGCGCCAATTGGTGACGGAGTTCGCTGCGTTCGACATTTCACTAGCCGACAGCCTGATTGGACTCAGCGAGGCAGAGATTCTGAACCTTCCCGAATCGCTTGGAGCCTTGCTTGCCAAGGATGAGCAGCGCTGGAGCACAGACAACTGGCTGCAGGGATCGCGCAGCCTGACCTGCCCGGATTCGCACCACCCGCTGCGCGATTGGTACCTTGCTCAGCACACAAGTCCGTTGGCTGAGCTCGGAAGGCAGTCGGCGAACAAGCGTTATTGGCAGGCTTGCATTAAGTCCATCAGTCCGTGGCTGGAAGAGCGTCGTCCGCTGGTACACACGGTCTTGCGCCCGGTCCTGCAAAAACTCGAGCCCGACGGCAAATTCGAAAAACGGATTGGTAAACAGACCGAGATCGTTGAAATAGATGAGCTGGAATACAACGACCTTTGTTTCCAGTCATTTCGGGTAAGGGAACGAGGGTTGCCTCTGACCTCACAACAGGAGCAGGCCTTCAGGTTGTGCAGCAAGGCCAAAGTTGTTCGTGATGACCTCGCTCACTCACACAAGCCCAGGCTGGATGCGCTCCAGGACCTTGTGATTCACATGGATGACTTTTGTAGATAGGCCAACCCGTCTCGTTCCCAAACTCCGCTGGGGTCAAAACATTCACGACTGTGATGGCCATGCGCTTGGGTTGCCTGGTCAGATAGATTGCCATCTGGATAACGTAGGGTCAGGCGTCGACTGCATCATTTTTCTATGAATTTGACTCAGTTGTGACAACGAGCTCGCATTATTTGATTCTGCTACATGGCAACACAGAGTACATCTTCTGCGCCGTGGTGGAGCGCCATCTTGACCACCTTGTGCGCTAGCGAGTAATCAGTTTCGCGTGGCTCGACCCTCCGCTTTGGGCACCAATGTGCCGTCGATCAACATCAGCAGTCCGGCATCTCCATAGCTGGTATGAATTGACTATTTGCGTAACCGGTCCACAGTTGTTCTCCCCTCAACTTAAGGAGAGCATCGTGGACACTGAAACTGTTTCACCTGTCAAGGTTCCATGGAACAAAGGAAAGATTGTTGGACAGAAGGCTCCGCTGAAGCTAAAGGACATCTGGGCCATCCGCACACGGCTTCAGCTAGGCCACCGGACCCGGGAACTTGCGCTCTTTGATCTAGGCTTGGACAACAAGCTCAGGGCATGTGACCTAGTCCGCTTATGTGTGCGCGATATCTGCCATGGCGATCGCGTCTCCACCCGTGCGATTGTCATGCAGCAAAAGACAGCGCAGCCGGTTCAATTTGAAATCAGACCTCCAACCAGAGACGCTGTTGCAACCTCACCCATGCAGCGACTCATACTTGGCCATCAGTTCCTCAGGTGTTTCCTGGAAATCGGGGTTGCCGGGGATGCAGTCGGCTGGGCAGACCAGTTTGCACTGGGGTTCGTCTTCGGCGCCGACGCATTCGGTGCAGCGGAATGGGTCGATCACATAGATCGGGTCGCCGACCTTGATGGCTTCGTTCGGGCAGACTGGGCGGCAGGCGTCGCAGGCGGTGCAGTCGTCGGTGATGATCAGGGCCATTTTGCTTTTTCCTCAATGTTCGGTTGGATGGGTGGAAGGTCAGGCGGCAACCTGCGCTTCCAGCTCTGCCAGTTTATTGTGCCTGAACGCGCCCCACAGCGCTGCGCCAATGGCGCCGGCGTAAATTGAGTCGGGGTGCGAGCGGGCCGTTACCGTGACTTTCTCGTTGACCATTTCTTCCTGAATCGCCGCCAGCAGTCCGGTGTCGAGCGCCAGGCCGCCGGTGATCAGCGCGGTGCCGGTCTTGATGCCGGTGATCTTTAGCAGCTTGACGATGCGCGACGCCATCGACAAGTGGATGCCCTTGAGGATGTCGGCCGTGGCGATGCCGCGCGACACCATGTTGATGACGTCGGTCTCGGCCAGCACGGCGCAGATTGAGCTGACCTTCTCCGGCTCTTTGGAGCTTTGCGACAGCGCGCCGATTTCTTCCACCGCCACGCCCAGATAGCGCGCGATGTTTTCCAGAAACTGGCCCGAGCCGGACGCGCACTGGCTGGTCATCTTGTACGACAGGACCTTGCCGCGCTCGTCGATGTAGATGGCGCGGCCGTTGAGCGCGCCGATATCGACCACGGCGCGCGCCGCCGGTTCCAGAAAGATGCCGCCGCGCGCGTGCGTCGTCATCGAATAAAAATGCCCGGTCGCGAACTTGACGTTCTCGCCTTCGCCGGTGGTCGCGATGTAGTCGAGGTCTTCGCGCGCCACGCCGCCCTCGGCCAGCACCGCGTCAAAACCTTGCTGCGCCAGCGTCATCGGGTCGCGGCTGCGGATGCGCTCGCAGCGTTTGGCCAGCCAGTGCTGCTGGCCGTCGTCAGCGGTGCGAAACAGCACCGACTTGACGGCGCCGGAACCAATGTCGATGCCAATGGTGGTGATGCTCATGTCTGTGTCTCCTGCAAGCAAATTAGTGGGGCCGGTTTTCCGCGATCTTGCCGTCGTCCACCACAGCGCGCCAGGCAAACGTGGCACCGCCGAGCGCGCCGGTGTAGATCGAATCGGGGTCGATATTGAGGGTGACGTCGCCGTAGTGTTCCTTGATGAGTTCCTTCAGCGATTTCACCGCGGCCTCGTTCTTGGCCACGCCGCCGGTGAAGGTGAACTGGTCGCGCACGCCACCCGATCGCGCCAGGATCGACATCGCGCGCAGGATGATGGCGCGGTGCA
>JANNUE010000351.1:0-4766 GCA_031394895.1 Betaproteobacteria bacterium
TTGCAGCGGCAGGTTGTGCGTGTGGTCGAAGAATTCCGTCGGCCGCTGCGGGAAAGGTGTCAGCGACCAGGCGAAATTGAACTCGCCGAAGCCCACCCCGAGCCAGGGGTGGGACCGAATCAGAACCAGCGTGTCGCTCCATATCTCGTACCGAGAGGTCGAAAGGGCGCCTTCGGCGAGACGCGTCGCAGCGCCGATTGCATGTGTGTTGTGCAGCCAAGCCCACGCGGCGGCAAAGCCCCAGCTCAGCGCACAAAGGAGCGGTGCTGCGAGCAGCAGGCCGCGCGAAAACCGCGACAGCCGGCTGTCGACTGCACCCCACAGCGCCAGCACCAAAATACCGACCAACCCGGTGCGCGAGCCCGACAGCGTGACGCCCATGACCGCGAGCGCCATAAGCACTGAGGCCGCCGCGCGCCGCGCCCGTGTGCGACCCAATGCGCCCAGCTCGACCAGCGGAACAACGGCCACTGCGGACCAAAGCAATAGTGTGGCCAGGTGATTGGGTTGGCGCATGTTGCCGACCGCGCGGCCAAGCGCGCCTGAGCGGGCGATCCAGTCGCCGTCGGCCAGGCTGGGCGCGAATACCTGCACCACGGCGATGGCGCTGTTGCACAGGCCTGCAGCGACCCAGGCGCCAAAGAAGGCGGCGAGCAGCGCTGGAGTCGGCTGCAACGCCGCGCCGCAGAGCACCAGTGCCATCGCAGCCATGAGCAAGCCAGTGGAAGAAATGCTGATGGCCCACGGCAATACCCCTAGCGCGCTCGACAGCAGCGCTGCCGCGGCTACCAGGCCCAGTGCGGCTTGAAGCGCTGCGCTGCGGGCCACGGCGGTGCGCGCGCCTGCAGCGCAATTCGGGGCCATGGCTGCTATGACCAGAGCCCAAAGGCCGAGCGCCGCGGCCTGATTGAACAGGGTCGGCGAGGGCGGGACGTTGTAGGCAATCAGGCCCGGCAGCACGGCCGCGGCCCACAACAAGGCGACCGTCACATATCGTCCTTGAAGCGCGACAGTGCGCCGCCAGCGCGCGACTTGATCATTAGCCAGCGCAGCGCCCGAAAGCGCACGAGCCGCATATACAACCACACATAGAACACACAGAACAGTGCCACGAAGCCCATCAGCACGAACGGATAGCGCCAGAACAGCGTGGCCGGCAGCGCGGCCAGGCTCGACAGTAGCCACAGATAGGGCGCCGTGAGGCTGTTGCGCAGCGTGAGGCTGGCCGCATCGCGCCGGCCCACGGCCCAGCGCACGAGGCGGCGAAACACCAGTTGGTGCAGGTGCAGGCCATCCGGAAGGCCCGGGCTGGCGCCGCGCACCACCTTACGGCGCCAAATGGAGAAGAGGGTCTCGAAGACAGGGTAGATGAAGAGCAGGAACGGGTACCAGGGCGACACCACTCCGCGATGCCGCGCCACCAGCAGGAACGACAGCACCGCCACCAGGTAGCCGATAAAGTACGCGCCGCCGTCGCCCAGGAAGATCAGCCCGCGCGGCCAGTTCCAGAGCAGGAAGCCCAGCAAGGCACCCACCCCCGCCAGAGCCACGGAAACGATGAGGCTGTCGCCCACCTGCCAACCCACGTAGGCCAGCGACAGCAGCGAGATCGCCACCACCACCGAAGCCAGCCCGTTGTAGCCGTCGATAATGTTCACCGCGTTGGCCACGCCGGCAACCGCCACCACGGTGAAAAAGAGGCTGAACGCAGTGAACCCCATCAGCCAGTCGAGGCCGGGCAGGTTCACCGAAGTGAGCTGCGCCCCCAGCAGGAAGAAGGCCAGCGCGCCGCTGGTGGCCGTGGCGAGCAGCCGGGTGCGGACACCGACCTGCTTGGTCAGGTCTTCCGCCAAACCGGTGAGTAGCGGCGGCAGGCCGCAGGCGAGCACGAGCGCCATCTCGCCCGCGTGGCCCGGCTGGGTGAACGCCACCCAGGCCAGAAGGGCGACCAGCCCCAGCGCAATGGCCAAGCCGCCGACGCGCGGCACCGCGCGAGCGTGATTTTTCTGGATGCTTTGCAGATCGTGATCGTCCCAGGGCAGTGCGCGGCTGCGAGAAAGCCGGATGATCATGCCACTGACGAACAGCGACACCATGAACGCGAGGACCAGACTGACCATGGCCGGAAGCCTACACCGCCATCAGGCGGGCGCGGCACACCGCTCTACCGAGCCACAATGACGCTCTGCTGCGCCGGACATCGAGCCGATGACGGCCGCGCGCGTCAGAGTGACATCAGGAATCTCGATTAGTGAGCATGCCTCGCAACCTGGCATTTGGCTTGACCAGCGCGGCTTGGTCCGCATTGGTGGGCTTTGCGGTCGTGCCCTTCTATCTCAGATATCTTGGAGTCGAAGCGTACGGGCTTGTCGGAATCTACAGCTCTGCGTTTGTGCTCGTGTCACTGCTCGACTTTGGGCTTGCGCCGGCCATCAATCGGGAAGTGGCGCGATGCAAAGCTGAACACAACATTCGGCCGGCACGCGAACTGCTGCATACGCTCGCAATTGTGTATTGGTCGACAGCGGGTGCGCTCGCAGTGGCGGCGGCATTCGGTGCGCCTCTGCTTTCCAGTGGATGGCTGACCGCAACGCAGCTGCCACAGGAGTCGATCCGTACCTCACTTGTGCTCATTGGCTTGATCCTCGCGTGCCGTTGGCCGCAAGGCCTCTACCTGAGCGCACTAATTGGTGCGGAGAAGATGGCGATCGTCAGCACCATCGCAATCGCGATGACATCGATCAGCAGCGTCGGAGCAGTTGTCATCTTGGCGTGGGTGGCGCCCAGGATCGAAGCATTCTTCATGTGGCAGGCGGCCGTCGGTCTGCTCCACACCGTGATCTTGCGAACAGTGACTTGGCGAGTCATTGGCGAGGAGCAGGGCGTGCGGTTCTCGACGACCGCCCTAAAGAAGATATGGCGCTTTTCCGCGAGCGTCGGCGGCATCGCCGTGACAGCGCTCATATTGACCCAGGTCGACAAGGTGGTCTTATCCAGTCTGCTCCCGCTCTCAAGCTTTGGCGAATACACGCTTGCGACGGTGGTTGTTTCGGGTGTCTATCTGATCGTCAATCCGGTGTTCAACATCATCTACCCGCGGTTCACCGCGCTCGTTGCAGAGGCGGCTCATAGCCGCCTCGCGGACCTCTATCGATCAGGCACGCGCCTACTCGCAGTAGCCCTATTCCCGCTGTGCATGACGATTGCCGTCTTTGCGAACGACATCCTGCGCGTTTGGACTGGAAACCAACAACTCGCGGACAGCGTTGCGTTTGTCCTCAGCTTATTGATTGCAGGTGCAGCACTGCACAGCGTGATGTATTTTCCATATGCGCTCCAGCTCGCCCACGGGCACACACGACTACCCCTGACAATCAACATCATTCTGCTTGCCGTCGCTGCGCCGCTAACGGCCTTGTTGACGTGGCGGTTTGGTACCAAGGGTGCCGCTGCCGCTAGCGTGCTTCTATATGTCTTCTATCTCTTCTTGGGCGCTTGGATGACGCACCGAAAGCTGCTAAAGGAGATTGGGTGGGCGTGGCTGCTCAGAGACGTGTGCACGCCTTTCGCCATTTCGCTGAGCATCGGCATTGTGGGCAAGCTGCTGCTGGCCAACGCAGTCTGGTCGGGCGGGCAGAAAGTTGGGCTGGCCTGTTTGTTTGTTTGCACAGCCTGGATCACATCAGTCGCGACCGCCCCCGGTTCAATGGTTTCGCAGCTGTCGCAGTTGCGCAAGACGTAATTGGGGACATAGGTGACCGAACGCTTTTACTCTCAGTTTGGCGAAGACCGAATGTTGGCGAACATCTTTCGTGATGTGCGTGACGGTTTTTGTGTCGAGGTAGGTGCCAACGACGGTATCAATGACAGCAATACCTACTACTTTGAGCAAGTGGGTTGGGAATGCGTACTCGTGGAGCCCAATCCAGACCTGTGCCGCTGCATACGCGAGGCGCGACGCGGTCATTTGTTCGAATGCGCCGTGTCAGCGACGAACGGCACTGCCTTGTTAAGCATCGCAGAAGGGCCGGGGCGAGCCCACGGCGTATCCAGTTTAGGGAATCGAATCGAAGCGGCGAGGCGCATCGCGGCATTCGGTTTCACGTCCAAAGAATTGACAGTGCAGACGCGCACGTTAGACGACCTCTTACGCGAGGCCGGTATCGCGCGCAGGCTAAGCTTTGTCTCGATTGATGTCGAGGGGCATGAACTCGAAGTTCTGAAGGGGTTTTCGCTCGACGAATGGAAGCCGGTGATCCTAGTCGTCGAAGACAACTCGAACTTCGAAGACTCCTCTGTGCCCAACTATCTTGGTCAGTTCGGCTACGTGCGCTTCAACCGCACGGGTGTGAATGACTGGTATGCGCACCGGTCGGACAGTCGCCTGATCACCGCGAAAGCCTTGATCGCTTGGCGCTGGAAGCTGCTGCGAGCGCGCGCGCTCTCGCACTTGAGGCGAGTCCCAAGCTTGTTATACGTGGCTCGTAAGCTGCGCGGAAAATTACGTCAATGAGCAACCTTTCCGCAGGGCGCGCGCCGGCGCTCTCAGTTTGCATCCCAACTTTCAATTTCGGCACGTTTATTGGCGAGACACTCGAGAGTGTGCTCTGTCAAGCTCCGCCCGAGGTTGAGGTGATCGTCCTAGATAGCGCCTCTACAGATGACACGCCCGCGATTGTTGAACTTCTGCAGCAAAAGTACGCGTCGCTGCGCTATGTTCGCGCTGAACATAGAGGTGGGATCGACCGTGACATGGCGCGCGTTGT
>JANNUE010000354.1:0-3782 GCA_031394895.1 Betaproteobacteria bacterium
TGTGGGGTGCTGAGGGCAGCGGCAAGACGCATCTGCTCAAAGCGGTGGAGGCCAGCCTGCGCGACCAGGGTGGCACGGTTGGGTGGCTCGATGCAGACGTGCCGGAACCCCCCGAATTTGACGAGCGCTGGACGGCGGTGCTGATGGATGACGTGCACCTGTACAGCGCGGTGCAGCAGCAGGCCGCGTTCAACTGGTTCGTCAATGCGCAAACCGAGCAGCGTGGCGTGCTGGCGGCCGGCACCATGCCGCCCGCTGACCTGAAGTTGCGCGATGACCTCAGAACGCGGCTCGGCTGGGGCCACGTGTTTCAAATGCAGTTGCTCAGCGAGCCCGAGCGGCGCGCCGTGCTGCGCCAGGCGGCCGACGCACGCGGCGTGTTTTTGGGCGACGACGTGATGGACTTCATGTTGACCCGCTTCAGCCGCGACCTGGGCAGCCTGATGGAGTTGCTTGATCTGATTGACGGCTACGCGCTGCAGACCAAGCGCGGCATCACCATCCCGCTGATCAAGTCGATGATGGAGGATTCCTGAACTCATGAAGCTGGCGCTGTTCGATCTCGACCACACCTTGCTGCCGATCGACTCGGACTATTCGTGGGGCGTTTCCACCACCACCATTGGCTGGACCGACCCGGTCGATTTCAATCGGCGCAACGACGAATTCTTTGCCCACTACAAGGCCGGCACGCTCGACATCCACGACTACGTCCGCTTTGCCACCGAAGCACTGCGGCGCCAGGGCTCTGCGAAAGCCCAGGCGGCGCACGCCGAGTTCATGCGCCGGGTGGTGCAGCCGGCCATCACGCCGCAGGCGCTGGCGCTGCTTCGCCAGCATCAGGACGCCGGTGATGAGGTCGTCATCGTGACGGCGACCAATGAATTCGTGACACGGCCCATCGCCCAGGCCTTTGGCGTGACGGAACTGATTGCGGTGGAGCTGGAGCGCGACAGCTCGGGCGCGGGCGAGGGCTGGATTACCGGCGAAATCAAGGGCGTGCCTTCGGCCCGCGACGGCAAGGTGACGCGGGTCGAGCAGTGGCTGAGCGCGCGCGCGCTGGACTGGACCGATGTCGAAAGCACTTTTTATACCGATTCGATCAACGATTTGAGTCTGATGGAAAAAGTGACTCACCCGGTGGCGACCAACCCCGACCCCCGGCTGCGCGCGCTGGCCATCGAGCGCGGATGGCGCATACTCGAACTGTTTCGTAAGGACTACTGATTTGATTAAGAAATTCATCGAGAAACTGCTGGGCAAATCGCCTTCAGCAGCCAAGGGCAAGAAACTTCAATTTGGCAAGCGCGAGGAGGTTGGCGTTGAGGCGCATGGCATTGATCCGGCGCTGGTCGATGAGCGCGCCCTTAACGTGGTGCGCACGCTCAAGGGCGCCGGCTTTGAAGCTTATATCGTCGGCGGTGCGGTGCGCGACCTGATGGTCGGCCTGCGCCCGAAAGACTTCGACGTCGCCACCAACGCCACGCCGGAACAGGTCAAGAGTCTGTTCCGGCGCGCTTTCATCATTGGCCGGCGCTTTCGCATCGTGCACGTGGTGTACGGGCGCGGTCGTGAAAACGAGGTGATCGAGGTTTCCACCTTCCGTGCCTACATGGACAACGCAGCGACCGAGGCAGTGGCCGGCAACGAGCGCACCAGCAAGAACGAACTGGCCGGCATGAAGCACGCGGTCGATGCGTCGGGGCGGGTGCTGCGCGACAACGTCTGGGGCCCGCAGGAAGAAGACGCCGTGCGGCGCGACTTCACCATCAACGCGATGTACTACGACCCGCAAGCGCAGATCGTGGTGGACTATCACAACGGCATCCGCGACGCCAAGAAGCGCGTCATCCGCATGATCGGCGACCCGGCCACGCGTTACCGCGAAGACCCGGTGCGCATCATCCGGGCCGTGCGTTTTGCCGCCAAACTGGCCGGGCTGGGTTTTCAGCTCGAGTCCAAAACGGCTGCGCCGTTGATCAAGTCGCAGGAACTGCTGGCCGAGGTGCCGCAAAGCCGCTTGTTCGACGAAATGCTCAAGCTGCTGCAGACTGGCCACTCGATGGCGTCGATCGAGCAGTTGCGCGCGCTCGGCATGGCGCGCGGCATCTACCCCTTGCTCGATGTGGTGGTGGAGCGTGCCGACTCGGTGTTCGTCAAGGCGGCCTTGCTCGATACCGACCGCCGCGTGAATGAGGGCAAGCCGGTGGCACCGAGTTTTCTGCTGGCCTGCGCATTGTGGGCCGACGTGCGCGACGGCTGGGCACGCCGCATTACCGAGCGCCAGCATGCGCACCCGGCGCTGCAGGACGCCATCGACGAAGCGTTCAGCGCACGCATCGGCGACGTCTCGGGTCGCGGCAAGCTGGCCAGCGACATGCGCGAAATCTGGATGCTGCAGCCGCGCTTTGACAAGCGCATCGGCAGTGCGCCGTTTGGCCTGGTTGATCAGCCGCGCTTTCGCGCCGCTTTTGACTTCATGCGCCTGCGCGCCGAAGCCGGCGAGATTGACGAGGTGCTGGCCGACTGGTGGCAGGAGTTCAGCCTGGCCGACGACACGCTGCGCCAGGACATGATCGACCAGGTGCGCGAAGAGCAGCACAAGCGCCCGCGCGCACCGCGTGTGCACAAGGCGCCGATTGATCAACCCGCCGGGCGCGACGCAAATGCACAGCCCGCCGCAGTGCCGAACGCTGAACACAGCGATGATGCGCCCAAAAAGAGGCGCCGGCGCCGCCGGTCTTCTGGCCCCCGCGAGGGTGGGGCAGAGCAAGCGCCGAACAACGACAGCTAGGCGCTGGGGTGCGCAGCGTGGTCACTGCCTACCTTGCGCTGGGGGCCAATCTGGGTGACCCGATTGCCGCGTTGCTACGGGCAATGGATGACATTGCGGCGATAGCCGGCGTGACGCTGCGCAAGCGTTCCTCGCTGTACCGCAGCGCGCCGCTGGAGTCCAGTGGGCCGGACTACGTCAACGCCGTGGTTGAAATCGAGACCAGCCTGAGCGCACCGGCGCTCCTGGCGGCGTTGCAGCACATCGAGCAGCTCGCCGGGCGCGAGCGCCCAAGCCGCAACGCGCCGCGCACGCTGGATCTGGACATCCTGACTTATGGTGACGCCAGCATCGACAGCCCGACGCTGGTCATTCCGCACCCACGACTGAATCAGCGCGCCTTTGTGCTGCTGCCACTGACGGAGATAGCGCCGCACAGGGTGACTGCGGCGCAGTTGCAGGCGGTCCGGTCGCAAATCATCGAACGGCTGCAGTAATAAGCGCCAAGGCTCAGCGCGGCTCGCTGGGGCTTTACACTGTTGCAAACCACCGTGCGCTCCCCCAGGCGCACAGAAAATCAACCACCACCGGAACGCCTTTCATGCCTGCTGCTGCGAATGCCCTGTTGCCTGCCCTGATGCAATTCATGGGGGTCGATCCCGAGCGCTACGGCGGCGGAAACCTGGCCGTGCATTCACCCATCGATGGCAGCCTGCTCGCCAGCGTCCAGACCGATACGCCGGCGCAAGTCAACGACGCGGTGAGCCGCGCCCATCAGGCCTTCCTGGCCTGGCGCCTGGTGCCGGCACCGGCGCGCGGCGAACTGGTGCGGCTGCTGGGCGAAGAGCTGCGCGGCGCCAAAGCCGAACTGGGCCAGTTGGTCACGATTGAGGCCGGAAAGATTCTGTCCGAAGGCCTGGGCGAAGTGCAGGAGATGATCGATATCTGCGACTTTGCCGTTGGGCTGTCACGCCAGTTGTACGGGCTCACCATTGCGTCCGAGCGGCCC
>JANNUE010000369.1:0-2267 GCA_031394895.1 Betaproteobacteria bacterium
TGACGAACTGGTCTCCGCACTACGCGACAGCGTCGCCGGCAAAACCGTGGTTGCGAAAGACATGACCACAGTCCTCGCCAAAGTCGTGCAAGGTGAATCCATCAGCGCCAGCCGCGCTACACCATTTTCCGAACTGACACCGCGCGAACGCGAAATCCTCTGCCACCTGGCTGAAGGCCGCAGCAACAAAGTCATCGCACGCCATCTCGGTATTTCAGATGGCACGGTGAAGCTGCACGTTAAAGCTGTGCTGCGCAAGCTGGGTGTGCATTCACGGGTTGAGGCGGCGGTGATCGCGGTGGAGCAGAGTTTGTGTCAGAAGACTTAGTGAAACTCTCGTTACTACTGCTCACTCAATAAGTGAATCCCCTCTCCCTGCGGGCAGAGGTATCTACACAACTCTGAAAATAGGTTATAACTTGGCGGCATGCATCTGAATATTTGAAAGTTGAGCCTCGATTGAAGAGGCGTTACGAGAATCTGGTGGCGGCGCACAGCAATTGCACGCAGAAATTGGCGGCGGGGGTGAAGGCCATGCCGGACGGGAACAAGGCCTTTGCCCACACGCAAGCGCTGTGGCGGTTTCTTGCGAATGAACGGATCACCCCGGTTGAGCTTTCCGCGCCCCTGTGGGGGGTGGCACGGGAAGAGGCGCGGGATGGCTGCGACAGACACGTGCTGTGCGCGCATGACTGGTCGCGCATCAACTACGGTACGCATACCAGCAAGAAGGAGCGTTTGCAGATGTCCCATGCGACCGATGTCGGGTATGAATTGCAAAGCAGTCTGTTGGTGAGTGACCGAGACGGCGCGCCGTTGGTGGCGCCGGTGCAGAATTTGGTGACGGCAACCGGGGTATGGCAATCGCGCGCCGCGCAGATTCAGCCGGATGACAGGCCCCACTTGGATGAGTTGACCGAACGCATGGCCCATCTTGAAGCCGGGGGACTGGATAAACCGTTGGTGCATATTGTGGATCGTGAAGCCGATTCGGTAGCCCACCTGCGGACGTGGAGCCAGCACGGCTGGCAGTGGCTGGTGCGCGTCAAGGAAGGCTCGCGCGTGTGTTACGAAGGCCGCGACCTCAAGCTGAGTGATGTTGCCGCCCAACTGCCCTTCAGCCGGGAACGCGACGTCATGCGCCAAGGCAAACCGGCGGCCCAGTGGCTGGCGAGCACGGCAGTGGTGCTGACGAGAAAGGCCAAACCCAAGCGCTGCGACGCGCACGGCAAGCGCGCGCTGCCCGAAGCGGGAGAAGCGTTGAGCGTCCGGCTGGTGGTGAGCCGCATTTATGATGCGGAGGATCGCCTGGTGGCGCAATGGTATCTGCTGACCAATGTGGCCGACGGCGTGCCGGGTGAGCGGATTGCCCTGTGGTACTACTACCGTTGGCAGATCGAATCGTACTTCAAGTTGATCAAGGAAGCGGGGCATCAGTTGGAAAGCTGGGAACAGGAAACCGGGCCAGCGATTCTCAAACGACTGCTGATTGCAGGGCAGGCCTGTGTATTGGCATGGCGGCTGATGCGCGCGGAGGGCGAATTCGCCGAGCGCACCCGTGAGTTTCTGGTGCGCTTGGCGGGGCGACAGATGAAGCGAACCCGCCCCGTCACCGCGCCCGCACTGCTCGACGGGATGTTCAAATTGTTCGCAATGCTGGAGACGCTTAAACATTACTCTCTCGCTGATCTCGAAAAGTTCGCCGACTTTGCCTTCCCTCAAAGGAACACTACACCATGAGCATGAGTTGTGTAGATACCTCTGCCCGAGGGGAGAGGGGACTTTCTTTTTTATGTGGGGTGTTTGATTCGGGACCCCTTAATATTAGAGCCACCACGAAACACGGACATCACGCCATGGCTATCCAGAGCAACATCCATAGAACCCGCCGCACGGTTGATTGCTTAACAGTGCTCGCCTTGCTGTTCACCGCACCGCTGCACGCCGAAGGCGGGCCACCGCCAGGACTACCCGTCAAGGCGGTGTCGATCAGCGTCGGCCCGGTTACCGACGAGATCACTGCGGTCGGCAGTCTGCGCGCCAATGAAGCGGTGATGCTGCGTCCCGAGATCGAAGGCCGGGTCAGTGCCATACACTTCACGGAAGGTCAGACGGTGAAAGCCGGCACCCTGCTCCTGAGCATCGATCCGGCGGTTTACCAGGCCGCTTCTGCGGCCAGCAGTGCCGATGCGCAACTCAATCAATTGCGCTACAAGCGCGCCGAGGAACTGTTCAAGAAAAAACTCGTCAGCCAACAGGCGCTCGAT
>JANNUE010000392.1:0-6948 GCA_031394895.1 Betaproteobacteria bacterium
GTTCGACCTGGCGGTGTGCATGAACGACTGGTGCGTCAACCTGGGTAGCGGCAGCCACAACCCGGAGCGCGCGCACAGCCTGCTCACGGCGTACGACGCGGCACGCCCGCTGCAGTGCGCCGAACGTGAGTTGCTGCCCGCGATGTTGCGCGCCGGCGCCCTGCGTTTCTGGATTTCCCGGCTCTGGGACTTGCACCTGCCGCGCGAGGCCAGCATGCTCAAGGCGCACGACCCGGAACATTTCGAGCGCGTTCTGCGCGAGCGCGCCGCGCACCCCGAACTGATGAACACAAGTGTGAACTGACCATGAAACTCAATATTGTTCCCTGGCGCACCGGCATTGTCTGGGTCAAGCTCGGCATGCGCACCTTCTTGCGCCAGCCGCTGGCACTGGCCGGGCTGTTCTTCATGTTCATGGCGGTGATGACGCTGGCCAGCCAGTTGCCGTATGTCGGCTTTGCGCTGGCGATGGCGCTGCTGCCGGCCGCCACGCTGGGCCTGATGGTGGCCACGCGCGAAGCCGACGACGGACGCTTTCCAATGCCGCTGGTGTTGCTGACGGCGTTTCGCGCCGGGCGCCAGCAGGCCCGCGCCATGCTGCTGTTGGGGGTGCTCTACACGCTGGGATTTCTGGGCGCGATGGGCGTCTCAAGTCTGGTGGATGGCGGCGACTTTGCCGCAGTCTATCTGGGCGGCACAACGCCGGGGCGCGAGATGATGCTGGAGCCGCAGTTTCAGGCCGCGATGTGGGTCTTTCTGGGGCTGCACCTGCCGTTGTCGCTGATGTTCTGGCACGCGCCGGCGCTGGTGCACTGGCACGGCATGGCGCCGCTCAAGAGTCTGTTCTTCAGCCTGGTCGCCTGCCTGCGAAATTTTGCCGCGTTTGCGGTGTTCGGCCTGACCTGGCTCGGTGTGCTGGTGCTGGTCATCATTGTCATCACGACCGTCGGCTCGCTGGCCGGCAACCCGGGGCTGGCCAGCGACGTTCTGTTTCCGCTGCTGATGCTGATGGCATCGATGTTTTTCACCTCGCTCTATTTCACTTTTCGCGACTGCTTCGAGGGTGATCCGCCAGTTCTGCCGTAATGGCCCATGACCCGGGGCCATGGATTGCCGCGCTGCGCTCGCAATGACGATGCTCCCCGTCATTGCGAGGAGCGTAGCGACGCGGCAATCCACGAAGTCCGGGGTCATGGATTGCCACGCTGCGCTCGCAATGACGAAGCCGAATGGATTGCCACGCTTCGCTCGCAATGACGGATCGGGCAAGCGCAATGACGATACGCAGCCCGGCGGCGCGGGGCGGATGTCAGGGGCGGCGCAGCAGCAGTTGCCAGTACCTGACGCAGTCGTCGAGTCCGACCGGGTCGCTCTTGCCGGCCAGCGCCTTGAGCAACTCGTTCGCCTTGTCGCGCTGGCCGAGCTTGGCATAGGCCGCCACCAGCCGCAGCCGGGCCAGTTCGGTGTTGCGTGAGAAACCCTTGGCCAGCGCCTGCTCCATCAGCGTGACGCCACGCTCGGTCTGCCCTAGCACAAACGTGCTGTAGCCATAGTTGAACAGCGCAAAGCCGTCGGGCAGCGTCCTGGCGCGCGCCACGTCCTTCTCAAGCGTGTTGCGGTCTTCCGCTGCCGCCTTGTTGACCTTGTCGGTGATGCGTTGTAGTTCGCCAGGCTTGCCGCCGGCCACCAGCACGCCGGCCGCGTAGCCCTGTTCCAGCAGTTTGCTGGCCTCGATCGCCGAGCCCTCCTGCAGCGCAAAGCTTGCCATTTCGATGTAGTCGCTTTCGTCGCTCAATCCGGCGCTGGCCAGTTGCAGCCGGAACACATCGAGTTGCAAGCGGCTCGCCAGTTGCGGTTTCGCCCACAGGCGCGCCATCAGCGCGCGCCAGTTGGCTTGGCTGGGGTAGTACTGCACCAGTGTTTCCACCGCACTGGTGTAGCCGGCCTGGTCCTTCAGTCGCAGCTTGGTGTCGGCCAGCAGCTTGATCTGTATCTCGGCGGGCGTCTTGCCGGCCGCCACTGTCTGCTTGACCTCGGCGTCGAGCAGCCGGGCCGCGGTGGCATAGTCGGCGTTGAGGTAGTAGCTCTGCGCCAGCACCACCTGCAATGTGGGGTCGTCACCGCCGGCCTGGTGGTACCTGGCTATCCATTCGATCGCCTTGGGGTAGTTCTTGGCGTTGTAGTAGAGCGAGGCGATGACCTTCAGCCGGGTCGCCCGGTCGGGCTGCTTCAACCACGGTCCCTGGCTCGCCACTTCGTATTGCTGCACCGCCAGTTCCACATCATCGACCAGCGCCGCCAGAGCGCCCTTGAGCAGCGCCAGAATATGCAGCTCATAGGGCGTCTTGTTGGTCACCGCCTCGGCCGCAGCGAGCTTGTCGGCCGCCTCCTTGCCCTTGTCGTCGGCCAGCAGGCGCTGCGCCTCCACCAGCAAATTGCCAATCTCGGGCCGCACCGTGGGCGCTGACTCGGCGCCGGCGGCACTGGCGGCACTGGCCGGGGCTTGCGCCGCTGCGGGCGCCGGCTGGGCGGCGACCGGCAGTGCCAGCGTGGTCGCGAGTAGCGCAGCGCATGTCAGCCAACGGTGCCGCGATGTGTTTGTCTTCATCATGTTCATGTCCATTCGAACTCAGGGAATCGGCGTCAGTTTTGCGACACTCAACGCCAGCCATTTGATACCATGGCGCGGGAAACTGATCTGCGCCCGCGCGTCGTCGCCGGCGCCTTCGAGCAGTTGCACCGTGCCTTCGCCAAATTTGGTGTGAAACACCTGCATGCCAGTGCGCAGCCCGTGCGACGGATCGGTCTTCTTCACCACTGGTGCGGCAAAGCGCGTGTAGTCGGTGCCAAACGAGCCGCGCGCGATGCGCTCGCCGGCGCCAGACGCAGCGGCGCCAGGGTGGTCGGCAAAGCCCTGATGTTTGGGCGTGATCCACTTCAGCGCGTCCTGCGGCAACTCGGCAAAGAAGCGGCTTTGCAGGTTGTAGCGCGTCTGCCCGTGCAGCATGCGCGTTTGCGAGTGGCTCAGGTACAGGCGCTTGCGCGCGCGCGTGATCGCCACGTACATCAGGCGCCGCTCTTCTTCCAGACCGTCGCGATCGCTGCTCGAGTTTTCGTGCGGAAACAGGCCTTCTTCGAGCCCGGTGATGAAGACGCAGTCGAACTCAAGCCCCTTGCTCGAATGCACCGTCATCAGCTGGACGGCGTCCTGCCCGGCCTGCGCCTGGTTGTCGCCGGCCTCCAGCGCGGCGTGCGACAAGAACGCCGCCAGCGGCGACTGCGTCTCGCCAGTCTCGGCGTCTGGCGCCACCAGCTCCGCCGCGACCGGTTCAGACGCCTCATCGGAGGGCAGCGCGACCGTGTCGCGGCCAAAGGCTTCGAGCGAGACAAAGCTCTCGGCCGCGTTGACCAGTTCTTCCAGATTCTCCACCCGGTCCGCACCTTCGCGGTCGGCCCTGTAGTGCGCCAGCAGACCGCTGTGATCGAGCACACGCTCGACAATCTCGCGCAGGCTCAGGCCCAGCGTCTGCTCGCGCAACACATCAATGCCGGCCAGGAACGCGCCGATATTGCTGCCTGCCTTGCCACCCAGGCCGCTGACCGCGTCGCTCAGCGCGCAGCCGGCGCCGCGCGCCACGTCCTGCAGTAGTTCGAGACTGCGCAAGCCGATGCCGCGCGGCGGAAAATTCACCGCGCGCAAAAAACTGGTGTCGTCACGCGGGTTTTCCAGCAGGCGCAAATAGGCCAGCGCGTTCTTGATTTCGGCGCGCTCAAAGAAGCGCAAGCCGCCATACACCTTGTACGGCATCGCCACATTGAACAACGCCGTCTCGATCACCCGGCTCTGGGCGTTGCTGCGGTACAGCACTGCGATTTCCTTGCGTTGGAATCCAGCCCCCACGCTTGCCACTGCGTGTGCTGCGCTGCCCCCCGAGGGGGCCACCGCACCTAGGGGCGGCCCGTCGGTGCGGGACCTCACTAGCTCTCGGATCTCGTCCACCAGCCACTGCGCCTCGGCAAAGTCGCTACTGGCTTCAAACACCCGCACCGGCTCGCCCGGACCCTGCTCGGTGCGCAGGTTCTTGCCCAGGCGACGGCTGTTGTGGCTGATCAGCTCGTTGGCCGCATCCAGGATGTTGCTGCCACTGCGATAGTTTTCTTCCAGCTTGATCTGGTGGCGCACCTTGAACTCGCGCACAAAGTCGGCCATGTTGCCAACGCGGGCGCCGCGAAACGCGTAGATGCTCTGGTCGTCGTCGCCGACCGCCAGCACGCAGCCGGTCGGGTTGAAGCTGGCCGCGTCATCGACCGAACTGTGCGCGCCGGTGCCGCACAGCATCTTGATCCATGCGTATTGCAGTTTGTTGGTGTCCTGAAACTCGTCGATCAGGATGTGGCGAAAGCGCCGCTGGTAGTGCTCGCGCACGGGGTCGTTGTCGCGCAGCACTTCAAAGCTGCGCAGCATCAGCTCCGCAAAATCGACCACGCCTTCGCGCTGGCACTGGTCTTCATAGAGCTGGTATATCTCGACTTTCTTGCCGGTCTCGTGGTCGCGCAGTTCGACCATGTTCGGGCGCAGGCCCTCTTCCTTGCAGCCGGCAATAAACCACTGCATCTGCTTTGGCGGGTAGCGCTCGTCATCGAGCTGGAACTGCTTGTACAGGCGCTTGATGGCCGAGAGTTGGTCCTGCGTGTCCAGAATCTGAAAGGTGGACGGCAGATTGGCCAGTTTGCAGTGCGCGCGCAGGAAGCGGTTGCACAGGCCGTGAAAAGTGCCGATCCACATGCCGCGCACATTGAGCGGCAGCAGGCTGGAGAGCCGCGTCAGCATCTCCTTGGCCGCCTTGTTGGTGAAGGTGACGGCCAGCACACCAGCCGGCGACACCAGTCCGTGTTGCAGCAGCCAGGCAATGCGCGTCGTCAGCACCCGCGTCTTGCCGGAACCGGCGCCGGCCAGAATCAGCGCGTGCTCGGCCGGCAGCGTGACGGCCGCAAGCTGCTGCGGGTTAAGGTTTTGCAGCAGCGTTGCATCGGTCGCGTCGGCTTGTTGGATTTCGGAAAACATGGGCTGATTGTAGAAAGGCTGCGACTCCACAAATACCCGGTACGCCTGCGACTGTGGTAAGCCAGAGGGCCTGGGTAGGCGACTCCGCGAATGCACGGTACGCCTGCGGCTGTGGTAAGCCAGAGAGCCTGGGCAGGCGACTCCGCGAATGTCCCCCGCACCGGGCTGCGCCCGCTGCTCCTCCTCTATTTGGCAAAACCCCAAGTCCACGCTGCGTCACCTACCCAAACTCTCTGGCAAGCGGCGTTGTTGGCGCGTGCACAGAAAACCATACGCAAACCACCAACGCAGGAGTAATCCGGTGCGGCGCTCAGTGCAGCGTGGACTTGGGGTTTTGCCAAATAAAGGGGGAGGCCGCAGGCCGGAGGACATTCGCGGAACTGAGTGCCGTGGCGGAGTGCTCCGGGGCACGACGAACGCGCTCCGGGTTTCCGCTGGCCGCGGAACATTCATGGAACTGAGTGCCGGGGCGGAGTGCTCCGGGGCACCACTGGCAGCGCGCGGTAAACTCACGGCATGTGCCAATTGCTTGGAATGAACAGCCGCCTGCCGGCCAGTCTGACGCTGAGTTTTACCGGGTTTTCACAGCGCGGCGGTGGCACCGACCACCATGCCGACGGCTGGGGCATCGCGTTCTTCGAGAGCGAGGACTCGAGGCCCGGCGAACCCGGCAAGGGCGTGCGTTACTTCGTTGACCGCGAAGGCGCCTCGACCTCGCCGATTGCACAAATGCTGCGCAGCTACCCGATCAAGAGCCACAACGTGGTGGCCCATGTGCGCAAGGCCACGGTCGGCGCGGTGACGCTGGAGAACTGCCATCCGTTTGTGCGTGAATTGTGGGGCCGCAACTGGGTCTTTGCGCACAACGGCGATCTGAAAGACTACCAGCCGAGCTTGCACGGCAGCTTCAGGCCGGTCGGCAACACCGACAGCGAACTGGCGTTTTGCTGGCTGCTGCAGGAACTGTCCAAATCGCATGCCGGTGTGCCCAGCGTGACCGAGTTGACCTGCACTCTGGCGGAGTTGGTGCCCAAAATTGCCCGCCACGGCACGTTCAACTTCCTGCTCAGCAACGGGCAGGCCCTGTGGGCCCACGCCAGCACGCATTTGCATTACGTGCTGCGCCAGCACCCGTTCACCGAAGTACATCTGAAAGATGACGATGTCAGCGTCGATTTGGCCGACCTGAACGGCCCGGACGACCGGCTCGCGATCGTCGTGACCGAGCCGCTGACCACCAATGAGCAGTGGGTGGCGATGGCACCCGGCGAGCTGCAGGTGTTTGTTGACGGCGCGCCAGCGAGCTGCAGTTGCCACTGCTCGGTGCGCGCCGCGCAGGCTGTCAGCGCTTGAGGGACTGCTCGACGGCGTCGATAAACATCGCCGCCACGTCAAAGCCGGTCTGATCGGCGATCTCGCGAAAGCAGGTCGGGCTGGTGACGTTGATTTCGGTCAGGCTGTCGCCAATGATGTCGAGTCCAACCAGCAGCAAACCACGCTTGAAAAGTATCGGCCCGAGCGACTCGGCAATGAAGCGGTCGCGCGCGCTGAGCGGCTGCGCAACACCCTTGCCGCCGACCGCCAGATTGCCGCGCACTTCGCTGCCCTGCGGAATGCGCGCCAGGCTGAACGGCACCGGCTTGCCGCCAATCACCAGCACGCGCTTGTCACCCTGCACGATGGCCGGCAGAAACTTCTGCACCATCACCGTCTGCGCGCCATCGCCGTTCAGCGTTTCGATGATGGCACCCAGGTTCAGTCCGTCCGCCTTGACGCGGAAGATGCCCATGCCGCCCATGCCGTCGAGTGGCTTGAGAATGATGTCCTGGTGCTCGGCGTGAAAGCGTTTGATGTCGCTGGCGTCCCGCGTGACCAGCGTGGGG
>JANNUE010000398.1:0-31848 GCA_031394895.1 Betaproteobacteria bacterium
TGGCCGCGTCGAGCCCGGGCTCAGGTTGGAGATTGTCGGCGTGCGCCACGACGCGCGCAGCAGAGGCGTCGGCGCCAAGCTGCTGCAGGCGCTGACCAGCCACGCGCGCAAGCACGGTTTGAGCGAACTGCACACTTCCGCCGCCTGGAACGATCACGCCATGCTGCGCTGGTTTCATGCGATGGGCTTCACGCTCTCGCCGGACCGCTGGCTGGATTGCCAGGTTGACGGCGGCGCCTACCACGGGGCACGCGACGACGCGGTCGAGGCGCCCGACGGCTTTGGTCCGGGCCATGAGATCGACTACGGCGCACCGGGCGACAACGACTTTGAGAAGTTGGCGCGTGACAACGCCGACGTGCAGTCAATGCGGCCGCAGGACCTGCAGGAGATTGTGCGCATCGACCGCGCGCTGACCGGGCGCGACCGCAGCGCCTATATGCATGGCAAACTGGACGAGGCGATGAATGATTCTGCCATCCGGGTTTCGATGACGGCACGGCTGGATGGCGCCATCGTCGGCTACCTGATGGCGCGCGCCGATCTGGGCGACTTTGGACGCATCGAGCCGGCCGCCGTGATCGACACCATCGGCGTTGATCCGGAGTACGAGCACCGCGGCGTCGCCCGCGCCATGCTGTCGCAACTGTTTGCCAACCTCGGTGCGCTGCGCGTCGAGCGGGTCGAAACCAGCACCGCGCCGCGCGATCAGGCGCTGCTCGGTTTTCTGTTTGACGCTGGTTTTGTGCCGTCGCAACGGCTGGCATTTAGCCGATCTCTTTGACGATGGAAAGCCTGGACCTGTGCGTCCTGCGCGACGCGCTGGACTGGCACCAGGGCGGCCATGCGGTGATGCTGGTAACGGTGGTGCAAACCTGGGGCAGCGCGCCGCGCCCGCCAGGCGCCTTGCTGGCGCTGCGCGACGACGGCGTCATTAGCGGCTCGGTGTCGGGCGGCTGTGTCGAAGACGATCTGATTGCGCGCACGCAAGCTGCGTTCCAGGCGCAGCGCACAACTGCCGAGGCCGCCCGGCCTGCCTTGATCACCTATGGCATCAGCCAGGAAGAAGCGGCGCGTTTTGGCCTGCCGTGCGGTGGCACGCTGCGGCTGCTGCAGGAGCCGCTGCAAGACGACGCCTGGCTAGTGGAGTTGCTGCAGCGCACGGCGGACCAGCAACTGGTGCAGCGCACGCTGACGCTGGCGACCGGCGCCGTGCAACTGGCCAGCGCGCAGCGCGGTCAGGCGCTGCAGTTTGACGGCGTCACGCTGAGCACGGTGTTTGGCCCCGGTTGGCGTTTGCTGCTGATCGGCGCCGGCCAGTTGTCGCAGGCAGTGGCGCGTATTGCCTTGCTGCTTGACTTTGAAGTGCTGGTCTGCGACCCGCGCGAGGAATACGCCGCAACACTGATGGCGGCAGTGCCGGGCGTGCAGCGCGTGGTCGGCATGCCCGACGATGCGGTGCGCGAGTTGCGCCCCGATGCGCATACCGCCATCGTCGCGCTCACGCACGACCCCAAGCTCGACGACATGGCCTTGCTCGAAGCGCTGCACTCCAGCGCCTTCTATGTCGGCGCACTGGGCTCGCGACGCAACCAGCAAACGCGCAAGCAGCGCCTGGCCGAGCATTTCGATGTGAGCGCCGAAGCGCTGGCGCGCCTGCACGGCCCGGTCGGTCTGGCGCTGGGCGGCAGGACGCCGGCTGAAATTGCGGTCTCCATCGTCGCTGAAATAGTGCAAGTCAAGAACGCGCTGAGCCTCACTGTCGCAGCGCCGGCCGGTGCCGAGTCGCGGTGACACAGCCGACCGTCATCGTACTGGCCAGCGGTCGCGGCGAACGCTTCGCAGCAACCGGCGGCAGCGGGAACAAACTCGACGCGCAACTGGGTGCCAAGACGGTGCTGCTGCACACGCTGGACGCGGTCCAGGCCAGCGGCTTGGCGTGGCATCTTGAAAGCCGGGGCGGGCCCGGCATGGGCGACTCGATCGCCGCCGCAGTTGCCGCCACCGCTTCGGCCAGCGGCTGGCTGATTCTGCCGGCCGATCTGCCGTTGATTCAAAGCGACACATTGCGCGCTGTGGCAGCCGCGCTGCGACAGCACGCGGTAGTCGTGCCGCTGTACCACGGGCAGCGCGGCCATCCGGTAGGATTTTCTGCCAGTTGCCGTCAGGCGCTGCTGGCGCTCAAGGGCGATCAGGGCGCGGCGGCCATCGTGCGCAGCCATGCGGCTCTGGAGTTGAATCTGGAAGATGCGGGTTGTGTGACCGACATTGATACGGTCGATGATTTGCGCAAGGCCGAGGGCTTGCTGCGCAGATGAGGTGCGAACACCGGAAGTGACGCGCCCGCTGGCCTTGCACTCATTGTCTTATCGGCAAGGTCGTTCCAGGGTTGATTTCACCAGCCTACTCGAGCTGCAATCCTGAGCACTCGGCTGTAACCCGGAGCACTCCGGTGCGGGGGACATTCGCGGACTCGCTCACCCGAGCTCGCTGGCGTGCCATAGTCGTCTCCGCAATTCTTGTCTTTCTACGGCGACCTGATATCAGTAATCCACTTCAACCCGGTTGCGCCCGGCGTTCTTGGCGCGATACAGCGCCGCGTCGGCGCGAGCGATCAGCGCGTGGCCGTCTTCGGTCCTGGCATTGTCGGCGGCGATGCCAATACTGATGGTCACGTAGATCGGGTCGAGCTTGGCGCCCAGACTGATCGGCGTCACGTTGACCGCGTGGCGAATCTTCTCGCCCAGCAGCGCCAGCGAGTCCACGTTGACCTGCGGGATGATCAGCATGAATTCTTCGCCGCCGTAGCGCACCGCAGTATCCGACTTGCGCACGCAGTTCTTGATCCGGCGCGCCACCTCGCGCAGCACGCTGTCGCCGGCCAGATGGCCATAGGTGTCGTTAACCCGCTTGAAGTGATCGATGTCGCACATCGCCAGAATCAGGCCGTTCTTGTAGCGTTTGGCCGCGAAAAGGGCTTCCTCCAGGCGAACCAGACCATACTGTTTGTTGCTGAGTTGGGTCATCCCGTCGGTGGTGGCGCCGGTGTAGTGGCGCGAGTTGTTGGCGGCCAGCATCAGGTGCACGCCCAAGTTGGCGATCAGATCATCGCCCAGCGCGATTCGCGACGGTACATCGACGCAAAACAACATGCCGATCAGGCGCCCGTCCGACACCACCGGCAGTGCAAACGACTCGCCGACCGGCCCCAGGGTTTTCTGCAGTTTGAGTGTGCGGTGCGCTTCGGTGGCGAGTTGCACGCTGGCCGGGTTCGCCAGCAGTGCCATGGTCGGCGAGTCGGCCTCAAACGCGTTGTCGAGCGTCTCGTCACCAGTGGTCAGCGCGGCATCTTGGACGTCCATTTTGCGCGCGCAGATCCAGCCGCCAGCGGCACCCTCGAGCAGGAACGCCGAATTGCGCGGATGCAGGTTGTTGTGGATGACCTGGCAGACGTTCTTCGCGAAATCTGTCATTTCCAGTTTCTTGGACGCCTCGACCACCAGTTCGTAGAGCAGCGTCGCCTCGGTGCGTGCCGCCTCCATTCGCTGCGCCATGTGATTGAAGTGGCCGGCCAGTATTGCAATCTCGTTGTTCACCGTCAGCGTCGCGCGCTCCGACAGATTGCCGTCGGCCAGACGGTCCATCGACTGTTCGAGTGAGGCCAGCGGTCGCGTCACCATGCGCCGGATCAGGAAAGCAAGAAGCAGCACCAGCAGCAGCGTGGTGCCGGCGCCCAGACCAAGGATCACCTTGTTGCGCGTATTGGCCGCCTTCTGTAGCGGAGAAAGGTCGAAATCGACCAGAATGAAGCCGCGCGCCACATCCAGCGTCTTGTGGCAGCCCAGGCAGGGCTGCGAAGTTGGAATGGAACTGACGACGCGCAGCCGCGGCGCGCCGGTGGGCGTGGCGAGCCTGGCGCTGGCAGGAAACGGTGCGCTCCAGTCACAGCCCGGGCACTCCGGGTTGGCCCGCACTTCGATCCGGCCGCCGACATCCAGCCCGTCCGAGCTTGCCTTGATGACGCCCACCGAGTTGAGTGCCAGCACGCGCGTTGGCCCGCCCATTTCGACGAACTGGCGTGCCTCGCCCCCGATGTCGGCCCATATGGCGGGGCCGCCGCCGGCCAGCATGTGTTCTGCGAGATCGCGCGCGATGATGGTCGAGATGGTGCGCGCCTGTTGCTTGTTCTGCTCGACAAACTCGTCTTCCGCCATCGTGGCGACCACGCCCCAGACCAGCCCTCCGGTCACAAGCGTCAGCAGCAGGATCGCTGCTCCGACTCTCGCACCGATGCTGTTCCACAGAGGCATTGCGTGTTTGGGGCCGCCACCTTTTTGTTCCATCCAGCTTCCTTTGTCGTTGTATCTTCGCTGTGCTGCAGGCCGGGTCGGCAAAGTGCCGTGCGTGCCTGAAGCGGGTCGGAGTGATCGAACCAAATGGTAATTACCCCGCTCGCCACTGCCATCGGAGCGCTGCGAGCAAGCGGCATCTTAGCGCAAGCCCGGCTTGCCACGGCATAATGGTTTGGGAGGTGGCATGTCGGGCCATCATCGAACGCGGCGCGAGTGGCGTCCCAGCAACAGTACCAGGATCAACACGATGGATACGTCGAGTCTTTTTTCACTGCAAGGGCGCATCGCGCTCGTCACCGGCGGCTCCAAAAACATTGGCCGGATGATCGCCGAAGGTTTTCTGGCGCAAGGCGCCAAGGTGTATATCTCGTCGCGCAAGGCGGACGTCTGCGACGCGACGGCGGCGCAGCTCGGCCCGAACTGCATCTCGCTGCCGATGGATGTGTCCAGTGTGGCTGGGTGCCAGGCGCTGGCCGCAGCGCTGGGCCAGCGTGAGTTGCGTCTTGACGTCCTCGTCAACAATGCCGGCGCCGCCTGGGGTGCGCCGTTCGAGGAGTTTCCGGAAGAGGGTTGGGACAAGGTAATGGACCTCAACGTCAAGTCGCCGTTCTTTCTGACGCAGGCCATGTACGGCTTGCTCAAGGCGGCAGCCTCGCGCGCGCGCCCGGCCAAGGTCATCAACATCACGTCGATTGACGGCATCCGCCTCAACCCGTGGGACACCTACAGCTATCACGCTTCCAAATCATCGCTCATTTACCTGACGCGCCGCCTGGCGGCACGTCTGATTCAGGACCAGATCAACGTCACTTCGATCGCGCCGGGGGCTTTCGCGTCCGACATGAACCGCGCCGCGCGCGACCATGGTGATGCCGTGGCACAGCGCATCCCCAATGGCCGCATCGGCATCGCCGAGGACATGGCAGCCGCCGCGATCTATCTGGCCAGCAAGGCCGGCGACTATGTGGTGGGCGACACCATCACGGTCGATGGCGGCGTGGCGTATGCCAACCTCGGCGGCGGCAGTATTGACGAATAGGGAGCCCGGTTTTTTCACGCAGGAGCAGTTGCCCACTCGATGCAATTGCGGTTATTCGCCTTGGCCCGGTACATGGCGTGATCGGCCGCGCGGCTCAGGCTGACTTCATCGTCGCCATGTTCGGGAAAGGTGGCGATGCCGATACTGGCGGAGACGTACAGCTGCTGCCCCGCCAATGCCACCGGTTGCAGCATGGACTCGAGCATTTTCTCGGCAACGGTCTGCGCAACTTCGTTCGATGGTAGCGGTGCCAACAGCACGACAAATTCATCGCCGCCAATGCGTCCCACCGTATCGGACTCGCGAACTGTCGCTGCCAGCCGCGTGGCGGCAGCGACCAACACCGTGTCGCCGACCGCGTGACCATACACATCATTGATCGATTTGAAGTGATCCAGGTCGATATACAACAGCGCCAGGCGCGTCTTGTTGCGCCGGGCCAGGCTGAGTGCCTGGTTGACACGGTCCGAAAACAGCGACCGGTTGGGCAGAGCGGTCAGCGGGTCGTGTTGCGCCAGATCACGCGCCAGCTCTTCGCTGTTACGCAACTCTCTGGTCATTTCCGTGGCTAACGCGACGGCAACATCTTTGGCCACCAGCAACTGCCAGCAAAACAGTGTCAGCAAGCCACTCAGCAGCAAGCCGGAAATCAGAATGACTTTGGATTGGTCGTGACCAGCCACTTCGGCAAAGTTGGGGCCGGCGCGCACCGTCAGCACCCAAGTGACGCCGCCGATCGACAGGTATTCGGTTGACTCCAGTGCCTGATTCGGTTCGCTGCCCTTGACGGACGCGTACAGCAGGTTCTGCGGACTACGGTCAACGCTGTCATGCAGAAAAATGGCCACCTCGCTGCGCCGCTCTCCGTACAGGCTGGCCATCAAATCACTGATCCGCAGGCGCGCAAAGACCCATCCCAGCGTTGCATCACGGCGCCGCTCCGGCGTGTCAGGCACAACTCCGCTGCGGTAGAGCGGCAGATACATGACGCATTCGGGCTTGTCACTGTCCCGGCTTTGGCCCATGGGTGTGACTTTCTGGCTGATACTGGCAGAACCAGAGACAGCGGCGCGCTCCATGGCACTGCGGCGCACCGGATCGGCCATTGGATCGAAGCCAAGCAGCGCCGAATTCCTGGCGGATGGCGGTTCGATCTGAATGATCGGTGCATATTGGTCGCGCAGGCCCGGCGGGTAAACCGTGTAATTCACCAGTCCGGATGTGCGCAGCGCTTGCGTATGAGATGGCAGCTCTGACGGCAATACGATGCTGGCCAGTCCGAGTCCTTGAATGCCAAAGAAGTCAACCCCCAATTGCATGGAGTTCACATAGGTCCGGAACGCGGTGCGACTTTGCCGATCGGACCCGGCAAAAAAGCCCATCACGCCACGCATCACCTGCTCATAGACCGTCATATGCTGCTCGATGCGACTGGCAACCTCGCGCAGGTTGAAGTCCAGCTTGGCCTTCAAGTCCCGCTCGGCGTTCATGCGCTCGTGCGCCCACAGTGCCCAGGTGAGGGTCAGGGAAATGACCAGGACGGCCCCGGAAATCAATCGGTGACGGTTGCGTAAATCCACGATGGCTAGAAGTTGACCATGACGCGCGCCAACTCCGGCGCGAAGTACTTCTCGAAAATCCGCAGCATCGTGCCGTCCACGCGCATCTCGTCGATCAATGAGCGCCACTTCATCTGCTGCGTGGCCGACAGTGAGGTCTTGGACATGATCAGGCCATGCAGCACCGGGGCATCGCCAAACTCCAGAATTTCCGTCACGTCGCGGATGCTGGAACTGGCAATCGCGGGGTAGTCAAACGGCTCGATGATCATGGCCTGGATCTGGTTGGCCAGCAGCAACTGATACAGCGGGGCCAGGCCACCGGCGTTGGCGACACGGCCTTCTGCCGTCAACCGGTCCACCAGTCCGTTGGCGCTGACGCTGTAGCGAAAGCTGGGGATCACCCCCAGCTTGAGCTTGGTGTCGCGCTCGAACTCGCTGTGTCTGAGCACGCCGGCGTCCTTGCGCACCAGCAGGTAGTACTTGTTCGAGACGTACCAGGCAAAAGAAGCAAAGCGGTCGCGCTCGGCGGTGGTGATGCCGGAAAGACTGAAATCCAGCGCACCCGACTCGATCAATTGCCAGATGCGTGCGCGCGGCATCAGCGAGACGGCAAACTTGCAGCCGCTGCGGAGCGTCAGTTCGTCGGCAATGTCTTTGTCAATGCCGGTTCCCGTGTCCGAAGAATACAGCAGACCGTGTTCGTGCAGGCCCAGTGTGAAGGTCCGCGTGCAATCCGGCGCTTGGGCCGACTGGCTGGCGCCCGCCAGTGTCAGTACGCAACATACAAGTAACCATCGAACACGTCGCATAACGCCCTCCATCCAGCACGCCGTTGGATTATTGATTACGGTCGGAACCCGGAACGACTTTAACGTGATCGGGACATTGTCGCTTGCGCTGATGTGATTGGCCCAGTGGCGCGCTGCGGCATCCGGCCTCAAGCCAGGCGCGTGCGGTGCCGCGCAATCTGCAGGCGCACCTGATTCGGCGCGGTGCCGCCCAGGATGTTGCGCGCGTTGAGCGAGCCGCGCAAACTCAACACGGCGTACACGTCTTTTTCAATTCCCGGGTTGAATTCCTGCAACACGGCCAGCGGCAGCTCCGACAGATCAACCTGGTGCGCAATCGCCGCCTTGACCGCGTGTGCCACGGTCTCGTGCGCATCCCGAAACGGCAAACCTTTTTTCACCAGGTAGTCGGCCAGATCGGTGGCGGTGGCGTAGCCTCGTGCCGCGGCCTGCTGCATCGCCTCGGCGTTGACGCTGATGCCACCTTCCTTTTGCTGCGCTGCCGGGTTGAACTGGCCGCCGACCATTTCGGCAAAGATGCGCAACGTGTCTTTCAGCGTGTCCACCGTGTCGAACAGCGGCTCCTTGTCTTCCTGGTTGTCCTTGTTATACGCCAGTGGTTGGCCCTTCATCAGCGTGAGCAGGCCCATCAGATGGCCCACCACGCGGCCGGTCTTGCCGCGCGCGAGTTCCGGTACATCGGGGTTTTTCTTCTGCGGCATGATGGAGCTGCCGGTGGTGAAGCGGTCGGCGATTTTGATGAAACCGAAGTTCTGGCTCATCCACAACACAAGCTCTTCGCTGAAGCGGCTGATGTGCACCATGCACAGGCTGGCGGCGGCGCTGAACTCGATCGCGAAGTCGCGGTCGCTGACCGCATCAAGCGAGTTCTGGCAGACCTGCGGTTGGCCCGCATCATCGACCATGCCGAGTGTGACGGCAACCCGGTTGCGGTCCAGCGGATAACTGGTGCCGGCCAGCGCGGCGGCGCCCAAAGGGAGGCGGTTGGTGCGCCGGCGCACTTCGCTCATGCGCTCGGCGTCGCGGCTGAACATCTCGACATAAGCCAGCAGGTGATGCCCGAAGCTGACCGGCTGCGCCACCTGCAAATGCGTGAAGCCGGGCAAAATCACTTCGACGTTCTCTTCTGCCACATCCAGTAGCGCCGTTTGCAGCTCGCGCAGCAACGCGCTGATCAAATCAATTTCGCCGCGCAGCCACAGCCGCACATCGGTGGCCACCTGGTCGTTGCGTGAGCGCCCGGTGTGCAGGCGTTTGCCCGCATCGCCGATGAGCTGCGTCAGGCGCGCTTCGATGTTCAGGTGCACGTCCTCCAGGTCGAGCTTCCATTCAAACTGGCCGGCCTCGATTTCGCTGGTGATGGACTGCAACCCGTCCACAATGGCGCGCTGATCCTCTGCCGTGATGATGCGTTGCGCCGCCAGCATTTCGGCGTGCGCCAGCGATCCCGCAATGTCGGCTTGCCACAGCCGCTTGTCGAAGAACACACTGGCGGTGTAGCGCTTGACCAGATCGCTCATCGGTTCGGAGAACAGGGCCGACCAGGCTTGCGATTTTTTGTCGAATTGCGTGTGTGTCATGCGAGTGGCTTTGGGGTTGAAGGACAAGATCATCAATAATCAGGGCTGATTCAAGCATACGCCCGAACTGCTAATGAAAGACTCGCAAATTTTATCGACCTTCCAGGAACCGGCAGGCGCTGCCCCGGCGCGGCAAGCCAGACGACCCCTGTTGTTCGACGCGTGCCATGTCGGTGTCGTGCTGCGGGCCGTGCTGTTTGTCGAGGCCGCGGTGGCGGTGAGCGCGATGTTCGGCGCCACCAGTGTGCTCGACTGGGTCTATCGGTTGGCGCTGGTTACCGGCGGCGCGTTGCCGGCGACACTGGTCTGGCTGATCGTGGCCTGTAGTCTCAAGAAAGTGCTTGCGCGTTTGCACACTGGCCCCCAGCAACTGGCCGGTGTCGCGCTCGGTGCGGCGGCCGGCCTGTACGGATGTGGCGTGCTGGCGCTGACCGGTATGCTGGAGTCGGCGCCCTGGCTGGCCAGCGCTTTTAGTGGCGCCTTGTTGTCGGCCGCACTGGTGGCGGCATTGGTGGCACGCGCCAGGGCGATCAACCCGGCCGCTACCGCCGCCCGCTTGAGCGAGCTGCAGGCGCGCATCCGACCGCACTTTTTGTTCAACACGCTCAATTCGGTGATTGCGCTGGTGCGCGCCGAACCGGCCCGCGCCGAGGCGATGCTGGAGGACTTGAGCGATTTGTTTCGCCACGCGCTGACGGAGCAGGGCGAGTCCGTCACGCTGGCCGACGAGATCGCGCTGGCGCAGCGCTATCTGGCCATCGAGCAGGTGCGTTTTGGCGACAGGATTCAGGTTGAGTGGGCGCTCGATGCACAGGCCTCGCTGGCCAGGTTGCCGCCGCTGCTGTTGCAGCCGCTGCTGGAGAATGCGGTCAAGCACGGCGTGGAACCGAGCGAGCGCGGCGCGCAGATCAAGATATCGACGCAGCGCCGCGGCTCGGTGGTAGTGATCAAGGTCACCAACACGGTACCGGCCGGGCAGGGGCGGCGTGGCAGCGGAGTGGCGCTGGACAATGTGCGCGAGCGGTTGCGGCTGCTGCATGATGTGCAGGGTCAGTTCCAGTGCGCGCTCAGGAACGGCATCTTTCAGGTCCGGATTGAAGTGCCGATATGACAGGCAAGGACATGCAGGCATGCAGATCAAGGTTTTGATTGTTGACGACGAGCCGTTGGCGCGCTCGCGCTTGCGCACGCTGCTGGGTGAGTGCAGCGCGCCGCTGGCCGCTGTGGTGGCTGAAGCGGCCAACGCGGCACAGGCCGTTGAGTGCCTGCAGCGCCAGGGCGTCGACCTGGCACTGATCGACATCCATATGCCCGGCGCCGATGGCTTGACGCTGGCGCGAATACTCAAGACGCTGCCGAACGCGCCAGCCGTGGTGTTTGTCACCGCCTATGCCGAGCACGCGGTCAGCGCCTTTGAACTGGAGGCCGCTGACTACCTGACAAAGCCAGTGCGGCTGGAGCGGCTGCAGCAGGCGCTGCAAAAAGTGGCGCGCGGCATCAGCATGGAACAGGTCTTGCCGCTTGATCAAGCAGAAGAAGTGCTGGTGATTCAGGAGCGCAACCGCACCGAGCGCGTGCCCTTGTCGCAGGTGCTGTACCTCAAGGCCGAACTGAAATACCTCACCGTGCGCACGCTCGCCAGGAGTTACATCCTGGAGGGAACGCTCAACGAGCTGGAAGAAAAATTCAGCCCACTGTTCATCCGCGTGCACCGCAACGCATTGGTCGCGCGGCGCGCCGTGCGTGCGTTGGAAAAGCACTTCGACGCCGAGGAGGGCGACGGCTGGGCGCTGCGACTCGATGGCGTCGATGAGCCGCTGGCCGTCTCGCGCCGCCAGCTCGCCAGCGTGCGTGAGTTGCTGGTGCGCTGAGGCGGTGCGGCGGCACTCCGGGTTCATGTTGCGGCGTGTTTGAACGGCGCAGTTAATGTAAATCGCCATTAGTGGCGAAAAACACTTGCTAACACGTCATAAGTCGCCTACTATGGCGCATTATGAAAATCTCAAGTCCCATGGCCGATGACGCCGTCTTGCGCGAGCTGGGCGCGCGGCTGGCCGGGGCTCGGCTGGCACTCAACATGACCCAGGCGGCGCTGGCCGAGCAGGCGGGCGTGGCCAAGCGCACGGTGGAGCGGCTGGAGTCGGGCCAGGCGGCAACGCAGTTGTCGGGCTTTGTCCGGGTCTGCCGCGCGCTCGGCTTGATCGAGCGCCTGGATGCGCTGGTTCCCGAGGCCGCCATCGGCCCGATCAAGCAGTTGCAGCTTCAGGGGCGCCAACGCCAGCGCGCCTCCGGCACCAAGGCGGCCTCGGTCACGCCAAAAAACTGGACCTGGGGTGATGGCGCATGATTGCCAAGGTGCAACTCTGGGGGCGCACGATAGGTGCGGTCTCGATCGATGGTGGACGCGATGTTGCCGCCTTTCAGTACGACCCAAAATTTGCCGCCAGCGGGATCGAACTTTCTCCGCTGCTGATGCCGCTGAGCGAACGGGTTTATGAATTTCCGGCGTTGCCGCGCAACACGTTTCATGGTCTGCCGGGGCTGTTGGCAGACTCGCTGCCGGACAAGTTTGGCAATGCCCTGATCGACGCCTGGCTCTCGACGCAGGGCCGCACGCCGGCCAGCTTTAGCGCGGTGGCGCGCCTGTGCTACACCGGAACGCGCGGCATGGGGGCGCTAGAGTTCGCGCCGGTGCTGGGTCCCAGGCCGCGCACCGCCAGCAGAATCGAGATTGACGCGCTGGTGCGGTTGGCGTCCGACGTGCTGACCCATCGCCATGATCTGACAGGCAAGCTCAGTGCGGCCGCACGGGCCAAGGCGCTGCGGGACATTTTGCAGGTCGGTACTTCGGCTGGCGGCGCGCGCGCCAAGGCGGTGATCGCGTGGAACCGCAAAACCAACGAGGTGCGCTCAGGGCAGATTGCAGCGGGCGAAGGTTTCGACTACTGGCTGATCAAGTTTGACGGCGTGGCCGGCAACAAAGACAAGGAACTGGAAGACCCCAAGGGCTATGGCGCGATCGAATATGCGTACCACCTGATGGCCAGGGCGGCCGGGCTCACGATGACCGAGTGCCGCTTGCTGGAAGAGAATGGCCGCCGCCATTTCATGACGCGCCGCTTCGACCGGCTGGCAGGTGGCGAGAAGCAGCACATGCAGTCTCTCTGTGCGCTGGCGCATTTCGATTTCAATCAGGCCGGCGCGTACGGCTACGAGCAGGCGTTGCAGGTGCTGCGCCAACTCCAGTTGCCGATGGCCGCCGTCGAGCAACAGTTTCGGCGCATGGTGTTCAACATCGTTGCGCGCAATCAGGATGACCATGTAAAGAACATCGCGTTTTTGATGGACAAGCGGGGCCACTGGTCGCTCGCGCCGGCCTTTGATGTGACCTACAGCTACAACCCGTCCGGCACCTGGACATCCACGCACCAGATGACGCTCAACGGCAAGCGCGACGGCTTCACGCTGGCCGACTTCGAGGCCTGCGCCAAGTCCGCGCTAATGAAGCGCGGCCGCGCCAAGGCGATCATCCTTGAGGTGCAGGCGGCAGTAGCGCGCTGGCCCAAGTTCGCCGCAGCGGCCAAGCTGTCGGCCGCATGGCGGACCCAGATTCAAAGCACGCACCGGTTGCAGTTTGCGACCGGATGAACTGGAGCGCATTCGCCGCTATTCGCGCAAGGCTTTCATGTTTGCGCCGCCGCGTGACAAGCACTGCACAGTAAAGATACGTTCCAAGTATCATCGCGACCTTCAGTTCATTGATCACCAAGAGGTTCCCAACATGCGGTTTCCCACTCTGAGCCTGGCGTTTGCGCTGGTTGCTGCGTTTGTCGCTCCATTGGCCGGTGCGCAGTCAGTGTCCCCCAAGAACCCGGTCGCCGCTGTTGCGGCAACGCCGGCCAAGGCGGTCAGGTTTACCAACGTCGAAGGCATTACCGAATATCGTTTGCCGAACGGATTGCGCGTGCTGCTGGCACCCGATGCGTCCAAGCCCACCACCACCGTGAACATCACCTATATGGTCGGCAGCCGGCACGAAAACTACGGCGAGACCGGCATGGCGCATTTGCTGGAACACCTGGTGTTCAAAGGCACACCGAGCCTGCCGGGCAAGACGATTGTGGAAGAGTTCGCGCGGCGCGGCATGCGCATGAACGGCACCACGTTCTACGACCGCACCAATTACCACGAAACTTTTGCCGCCAGCGACGACAACCTGGACTGGGCGCTGAAGATGGAGGCCGACCGGATGGTCAACAGCTTCATCGCGCGCAGCGACCTCGACAGTGAAATGACCGTGGTGCGCAACGAGATGGAGTCGGGTGAAAACAATCCGGGGCGCGTGCTGTGGCAGCAGATGACGGCCGCCGCCTACCAGTGGCACAACTACGGCAAAAGCACGATTGGCGCGCGTACCGATGTGGAGAACGTCCGAATTGAGAACCTGCAGGCGTTCTACCGCAACTACTACCAGCCCGATAACGCGACGCTGATTGTGACCGGCAAGTTTGACGAGGCCCGGGTGCTCGGACGCATCGAACAGTCCTTCGGCGTCATTCCAAAACCGGCGCGCCAGTTGCCGCTGCTGTACACGCTGGACCCGGTGCAGGACGGCGCGCGCGAAGTGACGGTGGCACGGGTTGGGGACTCGTATCTGCTGGGCGTGCTGTATCACATTGCGCCCGGCGCGCACGCTGATGCCGCCTACGCCGAACTGCTGGCCTATATTCTGGGCGACACGCCGTCCGGGCGGCTGCACAAGGCGCTGGTGGACCAGCACAAGGCGGCCAGTATCGATGCCGACTCGCTGGCACTGCACGACCCGGGCTATCTGATGCTGTTCGCCAATCTGAACAAAACCCACTCGACTGAAGAAGCCAGGAAGATCATGATCGAGGTGGTCGAAGGCGTCAAAAAAGAGCCGATTACCGAGGCCGAACTGAAACGCTCCAAGACCGCCATGTTGAATGCTTTTGACAAGGCACTGTCGAACCCCACATCGTTCGGCATTGGACTGTCGGAGTCGGTTGCGCAGGGCGACTGGCGTCTGTATTTCCTGCGGCGCGACCGCATCGAAAACGCGACGCTCAAAGACGTGCAGCAGGTGGCCGAGAATTACCTGGTCCAGAGCAACCGCACCTACGGGCAGTTCATTCCGACCGAGAAGCCGCAGCGTGCCAGCGTGCCGGCTGCACCGGATTTGGTGGCGTTGCTGGCCAACTACCAGGGCAAGGCTGCAGTGGCGGCCGGCGAAACGTTTGACCCCAGCCCACAAAACATTGACCAGCGCACGGTGCGCGTCGCCCTGCCCAACGGCATGAAAGGCGCGCTGCTGGCCAAGAGCACGCGCGGCAATACCGTCAACGGTCAGATGGTGTTGCGCATGGGTGACGAGAAGAGCCTGTTCGGCAAACGCGAAACGGCGCAATTTGCCGCCCAGATGCTGCTGCGCGGCACGAGCAAACTGAGTCGCCAGCAAATTGCCGACCGGCTGGACGAATTGAAGGCCAAACTGTCGATCGGCACGGTCGACGGCAATGCGGTGAGCGTCAGTTTCGAAACCCGGCGCGAGCAACTGGCTGACACTTTGAGCCTGATCCGCGACGTCCTGCGCAACCCGAGCTTCCCGCCAGCCGAGTTCGAGCAGTTGCGCACCGAGACACTGACCGGCATTGAGGAGCAGCGGCGCCAGCCCGACGCAGTGGCGCAAAACGAGCTGAGCCGCCATGACAATCCGTACAAAAAGGGCGATGTTCGCTACGCCGCGAGCTTTGACGAACAGATCGAGGCCGTCAAAGCCGTCAAGCATGCTGATTTGAAGGCGTTTCATCAAGCGTTCTATGGCACCAACGCCGGCCAGTTCGCGCTGGTCGGTGACTTTGACACGGCCGCGGCGCAGTCGGCGATTGCCGCGCTGCTTGGTGACTGGAACGCCAGCCAGGCCTATGTACGCGTTGCACATCCGTACCGCGACAACAAGCCGGCGGCGTTGCGCTTCGAGACACCAGACAAGGCCAACGCGTTCTACATGGCCGGCATGGCGTTGCCGGTGAAGGACGATGTGGCCGATGCACAAGCCCTGGCGCTGGCGAACCGGGTGCTGGGTGGCGGCGGCCTGAAGAGCCGCATCGTGGACAGGCTGCGGCAGAAAGACGGCATCAGCTATGGCGCCGGGTCGTTCCTGCAGTTGAATCCTTACGAGCCAAACAGTGCGCTGGGTTTCTATGCGATCTATGCGCCGCAAAATCTGGATAAATTGAAGGCCGGCCTGGCCGAAGAGATGGCGCGCTTCGTCAAGGACGGCGTGACCGAGCAGGAGTTGCAGGACGCCAAGAGCGGCATCCTGCAGGGGCAAATGATCAGCCGTTCGCAGGACGGCTCGCTGGCCGGCACCCTGAGCAGCCAGTTGTTTCAGGGGCGCAGCATGCAGTTTGTGGCCGACAACGAGGCGCGCCTGAAAGCCGCCAGCTTGGCTGACGTCAACGCGGCAATCGTCAAATATTTTGACCCGGCCAAGCTGGTGCAGGTCTATGCCGGTGATTTCGCCAACGCTGCCAAAAAACCTTAGTAGCTTGGAAATTGCAAAAAGTCCTTTCACTCGTCATTGCGTTTCCAGTTCCGGGTCGGAACCGCACACAAACCATGAACCAACACGTCGTCATCGCGAGGCCGTAGGCTGTGGCGATCCATGGACTGCCGCGTCGCTGACGCTCCTCGCAGTGACGAAAATGTTGCAACGGGATAAGTACATTGGGTTATTCCAATTTCCCTAGTTTTTGTAGGCTTCCAGCCCGACCACGCCGACCTTTTGCAGACCGGCGCGTTGCGCGCCGCTCAGCACCGCCGCAAGCGTGTCGTACTTGCTGCGACTATCAGCGCGGATATGGATTTCCGGTTGCTCCGCCAGTTGCGCCGCCGCCTGCAGTTGCTGGCGTAGCGCAGCCTGATCCGCCAGCGCCGCACCGTTCCAGACGAGCTGGTTGGCGGCCGTGATCTCGATGGTCACCACCAGTGGCTGGCTGAGTTGCGGCGGCGGCAGACCGGCCGGCAGTTCCATCTCGACCGAGTGCAACTGGATCGGTATCGTGATGATCAGCATCACCAGCAGTACCAGCAGCACGTCGATCAGCGGCGTGATGTTCATGCCCGAGGCCACGTCGAGTCCGTCGGCCTGCGCTGCATCGTCAAAGTCGATTGCCATGGTATTTTTCCTAGCGCGCCACTGGCGGCTCGGTGACAAAACCGATGCGCACAATGCCGGCTGCCTGGGCTGCCTGCAACACACGCGCCACCGCCTCGTAGTCGGCGCGAGCATCGCCGCGTATATGCACCTCGGGCTGCGGCTGTCTGGCGGCGGTCTGGCGCAGCCGCTCGGCCAGGTTTTGCGCATTGTTCAGCCGCGCGTCAAACCAGTAGGTGGCGCCGCGTGCATCGACCGAGATCAGCACCGTCTCGGGCAGCGCCTGGCGCAACTGGTTGCTTTGCTTGGGCAGGCGCAGCGCGACGGAGGTGTTGATGACCGGAATGGTGATCAAAAAAATGATCAGCAGCACCAGCATCACATCGACCAGCGGCGTGGTGTTGATGTCGGACAGCATGGCGTCGCCATCTTCGTCTGCGTCGCGGTAACTGATCGCCATGGCTCAGACCTGCTGTTGTGGCACTGCGCCGTGCTGCTGGTGTTCGATCTCGACCAGCAACTGGGTGTGCAACTCCGAGCCAAAGCCCTTCACTGCATGCAGCGTGACGCGGTTGCGCCGCACCAGCCAGTTGTATCCCAGCACGGCCGGCACCGCCACCGCCAGCCCGAGCGCCGTCATGATCAGCGCTTCCCCCACCGGGCCGGCCACCTTTTCAATCGAAGCCTGGCCCGATGTGCCTATCGTCACCAGCGCGTTGTAGATACCCCAGACGGTGCCGAACAGGCCGACAAACGGGGCCGTCGCGCCGACCGTGGCCAGGATCGACAAACCTTCCTGAGTGCGCATTTGCAGGCTGGCCACCGAATGCACGATGTCCTGGCTTAGCCAGCTATGCATGTCCACCTGTCCCGCCAGACTGGCGTGCCGACGCGCCGCGTCAGCCGCTGAATCGACGATGGCGCGAAACGGGCTGGTCTTGGGCAACGCCTCGCTGCGCGTGGTCAGCGGTGCCGCGCCGGCAAAGGCCGCCTTGGCCGCCAGTGCCTGCGCCGTCAGGCGCCGCTGCTCCAGCGCCTTGGCAACAATCACGTACCAGCTTAGCAGCGACATCACGGCCAGCAGACCGAGCGTGCCGCGCGCAACGGCGTCGCCCTGCTGCCAGACCGAGCGCAGGCCATACGGGTTGGCTGGCGCCGCGTCGCCCGCCGGCGGCTGGATTGCGCTCGCGGTCAGTGACGCCGGCGTTGCGCTTGCCGGCGCAGCGACTGGCGTCGCCGGCCTGGTCTCGAACGCCGATACCGGTGCCGGGGTTTGTGCCTGCGTCCGCGCCGGGGCGGTGCATGCCAGCCCCAATGCCAGCGCCAAAGCGAACGGAGTAAGGGTGGTGCGCTGCCGTGTCGAAAGTGTTTTGAACATGATGACTTCCATGGTTCCTGGAGAAATGTGGATGAGGTGTTGCCGCATTATTTGCACTTGTCTCTGGCTGCCGCGATCGGGATCGTGAAGATGCCCAGCAAGCTGCCTCCCGGATTCGGGCCGAGGCAGTCCGGCTTCTCGGCCGCATCGACACTTTCGGCCAGGCGGTTGCGCTGGCGTGCGCCGTTGAGTTGTTCGTTCGCCATATCCGCCAAGCTTCGCTGGCGCGGCGGTGGATTTCTCATGTACGGGTACAGGCCCGGCACTGCTTTGGCCGCGTCCGATGCCGGGGCCGGCCATCCGCCGGCTCCGCCTGATGGCACAGTGGCGGCTGGCGCTGCCGCCGCCGCTGCCGCTGCCGCTGGCGCTTCCACCGGCGTGATGGCGGCTGGCCGCACCGGAGCTGATGTCGGCGCTGGCGCCAGGCTCGGCGTCGCCGCTGCCGGTGCAGGGGCGGGTGCAGCGGCGGGTGCAGGTGCAACAGCGGGAGCAGGTGCGGGTGCGGGCGCAGCCGCAGGTGCGGCAGTTGGGGTAGGTGCAGGTGCGGGCGCGGGTGCAACAGCGGGAGCCGGGGCAGGCGTCGGTGCAGCGGCAGGTGTAGGCGCGGGCGTTGGAGTTGGCGTTGGCGCCGGGGCAGGCTCAGGTATCGGCGCGGGTGCAGGTGTCGGCGTCGGCACTGGCACCGGCTCAGGTAGCGGTTCCGGTTTGGGGCTTGGCGGCTCGATCACCGGCACCGGTACCGGCTCAGGCGCTGGTGTCGGTATTGGTGTCGGTTTGACGACGGGCGGCGCTGGCAGCACTGGCACCGGTGGTGGTGGTTCCGGTGGCACCACGATCGCCTTGGGGGGAGCCAACACCGGCGCTGGTGGCGTGATCTCGCGCACCGCCTTGGGCGTCGGCGGCAGCACTGGTTTGGGTTTGGGCAGCGGTGGAGGTTGCAGCATCTGCGTGATCGGCTTGAGGTACAGCACGACCTGGCGCGCCGTCTGCAGCATCGGCGCCGACTGCAGCATCAGCCACAGCAGCGCCAGGTGCAGTACCCCCGTAGTCAACAGCGCGCTGGCGGACAGGCGTTGTGGCTGTGGCAGCGGTTTGGCGAACGGATCAATCATCCCAGTGGCGTTGTGTGCGATGTCATCGACCCCCACATGGTAGCGGCGTTTGGGGCGGTATCAACCCGTATTGCGCAAGCCCGCCGCAATACCGTTGATCGAGATGTGGATGCCACGCTGCACCCGCTCGTCGGCCTGGCCGGCGCGGTAGCGGCGTACCAGTTCGACCTGCAGGTGATGCAGCGGGTCGATGTACGGAAAGCGGTGGCGGATCGAGCGCTGCAGCGCCGCGTTGTGCGCCAGTCGCTGTTTGTCGCCGGTGATCAGGCTCAGCGCGGCGGCGGTGAGATGCCATTCCATCTCGATCGCGGCAAAGATCTTCTTGCGCAGCCGCGTGTCGGTCACCAGTTCTGCATAGCGCGACGCCAGCGCCAGGTCGCTCTTGGCCATCACCATGTCGATGTTGGACAGCAGAGTCTTGAAGAACGGCCATTGCCGGTACATCTGTTGCAGCAAGGCCAGTTTGCTTTTGTCGGCGTCCTGCTTCACAAACAGTTCGACCGCCGAGCCGAAGCCATACCAGCCGGGCAACGTGAGCCGGCACTGACCCCAGCTAAAGCCCCACGGAATGGCGCGCAAGTCTTCAATCTTTTGCGACGCCTTGCGCGACGCCGGGCGCGAGCCGATGTTGAGTTCGGCAATTTCGCGGATCGGCGTCGATTCAAAATAGTACTGCGTGAAACCGGGCGTTTGATACACCAGCTTGCGATACGCCGCCATGCTGCTTTGCGACAGCTCGGCGGCGGCCTGCAGGAACGGCGCGGTTGCCGATTTGGTCGGCTGCAACAGCGTTGCCTCTAACGTGGCGGCAACCAGTGTCTCCAGGTTGCGCCGGCCGATTTCGGGGTTGGCGTACTTGGAGCCTATGACCTCGCCCTGTTCGGTCAGGCGAATCTGTCCGCGCACCGTGCCCGGCGGTTGCGCCAGGATCGCCTGGTAGCTCGGGCCGCCGCCGCGACCCACGGTGCCACCGCGACCATGGAACATTCTGAGCCGAAGCTGTTGTGTTGTTGCGCCGCTGCGGTTGATCTCATCAAACAATTCGACCAGCGCGATCTCGGCGCGGTACAGCTCCCAGTTGCTGGTGAAGATGCCGCCGTCCTTGTTGCTGTCGGAATAGCCGAGCATGATGTCCTGCTCGCCGTACTGGCTCGCTGTGCCGCGCGCGATCAGTGCCAGCACGCCGGGCAGCGCATAGAACTCGCGCATGATGGGTGCGGCGTTGCGCAGGTCTTTAATGGTCTCGAACAGCGGCACCACGATCAGGTCACAGCTGGCCTGTGCGTCCAGCGTGGCGCGCATCAGGCCGACTTCTTTTTGCAGCAACAGCACTTCGAGCAGGTCGCTGACCGTCTCGGTGTGGCTGATGATGTAGTGGCGGATCGCCTGCACACCGAAACTCTCGCGCATGGTCTTGGCTGCCTCGAAGATGGCGAGCTCGCTTTGCGTGTGTGCCGAGTAGTTGGCGCCCATGACGCGCAACGGGCGTGCGTCGTTGAGCAGGGCGAGCAGCAGCTTGCGCTTGGCCGCCTCACCAAGCTGCGCATAGCCGGCCTCAACGCGCGCCACCGCCAGCAACTCGGCCAGCACCGCTTCGTGCTGGTCGGAGCTCTGGCGCAAATCGACGCTGGCCAGATGAAAGCCAAACACCTGCACGGCGCGGATCAGCGGGTGCAGGCGCTGCGCCACCAGCGCGCCGCCATGATGCGCCAGCAGCGAGGCTTCGATGATGCGCAGATCCAGCAGGAATTCTTCTGCCGTCGGGTAGGCGTGCTGCGGCGCCACCGCATGGCGCGCCGCGTCGCCCCCGGTCAGGTGCTTGAGCGTTGCGGCCAGTCTGGCATAAACGCCGATCAGCGCGCGCCGGTACGGCTCGTCCTTGCGGTGTTCGTTGCTGTCGGGCGAGCGTTCCGCCAGTGCCTGCAGCTCGGGCCGGCAACCCACCAGCGTCGCCGACAGCGACAGTTCGCCGCCCAGGTAATGCACCTCGGTCAGGTAGTGGCGTAGCGCCACGTCAGCCTGGCGGCGCAGCGCGTGCGTCAACGTCTGCGCGTTCACGTTGGGGTTGCCGTCGCGGTCGCCGCCAATCCACTGACCCATGCGCAAGAAGCTGTGTAGCGGCAGTTGCCCGAGTTCCTGCTCCAGCGCGGCATAGAGTTTGGGGATTTCGCCCAAAAACGTTGATTCGTAGTAGCTCAATGCGTTTTCAACTTCATCGGCAACGGTCAGCTTGCTGTGGCGCAGCAATCTGGTTTGCCAAAGCTGCTGCACGCGCGCGCTGATTTGCCGTTCGTTGGCGCTAAGCTCGCGCGGCGTCAGTGTGTCGGTTCTGGCGTTGACGCCGGCGCTCCTGAGCTTGATGTCGTCGCGCGTCGCCAGCAACTGGGCGATGTCGCGCTCGGCGTCCAGAATACTTTTGCGCTGCACTTCGGTTGGGTGCGCGGTCAGCACCGGCGAGATAAAGCTGCTGTCCAGCGTGGCGGCGATTGCGGCGGACGAAATGCCGGCGCCGCGCAAGCGGCCGAGCGCCACCTCGATGCTGCCTTCCTGCGTGTCGCCGGCGCGTTCGTGGATCGCGCGGCGCCGAATGTGATGGCGGTCTTCGGCCAGGTTGGCCAGATGGCTGAAATAGGTGAAGGCGCGAATCACGCTGACGGTCTGGTCACCGCTCAGGCCCTTGAGCAGCTTCTTCAGCGTCTTGTCGGCGGCTGCGTCGGCGTCGCGCCGAAACGCCACCGACAATTGCCGGATCTGCTCAATCAGTTCGAACGCGGCCACACCTTCCTGTTCGCGGATCACGTCGCCCAGAATGCGCCCGAGCAGGCGCATGTCTTCGACCAGCGGTCGCTCGGTTTCCTTGGTGCGTGCGGCAGAGGCTGCGGCAGGTGACTTGGGCATGGTGTTTTGACGCTGAACGGGTTGCGGATAAGTGTCTGCTGCCATGCTAGCATTGTCCGTTCGATCACGATTACCAACCAGTTACAACCGAGAGCAAAGCCAGCGTATGAGCAGTTTGACGATAGCAACACGAGAGAGCCGCCTCGCGATGTGGCAGGCACAGCATGTCAAGGCGCTGCTGGAGGGTCTTGGCCACCAGGTCAGCATTCTGGGCATGACCACACTGGGCGACCAGATTCTGGACCGGGCGTTGAGCAAGGTCGGCGGCAAGGGCCTGTTCGTCAAAGAGCTTGAAGTTGCGCTGGAAGACGGCCGGGCCGACCTGGCGGTGCATTCGCTCAAAGACGTGCCGATGGAATTGCCGGCCGGCTTTAGCCTGGCCTGCATCATGGAGCGCGAAGACCCGCGCGACGCCTTTGTCTCCAACCAGTATGCCAATCTTGCCGCGTTGCCTCTTGGCGCCGTGGTCGGCACATCTAGCCTGCGGCGCATGGCGCTGCTGCGCGCGCTGCGCCCCGACCTGGTGATCGAGCCCTTGCGCGGCAACCTCGACACACGATTGCGCAAGCTCGACGAGGGCCAGTACGCAGCCATCGTGCTGGCCGCGTCCGGCTTGAAGCGGCTCGGTCTGGCGCAGCGCATTTGCACCGCTTTTGAGCCGGTGCAGATGCTGCCCGCAGCCGGCCAGGGCGCGCTCGGGATCGAAGTGCGCAGCGCACGCCAGGACGTGATCGACGCGCTGCGCCCGCTGGCGCATCAGACCACCTGGCTGGCCGTGGCGGCGGAGCGCGCCGTCAGCCGCGCCATGGGCGGCAGTTGCTCGATGCCGCTGGCCGCGTTTGCCACGCTGAGCGGCGACACCCTGAGCATTGACGCCGCCTGGGGCGACCCACAGGGCGTGCTGGCACTGGTGAGCGTGCGCGCCAGCGCGCGCGTGACCGATCTGGACAGCGCCAGTGCGTTGGGGCAGCGCGTTGCCGCTGATTTGCGCGCTGAGGTGGTCGCCAAAGGCGGAGAAATTCTGGCGCCGGACGCGCCCCAGGGTCACGCCTGATCATGCGGGTCATTGTTACCCGACCGTTACGTGAGGCAAAAGAGTGGGTGGCAGAGCTGTCGGCGGCCGGCTTGGATGCGCTGGCCCTGCCCCTGATCGAAATCGGGCCGGCGCCGGACCAGGCTGCGCTGCAGCAGGTCTGGCAGCGGCTCGCCGACTATGTGGCCGTGATGTTTGTCAGCGCCAACGCGGTCGAGCAGTTCTTTGCGGCGCGGCCCGCATCCGGTCCCGGCTTTGAGGTGCAGCCAGCGCTCAGGGCCTGGGCCACCGGCCCGGGCACGCGGCGCGCCTTGCTGCGCGCCGGCGTTGCGGCCGAGCTGATTGACAGCCCGGCAGCGGACGCCGGTCAATTCGATTCGGAGGCCTTGTGGCAGATTGTGGCCGCGCAACTGCGCGCCGCCCAGCGCGTGCTGATCGTGCGCGGTGTCGATGGCGCAGCCGGTGCGCAAGCGGTCAGCGGCAATGGGCGAGAATGGTTTGCCAACCAGGTTGCACAGGCCGGCGCGCACACTGATTTTGTCGTCTCCTATCAGCGCAGCGTGCCGCAATGGAGCAGCCAGCAACAAGACGCGGCACGGCAGGCCGCCAGTGATGGCTCGGTCTGGCTGTTTAGCAGCAGCGAAGCGCTGACCAACCTGGGCCGCTGCGTGCCAGGACAGAGCTGGGCTGCGGGGCGCGCGCTGGCGACGCATCCGCGCATCGCAGCGGCGCTGGCCAAAGCCGGTTTTGGCGCCGTCGCGCAGACGCGCCCGACGGTGGGTGATGTGCTGGCATCTTTGTCTGCGCAACACAAGTTGAGCCCTTAAAATCACACGATGAACACAGATCCCGTCATCGAGGCACCGGTTCGCACCGCAGGGGATTCAGCACAGACCGTTGCTGTGCTGCCCAGAAGCTTGCCATTCGCCGTCATCATCGGCGTTGCGGTCGTGGCTGTGCTGGCCCTGTTGCTCAGCGGCTTTTTGTGGCAGAAACTCTCGAACATCCAGGAGCAACTGGCGCGCCAGAGTGCTGACACCAGCGCCCAGGCGATCGAGGCCAGGGCCAACGCGAAACAGGCGCAGGATCTGGCGCGTGAGGCGGCGACCCGGGTTGGCGTGTTTGACGCGCGCCTGAACGAGGTCGCGTTGCAGCGCACGCAGCTCGAAGAGTTGATGCAAAGCCTGTCGCGCTCACGCGACGAGAATCTGGTGGTCGATATCGAGTCGGCGCTACGCCTGGCACAGCAGCAGGCGCAGCTCACCGGCAGTGTCCAGCCGTTACTCGCCGCGCTGCAAAGCGCCGATCAGCGCGTGGCGCGCGCCGCACAACCGCGACTGAACCCGTTGCAGCGCGCGATCCGGCGCGATATCGACCGCGTCAAGTCGGCTACCGTCAGTGACACGCCGGGGTTGCTGGTCAAGCTCGACGAACTAGCGCATCTGGCCGATGAGCTGGTGGTTGCCAACGCCGTGGCGTCGGTCAACCGTCTGGTGGCGGGCAAAGCCGCCCCTGCGGCACCCACTCCGCTGTGGTGGCAACGCGCCCTGCAGGTGCTGCGTGACGAGGCCTATATGCTGGTGCGCGTGAGTCGCGTCGAACAGCCAGAGGCGGCACTTCTGTCGCCGGAGCAGTCGTTTTTTGTGCGCGAGAATTTCAAGCTCAAGATATTGAATGCCCGGCTCGGATTGTTGGCGCGCCAGTTGGACTCGTCGCGCGCCGACCTGGAAGCCGCGTCCGTCTCGCTGACCAGGTATTTCGACGCCAGCTCGCGCAAAACGCAGACGGCCACCGCGCTGTTGCGCCAGGTGCAGGGGCAGATGAAGACACTGCAACTGCCACGCGTCGATGAAACGCTCACCGCGCTCGCCACCGCGGCCGCTGGAAGATAGCGATGCGGGCCGCTTTGTGGTTTTTGGCGCTGTTCGGTGTGGCCGTCGCCATCGCGCTGTTTGCCGGCAACAACCAGGGCACGATCACCGTTTTTTGGCCACCGCACCGGGTCGATCTGTCGCTCAATCTGGTGGTGCTGGTGCTGGCGCTGTTGTTCTTTGCGCTGCATGTGGCGCTGCGCGCGCTGGCCGCGCTGTTTGCGATACCCAGTCAGGCCCGCTCGTGGCGTATTCAACACCAGGAGCGCGCCTTGTACGCTTGCCTGCTGGACGCGCTGTCGCACCTGGTGGCGGGGCGCTTTATCCGCGCCAGAAAAGCCGTGCAACTGGTGCTGGCGCGTGAGAGCGCGATGACGCGCAGCGGTGAAACACTGGCCTACTCGGCGCGGCTGCGCGCGCTGTCGCATCTGCTGGCGGCCGAGAGTGCCCAGGCGCTGCAGGACAAGGCGGGGCGCGAAGAGCATTTCCGCCAGGCGCTGGAGCAGGCCACGCTGCATGATGCGCAGGAAATGCGCGAAGGCGTGCAGTTGCGCGCCGCGCGCTGGGCGGTGGAAGACCGCGATGCCATCAGCGCGCTGGAATGGCTCGATCAATTACCGCAAGGTGTGGCGCGGCGCACCGTGGCCTTGCGTTTGCGCCTGAAGGCGGCGCGCATGGCACGCCAGACCACGGTGGCACTGGAGACGGCGCGTCTGCTGGCCAAGCATCGCGCTTTTTCCGAAGTGGCCGCGCAGGGGCTGGTGCGTGGCCTGGCGATCGAGTTGCTGATGTCGGCCTATGACCCCGACCAGTTGCAGGTGGCCTGGAACCAGCTCGATGCTGCGGAGAGGCAGATGCCGCAAGTGGCGCTGCAGGCCTGCATCAGGATGCTCAAGCTCGGCGGCGACGTGACGCTGGCGCAGAGCTGGATACTGCCGGTCTGGGACCGCATGGTGGAGCAACCAGACTCATTGGCGCAAGACCAGCGCATTCACCTGATTCAGGTGCTAGAGAGCGGTTTTGCGCTGGCCGGCGGCGCGCCCGACGCGCGCTGGCTGACACGTATCGAGAAGGCACAGATGGCCAGCCCGGGCGACTCGGCCCTGCTTTATCTGGCTGGCATTACCTGCATGCGGCTGCAGCTTTGGGGCAAGGCGCAGCAATTGCTCAAACAGGCGCTGCCGCGCTTGCAAGACACGGGCCTGGAACGCAAGGCCTGGCTGGCACTGGCCCAACTGGCCGAGCAGCGCGGCGACGCCGATGCAGTGGCACAGGCCTGGCAGGGGGCGGCGAAGGCGGGGTGATGGTTGCGGGCGTGGGCGTTGAGGAGGTTGGCGGCGGGGTAGGCAGCAAACGTTGGCGCTGCGCTTGAGCGAGGGGCTAGGCTTCTTGTGGCAGGCCCTTGAAGGCGAGGCCAATGAGGACACCAAAGACACCAAACTGAACCGCCAGGTACCCTGTTTCCATGGCGACGAAGAGTGGTGCGTCTGGCATGGCCTGCTTGGCAACGAACGCGAGCACATGCGACGTCCAGAAGAACGCGCCAACTATTGCAGAGAACTTCAAACCGCGGACGATGGGCGAACCGCTGAGCCTCACCAGGGGGAACAACGCCGACAGGATCGCTCCCTGTACAGCGATAGTCAAAAAGCCTAAAAGGAAGCTCGGCTCTCCGGTGAAATAGCCGAACGCTGTGTATTTTTCCTTGAAGAGCACGACGTGCCAAGTGACCACGATGGGAAAGGTGACGACCGTATAGGCAAACGTGCCAAGAGCAATGCGTGAGAGGTTTATGGCGAGGGGTTGTGAAGCCTGACGTTTGACATGAGCGAACATGACCCGGTACCCCGGGGCATGTCCGCTATATGGAAGGGTTGGGCGTCATTCGCTGAAAGATGAGAGCACCATTTGCCAAGCGGCCCAGGCAAGACCGCCGGCTATGACAAGCGAGAAGTCTCGAAGAAACCCGGAGACGCCACCCCCGAAAATGAGAGCCATGTACACGATGAACGTTGCTATTCCAGCGCGGCCCGCAGCCTTGTATGCACGGCCTGTTACCTCTTCCGATACTTTTCTTCGCTCGCGGACAAAACGCGCAGCGGCTGAATCCGTTGAGATCAGTCCGCCGTCGATCATTCGGAAGAAATTCTGCTCACTCTCAGGCTTTGGGTTCCCATTGTAGAAGCCGCCTTCGAGAGCTTTGAGATAGAAGGTCGCGGAGTCTTCGAGCTGCCCCTGTCCGTACAGCAAGGTAGCCAGTTCATCCGCAGCAGCCAAGTTTCCAGTTTCGGCCTTCCTCCGAAGGACTGCATTCGTCTGAGTTTGCTCGATAGTCATGATGAGTGGGCCTGGGTTTCATTTCACGTGCGACATCGCCGCTTGAATTGCAAGAAGTTTGTCTTTCTCGGACAACTTCTTGTCGCCTACAGTCGCCTTGATCTTTGCGAGGCAATCTTGATTTACCTTAAGTCGTGCCAAGAGGCCACCAATCATGGGAATGATGTCATCTTCCTCAAACTGCGCCGTGCAAACAGCCTGACGTTCGACTCCATCCTTCGTGATGTTGAAGCGAATCAAAGCGTTTGATCTAGTGCCATCTTCGAGTGCGCTAGGCGAGACCCTTGAAACGAATTCATGCGAATCATCATAAAACGGCTTTGAATTGGGGCCTCGATAAACCTTCATGGGATTCCCTTTCTTGATGGAATGAAAGCAGATACAACGGTGGGTATTTATGACGCCTACGTACTGTCGACCGCATCAGTCCGCATGCCATATCTTGTGCTCGCGGTCTAAATTGAAAGTCGGAATCATCGCAAAGGTGCGCGCAGTATGGCTTTGCCGCAAATACGGTGAAAAAACAGGGTACGAAAAAAACCATGAAACCCGCCGCCTCCGCTGTGTCGCGTTCTTCGCGCCGGCCGGAGCAAGTGCGAGAACGAATTCGTTCCAAGCACTATAGCTTATTCACTGCGTCATTTTGTTGGCAGCGGATTGCTGGGCCTGTGGGTCAGGTCGGCAGTAATGTAGCTGGTTTGCGCCCGTCTTTATGCGGGCAGCATGGCCCACAGCGGAACAGCTTCCACCCCTTCGCCCAACGGGTAGCGGTGCAACCCGGGATAGACCACGTACAGCGCGTCGAGCCGCAGGTCGTGCATGGCGATGCGCATGCTGGGCGTCACCCTGGGGGCGTCGGCGCGCTTGAACTCGACGCCAATGCGCTGCTGGCCCTTGAGCATTAGCAGGTCCAGCTCAGAGCCTTGGTGGGTAGCCCAGAAAAACGCTTCGTCGGGTTGCGCAATGCGCAGCACCTGTTCCAGAGCAAAACCTTCCCAACTGGCGCCGCAGTAGGGGTGGGTGACCAGTTCGGCGACGCTTCTCACACCCATCAAAGCGTGCAACAAGCCGGTCTCGCGAAAGTAAATTTTGGGAGCCTTGACTTGGCGTTTTCCGAGGTTTTCGTGCCACGGCTGTAGCTGGCGCACCATGAGCGTTTGTGTGAGTGTGTCCAGATAGCGCCGAATGGTGGGTTCCGACACGCCCATGGACCGTGCTGAAGGTGCGGCCGACCAGATTTGTCCGTGGTAGTGGGCCAGCATGGTCCAAAAGCGCAGCATCGCCGGCGCTGCGATGTTGATGCCGAACTGCGGCATGTCCACGCGCACGTGGTCAGTCACAGCGTGGGCGCGCCAGGCAAAGCTGTCTTCATCTGATGCCGCAAGGTATGAGCGCGGAAACCCGCCACGCAGCCACAGCCGGGTGGCAATATCGTTGCTGTAATGGCCATCAGCCGCGCAAAGCTCCTCCAGGTTGAAGCCCGCCACTTCCACGGTTTCCACCCGACCTAGCAGTGACTCGCCGGCTTGTCGCATCAGTTCCGGCGAGGCGCTGCCCAGCAACAGGTATTGTCCGGGGGCGTTGGAGCGGTCCATCAAGGTGCGCAGCAACGCAAACAGTCCGGGTCGAAGTTGCACCTCGTCGATGACCACCAGGCCTTGCAGGTGCTCCAGCGTCTGCGTCGCTTGCTCCAGGCGTTGGGCGTGCGGTGGATATTCCAGGTCGAAGTAGTTCCGCGACTCGCGGTTCAGGAACTGTTGTGCCAGTGTGCTTTTGCCAGACTGCCGTGGCCCACGCAGCACGACGCCACGCGAGCGTCCAAGTGCGGTTCGAACCGCAGTTTCGAGGGAATATCTGGGTAGCATGCTTGAATGCTATCAGAAAACACCATGAAATTCGAATATCTAATATTTCAATTTCATGGTGAATATCAAGTCCGGCGAGAACCTGCCGGACTCAGTGGGGCGTCAGGGTCAAAGCGCAGCGATGAATTCTTCGGGGGATACGTCAGCCTGACGCAGGACGCCTGCAAGGGTTCCAATTTTGACTTCGCTGTGCATCGGAACCACACAACCTTTAGAGCCACGCCGCATGATGACGTGGCTACCAGACTGGCGAACCTGCACAAACCCCAACCGTTCAAGCGCCCTGATCGCCGAAGCCCCAGAGATGTGGGGCAGTTTAGGCATGAGCAGGAACACTGAACATCGTCACCAAGGGATGCCCTGGAGCGGAGAGCGGAAATTCAGAAAGATAGAGCGCGGTTGCCTCTGTCAGATGCGCAATAGCCTCGTCAACTGTCTCACCTTGGGTCGTGGTGCCTGTTTCAGGATTGAAGGCTATATATCCGCCTTCTTCGGCGTGCGTAAGGACTGCGGTAAGTTCCATAATTTACTCCCACGGGAAAGCCCATTGTCGCGCAAACCCGATATCGACGCCGAACGTGAAGGCAACTGTGGACCCATCCGCGTTTGCGACGAGATTGATCGACCATCCAATTGCCAGCCAGGTTCACCCCACACCGACAGACGCTGATAACTCTTGCAGCTCATTTTCCGCTGCTAGTGCCGATGGGCGCCTCGGTGACGCGGATTGGATGTCGGCACGGGCGGGTCACCACAAATGCCGAATATACGACTGTAGGCGCATCCCCACAAGCAAAACTATCGATCAGTTACTTGCACTTGTGGGTCCATATCGTGGTTAGGCCTCAGTGCGCGGTGCCATGCGTGCAAGATACTTCTCCATCACCGCCTCGGAGAACAACTTATATACGCGCTCGGCTTGCAGCAGATAGAACGCGACTGCCCTGGGTGGAGCGACCCAGTTGTTGTCCTCGATCGTTATCAGGTAGCCCCGAGCACGAGATTTTTCGATTGTGACGTGCAGTTCTGTGCGACGGCCGGGCATCTGACCGGCAGAGTGGGAGAAGGAGTCACGGAGGGACTTTAGTTCAAGGACTGCCGACTTAAGCGCTGCGTTGTGGAATAGGACAACGCCTACTTCGTCTCTGGCATATGCGCTCGCAAGCTTCAAGAACTGCCCGGTTCCTTTGCACTCGAAGCTCGCTGCGCCAGGTACCTGGCTGCCCCAGTGAGTGAGTGCAGTTTTGACCCCGGTCTCAAAGGTCGCGTAGGTGGCAACAAGAATGCTTCCCCAGACGATCCTTGGCACGGTGCTTCTTGCGTCGCGTTCGGCAACCTCTATCTCGTACTGAAGCTCACCCTCCCGGACGGGATCGGTGGTGCGCCTGAGTTCCGCCTTCAACCGGGTGGCAGTCTGTGCACTAGGGAAGTCTGCGAACTGCGAAACCAACTTGACGTAGCGACGCATGTCAGCGAAGGCTCCTGCTGCATGTGGAAACTCGGTCAAGAGATCGAGGACGTCCGTTGGATATGAGGTTGACACGCTGCGGGCCTCGCGATAATTACTGAAGACACTCTACGTTTCCCCATCTGGGCCAAAGCTATTACATGCGCTCGCATTGTTCAGTTGTCATGCTTTTATCGATATTGCCCACTTGCCTTATCGTCGCCAAACAGGCCTCTTTGAAGATGGGCTTAACATAATTCATATTGCTTGATAGCGCTTGGCCTAAGTCCAAGTATTTCTTCCCCAGGCTCGTCTGGAGAAAGCTTGTAATGTCTTTAGCGTCTTGAACTGACATACTATTTGTGATCACCTGTGCGTATGCCTTTGTGAGGCTTTCGCGGTTCATGGCTTTGCCAAGCTCTGCCGCGAACACTTTGGAGAACTTTTCGGATGTCCCAGTTGCTCGAAGCTGGGCCTCAATTCCTGCAACTACCGTCGGCATAGTTTGCTCGAGCGATTGCCACGAGCTTTGGACTAAGACATCGGCGAGGCGCATTGATTCGTAGGACACAGGCTGAGCAGTAGAACATGACGCGCCAAGGGTCATGGATACTATAAAAATAAATTTTCTCATTCCAACCTCTCGTTGATCTATAAATGAATGCCAACCCATGGCAACTTGATGCCTACCATACGAGGGAAGCACCTTACTATGCCGCCGTACTTGAAACCTACGTAATATGGACCGCATGAGGCTGCAGGCCATATCTTGCGCTTGCGGTCGAAATCGGAAACATAGACCGTCGCAAAGGCACTTTGCGAAAAGGGCTTGGCCGGTCAATTGCCGTATGAAAACAGCGTACTAAGCAAACCATAAAACCCGCCGCCTCTCCCCGTGTTGCATTCTGTGCGCCTGCTGGACCAGTCGCGTGAACGAATTCGTTCCAAGAACTATAGCTTACTCACGGCGCCGCTCGATGGCGCAAAAAAAGGGCGCCATCAGCGCCCTTCTTCTTGATGACCGGCTCAAAGCCGGTTGCCCTTACTGCGGCGCCTCAAATGGCAGCGTCACCTGGCTCAAGTCGCGTTTGGTTTCGACCAGTACCAGCGGCGCGTCAGGCAATTGCACGACGGCCGGGCGTTCGCGTGGCACGTGCGGCTTCTTCGCTTCGGCGGCGATCGCTGCCTGCACTGCCTTGATTTTCTCCGGGTCCGAATTCACCCAGCTCAGGCCGGAACTGTTGGCCACTTCGGCCAACTCATTCAGCGGCAACGCAAACTCTTGCAGTTTTGGCATGCCGCTGGCAGCGGCTGCCGGCGCGGCGGCAGGTGCAGGCGGTGCAACTGCCCGGGTTGGTGCAGCAACCGGCCTTGGCGCAGCAGGG
>JANNUE010000439.1:0-1869 GCA_031394895.1 Betaproteobacteria bacterium
CTGCGAATCTGCGAATCATCGCCTGCATTTGGGTGGTCTGATCCCCAACCCTGAACAGCCAGGGTCACGGCGGGGCGTTTACTCGCATCAGCTCAACGTGAAAGACACCGCACGGTCCAAGAAATGAGCCTCGGAAATAAAGGGTGTCTTTCATCGGGTGTGGGTGTCTCGCGAGGATGCATGACTGTGAGCATATCGCTTCGCGCAGTGCCGTAGCGTCAATTCGCCGGTGGCCGACGCAGCGACCCAACAACACGCAAGACCAGCTTGCGCCCTTCTTCCAGCAAAAGGGTACTCGACGCAAGTGCTGCCGCGAGCCCCCATTCGGACAGGCTCAGATCGACGGTGTCGAAGATCGTTTGCGCCGGTCCGAAATGCACGGCAACGACTTGAAGGGTGACGACGGCAGAGAGCGCCAGCCACAGCTTACCGTTGCTGAAGAACTGGTGATTGAAGGCGCTGCCATGCTCGGCGCGGGCATTGAAGATGTTGAAAAACTGGAATAGCACGAAGGTGGTGAAAGCCAACGTCATCGCTTTCGCTTCGCCGGACTCCTTCATTGCCCAGCCGTAGGCAGCCAGCGTGCCGACCGCCATCGTCGCGCCGTAGAGCCCGACGCGCCACATCCGCTGCGGGGAAAGAATGGCTGCATCCTTGCTGCGCGGGCGGTCCTGCATGATGCCGGGCCGCGCCGGTTCGACGCCGAGCGTCATCGCCGGCGGGCCGTCCATGATGATATTGACCCAAAGAATCTGGATAGCCGTGAAGGGCGTGGCGTAGCCCAGAACGGAGGCACCGAGTACGGTCAGGATGGCGCCGATGTTGGTCGAAAGCTGGAAGCGCACGAACTTGACGATGTTGTCGTAGATGGTGCGCCCTTCTTCCACCGCACACACGATGGAGGCGAAGTTGTCGTCGGTCAGTACCAGAGTGGCGGCTTCCTTGGTCACTTCGGTGCCGGTGATGCCCATGGCCACGCCGATGTCGGCCATCTTCAGCGCCGGCGCATCGTTCACGCCGTCGCCGGTCATCGCCACGACATGGCCCTGCGCCTGCAGTGCCTCGACGATGCGCATCTTATGCTCGGGGGCGACGCGCGCGAACACCCCGCTCTTCTCGACCAGCGCAGCAAGTTCGCTCTGACTCAGTCCGTCCAGCTCACGGCCTTCATGCACCTCGCCCGAAAGGCCGAGCTCACGCGCGATGGCGGCGGCGGTGACGCGATGATCGCCGGTAATCATCATGACCCGGATTCCGGCAGTGTGACAGGTGGCAATGGCCTCTTTTGCTTCGGTGCGCGGCGGATCGATGATGCCGACCAGCGCGTGAAGGGTGAGATTGCGCACCCAGGGCTGCAGATCGCCGGCAGGATCGAAAGCGTCGGCGGGGATTGTCCGCCCGGCCAGCGCCAGCACGCGCAGGGCTTGCTCGGCCAGCGCTTCGTTCTCGGCGGCGAACCGCGCCTGGGTTTCCTCGGTGAGCGGCAAGATCGCATCGTCCGACAGATGGTGGCTGGCCAAAGCCAGCAGCACATCCGGCGCGCCTTTGACGCAGAGCCGCACCTGATCGCCGTCTTGATGGAAGGTGGCCATGAACTTGGTGGCCGAATCAAAGGGAATCTCGGCGATGCGCGGCAGGTGTTCCCGCGCCTCGTCGGCATCCAGCCCGGCTTTGGCCGCCAGCGTCAGCAAGGCGCCTTCGGTGGGGTCACCGATCAGTTCGCCATCCCTGATACGCGCATCCACGCACAGCGCGGCCGTCAACAGCACATGACGGACGTCGCCTGCAGCCTCAATGATTCCTTTTCCACCATAGCCCTCGCCGCTCACTACCAGCCGCCGTCCATTGCAGTAGAGTGCCCGCGCCGTC
>JANNUE010000444.1:0-4067 GCA_031394895.1 Betaproteobacteria bacterium
TGATGACGCGGGTGCTGGCCAAGGCGCTCAATCCGCAGACCACAAAAGTCTGCGACGTCATGACGCATAACCCGCAGTCGGTCGGCCCGGACATGCGGGTTGCCGAAGCAGTGCTGATCATGATCGAGCGCGGGTTTCGCCATCTGCCGATCGTGTCGGCCAACGACAAGACGCTGGGCGTGTTTTCGGTGCGCGACGCGATGCCGCGCGAGGTGGGTGACGCGGTCAGCCTGGCCGAGTTCAACGACCAGGTCAACGACGCGCTGGGCTAGCCGGGTCCTGTTTTGCGCTTCAGGCGCGCGCGTATCAGCGCGGCGGCAATGGTGCTGCGTTTCTTGTCAATCAGCGCGGCGTCGGCCTGCGGCGCAGCGTCATCCGCTACCGCCTGCGTGGCGCTACTCAAGTGTTGCCGGGTCCGCCGGTCGCTGGCAAGTTGATAGCGCTGGCGAGCCTGCTCAGCAAGCGCTTGTGACCACGCGGCCCAGCCACTGGCGCTGCCGGTCACGTTCTCAAGTTCAATGCAATCGACCGGACAAACCGCGAGGCACAGCTCGCAGCCAGTGCAATAGGCTTCCAGCACGGTGTGCATCTGCTTGTTGCTGCCCATGATGGCGTCGGTCGGGCAGGCCTCGATGCACAGCGTGCATCCGATGCACCAGTTTTCATCGATGAAGGCCACGCTGCGCGCTCCGGCAGCGCCGTTGGCCGCATTGAGTGGCTGCACTGCCCGGCCCGTGACGCCGGCCAGCCGTTCAATACCCTCGGTGCCACCGGGCGGGCACTGGTTGATGTCGGCCTCGCCCAGCGCAATCGCATGCGCGTAGGCCGCGCAGTCCGGGTAGCCACAGCGCCGGCATTGCGTCTGGGGCAGCAATGCAAGCACCTGAGCGGCTAGGGCGCCCATTACTTCCTGACGCTTGCCTTCTTCGCGGTGGATTTGGCAACAGGCGGCGTCGGCAGCGGTTTTGCGATCGAATGATGGCTCAGGATGAACGCTTTGACCTGCGGGTAAACCACTTCACGCCAGCGACTGCCGCTGAAGATGCCATAGTGCCCGGCGCCCTTGACTTCCAGGTGCCGCTTTTCGGATGACGCCACGCCGGCGCAGATGCCGTGCACCGCTTCGGTTTGGCCCGAGCCGGAAATATCGTCAAGCTCACCTTCCACCGAGAACAACGCGGTGGCAGTGATGTCCTGCGGGCGTACCCGTTCCATCTTGCCGTCAACGCCCTTGACGTCCCATGTGCCGTTGACCAGGCTGAAGTCCTGAAACACGACCTTTATCGTGTCGAGGTAATAGTCGGCGTCCATGTCGAGCACAGCGTTGTACTCGTCGTAGAACTTGCGGTGCGCTTCAGTGCTGGCGCCGTCGCCCTTGATCAGGTCCTTGAAATAATCGTAATGGCTTTTCGCGTGGTTGCTCGGGTTCATCGCGACAAAGCCGGAGTGCTGCAAAAAGCCCGGATAAACGCGCCGTCCGGCACCGGGGAAGTTGGTCGGCACGCGGTAGATGACGTTGTTCTCGAACCAGTCGAAGCTCTTGCTCATCGCCAGGTTGTTGACCGCAGTGGGCGACTTGCGGGCATCAATCGGCCCGCCCATCATGGTCATGGTCAACGGCGTCAACTCGCCACGGCTGGCCATCAGCGACACAGCGGCGAGCACCGGCACGGTCGGCTGGCACACGCTCATCACGTGGCAGTTGCCGTAGCGCCCTTGCAGGTGGCGAATGAACTCCTGCACATAGTTCACGTAGTCATCGAGATGAAACTCGCCTTCCGAGAGCGGAATCAGACGCGCGTTCTTCCAGTCGGTGATATAGACCTTGTGATCTTTCAACATCGCTTTGACCGTGTCGCGCAGCAGCGTCGCGTAGTGGCCGGACAGCGGCGCCACAATCAGCACGGCGGGCTGGCCCTTGAGTTTGTCCAGAGTGGCCGGGTCATCGCTGAAGCGCTTGAAGCGGCGCAACTCACAAAACGGCTTGTTGATTTCAACGCGTTCATGAATGGCGATTTCCACGCCGTCGATGTCGCCGGTGCGCAAGCCAAATTCGGGCTTGATGTAGTCCTTGCCCAGGCGGTGCATCAAATCGTAACCGGCTGACAGGCGCTGCGCAAAAGGCGACTGCCCGGCCAGCGACAGCGGATTGCCGTACAGCTTGGCGGCCGACTGAGCCAGGTCGGTGAAAGGCTCCATCAGGGAGCGCTGGGTTTCGTAGAGTTGATAGAGCACAGTGAATTTCTTTCTGGAAATGTTGCAGTGCAATATAACAGTTTTGGCACTATTGCGTTGGAGTGGGGATACCAATTATTCCGGCTGTTTGTCAGCTATGCGAAAGCTTGCCACCGGCTACGCCGAGGCCCTGCTGAAAACCAGTCAAGGCTTGGCGCCTGCTGCGAGGACGCCGCGTACCGCGTTGCGGCTGTGGGCGCCAAAATTGCCCAGCAATTCGGTGACGGCCCCGTCGAGCTTGGCGCGTTTGCCGGCGTCAAGCTTGGCGAGCTCGCCCATGAGGTTGATGCCAGACTCCTTCACACCAAAATCAAACGCGGGATCGGACACATAGCCGGCTGGCAGGCTGCCGACCAGAATGTCGGTCAGCCAACTGCCCAGGGCATACGACTGACGGCTGACCACGTCGCGTGCATACAGGTCCGACCAGACCGGGTAGCCGTTGTCTTTGCTGCCGTTGCGCAGCGATTTCTCGACCACGGTGTCGATCCCACCTTGTGCCGCTCGATACAGCAACTGATTCTGGTATTTCTCCAGTGCCAGATGACGGTTCGACAGCAGCACAATCATCTCGTTCTTCATCCTGGGAAAACCGGCCATCGCCAGCAGGTTGATGCCAATCAGCTTGAGCGAGGCGTTGCCCGGCGAGACACTGGCGTGATAGGGCTGCGTGAGGTCCTGAACATAGTGCAGCGCGAGACCGGTGAAGCGCCAGCCCCAATAGGCGTGGCCGGTCTTGAACGCCAGCGCCGCGAGGCTGCTGTACTGGTGAATGCGCAGCAACGGAAAGGTTTTCTTCAGGAACGGCGCAGCCAGGTAGATGACACGGTCTTCCTGGTAAAAGCCCATGTGAAACGGTGCCTGGGTCGAGAAGTACAGCGTCGGGTTGCCAAACGGCAGCTTGTCAAAACCGTAAACCTTGCCCCATTCGGACGGGCTGTCGGACCACAGGTTGATATCCAGGCCGTAATCGGGCTCGTCCGACGCGCTGGCCAGCACTGCCAGTGGCGCCACCGCATCGCCGGCCTTCAGACCGACAAAGCGCAGCGTTGAGTTGGGCTGCTCTGGCAGCGTATCCACCGCCGAGTGGGGCAGTAACTGGCTCGGCTGCGGCGCCGGACTTTTCGGGTCGGGTTGCAGATAGAGAGCGAACTTGCTGTTGGGGGCGATTCGCAATGCGTGCAGAAAAGCGAGTCTCCGTGCCGCATCGGTTCGCACCGGGTCGGCCTTAAATGCCAGCGCGGCCGGACGCGGCGGATAGACCTTCAGGTGCTCTGTGGCCCACTGTTCCTGGCTGTTGAGCAAGGCTGCAATCGCCTGCTCCTCTGCTTTCAAAAATGCTTCCAGCGGCTCTGCGGCCACCGGGGCTGCGGTGGTTACCTCAGGCATGGCTTCAAATGCGCGGTAAGAGGCGTAGCTGTGATTGCTCCAGGCCAGCGCGTTACCGGCAACCAGGCCGAGCGCGCCGAGCAAAGTCAGGGCGAATCGTTTCATGCGAACTTCTCCAACAGCAGTTTGTACGCATGATAGCGAACAGATCGCCCCGCGCCCGCCCATGTAGCCGCGTTTGCCGCAAACCCGCCGACCGGCTTGCGGCCCAATCGGGCTAGATCACCTTGGCAATCGACGCACACACGTGGGCTATGTTCTTGCTGTTGAGCGCCGCCACGCACATGCGTCCCGTGTCGGTGCCGTAAACACCAAATTCATTGCGCAGGCGCACCATCTGGTCTTTGGAGAGGCCCGAGTAGCTGAACATGCCGATCTGGCTGGTGATGAAGCTCATATCCTGTTTGACACCGGCGGCCTTGAGACCATCGACCAGCTTTTGG
>JANNUE010000002.1:0-3944 GCA_031394895.1 Betaproteobacteria bacterium
GGTCGTGCACTCGGACCTGAACGCGCTGTCGGTGATCCAGTTTGCGGTCGATCACCTCAAGGTCGAGCACATCATGGTGGTCGGGCATTACGGCTGCGGCGGCGTGCTGGCGGCGTTGCGCGGCACGCGCGTCGGCCTGGCCGACAACTGGCTGCGCCATGTGCACGACGTGAAGCTGCGCCATCGCCAGCGCATTGAGCACTTGAGCGTGGCCGAGCAGGAAGACGTGCTGTGCGAAATGAACGTGATCGAGCAGGTCGGCAACGTCGCCCTGTCCAACGTGCTGCAAGACGCCTGGCGGCGCGGCCAGCGCGTCGGCGTGCACGGCTGGTGCTACGGCCTGAAGGACGGCCTGGTGAAGGACATGCAGGTCAGCATGCAGGGGCCCGATGAAGTGGTCAACGTGTTTCGCAACGCGCTCAAACGCTACCCGCGCGGTGGCCTGACGCAGGCTTGAGGCGATGTTTCCGCAGCGCCTGGACTCGACCGTTGCCTACGCCATCGCGAAGGCCATGCTGGACGGCTTCAACCGGCACTACCGGTTGTTTCGCACCGAGTCGGCGCGCGCCAAGCACCGCTTCGAGACGGCCGACTGGCACGGCCAGCAACGCGCCCAGCGCGACCGGATCGAGTTTTATGACCTGCGCGTGCGCGAATGCTCGAACCGGCTGGAACGCGAATTCAAAGCCGGCGAGCTGGCGATGGACATCTGGCAGCAGATCAAGCTGCATTACATTGGCGCGCTGGTGAACCACCACCAGCCGGAACTGGCCGAGACCTTCTTCAACTCGGTCACCACCAAAATCCTGCACCGCAGCTACTTCCAGAACGACTTCATCTTTGTGCGCCCGGCGGTCAGCACCGAGTACATCGAAAACGACGAACTCGAGTCGCGCCCGACCTACCGCGCCTATTACCCCAGCGCCGCCAACATGACCGAGGTGCTGGTGCAGGTGATCCAGGAATTTGACTTGCGGCTGGCGTTTGAAGACCTGGCGCGCGACGCTGCGCTGGTGCGCGCGGCGATGACCGAGCGGCTGCAGGGCAGCAAGCTGCGCGCCAACTTCCAGATTCAGGTGCTGACCGGATTGTTCTTTCGCAACAAGGGCTGCTACCTGGTCGGCAAGCTGATCAACGGCTTTAGCGAATACCCGTTTGCGCTGCCGATACTGCACAAAACCCCCCGCGCGCCGGGCCGCCCCCAAGTCGGGGAGCGCCCCTCGGGGGCCGACGCCGCAGGCGTCTTGGTGCCCACATCCAGCCGGCTGGTGATCGACGCCGCGCTGTTTGGCGAAGACGATCTGCTGATGCTGTTCAGCTTTGCGCGCGCCTACTTCATGGTCGATATGGAAATTCCGTCGGCCTATGTGCAGTATCTGCGCAGCATGATGCCGCGCAAGCCGCGCAACGAGATCTACAGCGCGCTCGGGCTGGCGAAACAGGGCAAGACGCTGTTCTACCGCGACTTTCTGCACCACCTGCGCCACTCCAGCGACAAGTTCCGCATCGCGCCCGGCATCAAGGGCATGGTGATGCTGGTGTTTGACCTGCCATCTTTTCCGTACGTGTTCACGGTCATCAAGGACTACTACCCGCCGCAAAAAGACACGACGCGCGAACAGATCAAGCGCAAGTACCTGCTGGTCAAACAGCACGACCGCGTCGGGCGCATGGCCGACACGCTGGAGTACAGCGGAGTCGCCTTTCCGCGCGAGCGCTTTGACGACGAACTGATCGCCGAGCTGGAGAAGTTCGCGCCCAGCCAACTCGAGATCAGCGACCGCGACGGCGACGGCCAAATCGAAGTCATCATCCGGCACGTGTACATCGAGCGGCGCATGATTCCGCTCAACATCTATCTGCAGGAAGCGTTCGACGCCGGCGGCACCGAGCCCGGCGCGCAAGGCGACGCCGCGCGCGCGCGCCAGCAGATTGACCGTGGCGTGATCGAATACGGCAACGCCATCAAGGACCTGGTGGCGGCGAACATCTTCCCTGGCGACATGCTGTGGAAGAACTTCGGCATCACGCGCCACGGCAAGGTGGTGTTCTACGACTACGACGAGATCGAGTACATCACCGACTGCAACTTCCGCAAGATACCGGCGCCGCGCAATGAAGAAGAAGAGATGTCGGGCGAAGTCTGGTACAGCGTCGGCGCGCACGACGTCTTCCCTGAGACCTTTGGCCCCTTTTTGCTCGGCAACCCGGCAGTGCGCGAGGTCTTCATGAAGCACCACGCCGACTTGCTCGATGCGGCGTTCTGGCAAAGCCACAAGGAACGCATTCTGGCCGGCCATGTGTTCGACGTGTTTCCGTACGACCGCGAGAAACGCTTTCACCCCGATACGCCGCTGTAACGCGGCCCGGCTAACTATTTGTTTCACTCACAGGAGATCTCATCATGCTTGATTCCATTGTTATCGTCGGCGCCGCCCGCACCCCCATGGGCAGCTTCCAGGGCGATTTTTCAACGCTCGCCGCGCACGACCTGGGCGGCGTGGCGATCAAGGCGGCACTGCAGCGCGCCGGCGTGACCGGCGAGCAGATCGATGAAGTGCTGTTTGGCAACTGCCTGATGGCCGGCCAGGGCCAGGCGCCGGCCCGGCAAGCGGCGTTCAAGGGCGGCTTGCCGATCAGCGCCGGCGCCGTCACGCTGTCCAAGATGTGCGGCTCCGGCATGCGCGCGGCGATGTTCGCGCACGACATGCTGCTGGCCGGCTCGGCCGACGTGCTGGTGGCCGGCGGCATGGAGAGCATGACCAACGCGCCCTACCTGCTGCCCAAGGCACGCGGCGGCTACCGCATCGGGCATGACCGCATTTTTGACCACATGATGCTCGACGGCCTGGAAGACGCCTACGAGGCCGGCCGCTCAATGGGAACGTTTGGTGAAGAATGTGCCGCCAAGTACCAGTTCAGCCGCGAGCAGCAGGACAACTTTGCGATTGCCAGCGTGCAGCGCGCACAGGCCGCGACAAAGTCCGGCGCCTTTGCCGCAGAGATCACGCCGGTCACGGTCAAGGGCCGCGCCGGTGACACGGTGATTTCGATTGACGAGGGCCCGGGCCGGGTCAAGCTGGACAAGATTGCGACGCTCAAACCAGCCTTCAAGAAAGACGGCACGATAACCGCCGCCAGCAGCTCCAGCATCAACGACGGCGCCGCCGCGCTGGTGCTGATGCGCGCCTCCAGCGCCGCCAAACTCGGTCTCAAGCCGCTGGCGCGCATCGTCAGCCATGCGGTGCACGCGCAGGAACCCAACTGGTTCACCACGGCACCGATTGGCGCCGTCAACAAGGCCTTGGCCAAAGCCGGCTGGAGCGTCAAGGACGTCGAGCTGTGGGAAGTCAACGAAGCGTTTGCCGTGGTGCCGATGGCGCTGATGCATGACCTCAAGCTCAGCCACGACATTGTCAACGTCAACGGCGGCGCCTGTGCACTCGGCCACCCGATCGGTGCCAGCGGCGCGCGCATCATGGTGACCCTGATGTACGCAATGCAGGCGCGCGGCCTGAAAAAAGGCGTGGCAACGCTGTGCATTGGCGGCGGTGAAGGCACGGCCGTCACGCTTGAGATGCTCTAAGGGACAGGGACGGTTGCAACCTGCCGGTTGTCGTCATTGCGAGCGCAGCGTGGCAATCCATGACCCCGGACTTCCTGGATTGCCACGTCCCTTCGCTCCTCTCAATGACGGTGCCTGGGATGTTATGGTGAGCCGCTAATGTTTTCGTAATGTGACGCCCATTAGGTGCTTTAAGACTGAAAGACTGACCCATGCTGCTGACCCAAGACCAGGAAATGATCCGCGACGCGGTGCGCGACTTCGCACAAGCCGAGCTGTGGCCAAATGCCGCGCGCTGGGACAAGGAGCACCACTTTCCGAAAGACGCGCACAGGGGGCTGGCGGCGCTCGGTGCTTACGGCATTTGCGTGCCCGAGGA
>JANNUE010000012.1:0-9196 GCA_031394895.1 Betaproteobacteria bacterium
ACCGCCAGGCCGGTGCGTATCGAGCTCAACCGCGAAGAGTCGATCCGCATGCACGCCAAGCGCCACCCGATGACCATGACGTACACGGTGGGCTGCGACGCGCAGGGCCACCTTACAGCCATGCGGGCCCGCATTCTGGGCGACTCGGGTGCCTATGCTTCGGTCGGCGCCAAGGTGCTTGAGCGCGCCGCCGGCCACGCCTGCGGACCGTACCGGATTACGGCGCTGGACATCGAGGCGGTGGCCGCCTATACCAACAATCCGCCGTGCGGAGCGATGCGCGGATTTGGCGTCAATCAAACCAGTTTTGCGATCGAAGGTTGCCTCGATTTGCTGGCCGCCAAGGTCGGCATCGACGGCTGGGAAATGCGCTGGCGCAACGCGGTGCGCGTCGGCGACCTGTTTAGCAGCGGCCAGATTCTGGAAGCGTCCGTCGGGCTGGAAAAGTCGCTACTGGCCGTTAAGCAGCAGTACTACGCTGCTCGCGCGCAGGGTCGCGCCGTTGGCATTGCCTGCGCCGTCAAAAATTCGGGCATCGGCAACGGCGCCATCGAGACCGGCAAGTGCCGGCTCGTGGTGGAAGCCGATGGCACGGTCGGGCTTTATTCCGGCTTTACCGAAATGGGCCAGGGGCTGCTCACCATCATGATCCAGTTCGCCGTCGAGGTGACCGGGTTGGCGGCATCGGTGTTTCGGCCGCAGGTCAACACCCGCTTCGAACTGGGCAGCGGCCAGACCACGGGTTCGCGCGGCACGCTGCTGGCCGGGCGCGCTACGCTGGACGCCGCCACCAAGCTCAGGGCCGACCTGGACCAGGGCCTGTCATTGGCCGACCTGAGTGGGCGGATCTACGTCGGCGAGACCGTCATCGACGACACCACCGCTCCGGGCCAGCTCAAGAACGGCAAGATCAAGACCCACACCGCGTTCGGCTGGTCAACCCAGGTTGTGATGCTGAGTGAAGCCGGCGCGGTCGAGCGCGTGGTGGTTGCGCAGGACGTTGGGCGCGCCATCAATCCGCAGCAATGTGAGGCGCAGATTGAAGGCGCGGTGCACATGGGGCTGGGTTACGCGCTGACCGAAGAGCTGCCCTGCAAAAACGGCATGCCGGTCATCTTCAAGCTGCGCGATATCGGCGTGCTGCGCGCGCAGGACATGCCGCTGGTGGAGATCATCCTGATTGAAGAGCACGAACCCGACGGCCCGTTCGGCGCCAAGGGTGTTGGCGAAATCGGTCTGGTCGCCACCGCAGGCGCGGTGGCGGGGGCGCTGGAGGCGTTCGACGGCCAACGCCGCATGACGCTGCCGATGAAGGACTCACCTGCCGCGCGTGCCATCAACGTCGGCCACTTTGCCGATGCCGACCGGGATCAATGGCAGTGACGCCCGCGCTGCTGATCGGCCCGGACCGTCTGGGGCGCAGCGTCGCCATCGTCAACGGTCTGGTCGCCGAGCAGGCGCCGCCCGGGGCGATGGTGCTGCGCTGCGCCGACGCAGAGATCAGCGCCGGAGCGGTTTGCGCCCATACCCATCTGTACAGCGGCTTGGTGCGCTACGGAATGCCGGCGGCCGAGCCGGCGCCGCAGAACTTTCTGCAAATTCTGCAGCGCGTGTGGTGGCGGCTCGACCGCGCGCTCGATGCGCCGGCCTTGCGCGCGTCGGCGATGGACTACGTGGCGCGCGCGCTGCTGGCCGGCACGACGGCGCTGGTTGATCATCACGAATCGCCCGACTCCATCGACGGCTCGCTTGATGTGTTAGCCGAGGTCTGCGAGCAGCTCGGCGTCAGGGCGCTGCTGTGTTACGGCGCCACCGAACGCAACCTGGGCACTCGCGAGGGTCGCAGTGGCCTGGCGCAGTGCCGTCGAGTGGCTTCGTCGCCGCTGATTCGTGGCCTGGTCGGGCTGCATGCCAGCTTTACCGTGTCTGATGAAATCATTCGTGAGGCCGGTTTGCTGGCGCGCGAACTCGGCACCGTGGTCCACGTCCATGTGGCCGAAGATCAGGCCGATGTGGCGGACGCCATCACGCGCGGTTTCGCTGGTCCGCTGGAGCGACTGCAAGCGCTGGGCGCGCTGCCGCGCGGCTCGATTCTGGCGCACGGTGTGCATCTGAGCGCCGGGCAGGTCAGGCGCGTGCAGGACTTGGGCTGCTGGCTGGTACAGAATCCGCGCTCCAACGAAGGCAACGGCGTCGGCTACGCGGCCAACCTGACGCACAGCGCCAAAGTGGCATTGGGCACTGACGGATGGAATGCCGACATGGCCGAGGAACAGGCGGCGCTGGCGCGTCTGGCGCAGGCGCAGCGCGACCCGAACGCGATGCAGCGCCTGGGGGCAGGTCACACTTTGCTGGCGGAGCGCTTCGGCACAAATAGCGAGCCGTTGGCGCCGGGTGCGCTGGGCGACGTGGTGGTGCGCAGCAACGCTCTGGTGCGGCATGTGGTGGTGGGCGGGCGGGTGGTCGTCAAGGATGGCCGGCTCACTGGCGGTGATTTGGACCAGATAACGGCGAACGCTCAGGTGCAGGCAGCGCGGCTTTGGCAACGAATGGCCGCGCAATAAGCGTACGCTCTCCAGTCACCCACGCACTTATCCGCTCACTTGTCCGCTTCGCCGAACAACGTGTTGAGCAGGCGTTCCGACTCGCGCAGACCCTGCTCGGTCAACATGACAGACTTTGCCTTGCCCACCGGATCTGTGATGTGACCCTTTGCATGCAGTCGCGCCAATGCGTCCCAGTCGAAAGATTTCCACGCCCTGTCGCCATCGTGCAGCCCAAGCTGCAGCAGCGCCAAAACTGCCTCGTCAATGCGGTCGGTGTTGAGTTTCATGGTGTTTCTCCTGACGTCAAGCTCCCAGTCTAACTGGCTGTGCGCTTGCGGTTGCTGCGTGTTGGGGGAGAGATTGCAGGTGGCGCGTAGCCTTCCACGTAAACTCCCACCAGTCGCCGGATCATGCGCCTGTAGCCTGCTTGCAGCAGTAATGGGTTTTTGGGCTAGCATCGCAGACAGGCAGGATTTTATGAACGCAACTGTATCCAATTCTTCCGCGAACGTGCTGGCATCGACCACTACACCGCTGTCCATTGGCGAGGTGGCACAGCGCATCCAATTGATTCGCGGCCAGAGGGTGATTCTGGATACCGACTTGGCGGCGTTTTATGGCGAAACCACCAAACGCTTGAATCAGCAAGTCAATCGCAACCGGGCACGGTTTCCCGAAGACTTTATGTTTCAGTTGGATGAGGAGGAGTTCTCAAACTTGAGGTTGCAAATTGCAACCTCAAGTTTGCAGGCCAGTGCGAAAGGCTCCCACGGCGGACGCCGTTATGCGCCACTGGCCTTCACGGAACACGGCGCCATCATGGCGGCCATGGTGCTCAACAGTCCACGCGCCACTGCTCTGAGCGTCTACGTGGTGCGCGCCTTTGTGGAGCTGCGCGGCATGCTTAGCAGCAACCGCGAACTGGCGGCCAAAGTGCATACGCTGGAGCGCAAGGTCTCAACCCATGAGAGAAACATCGCCGAGCTGGTGGACTCCATGGCCGAGTTGCTGGCAACACCACCGGCACCACCCAAACGCTCGATGGGGTTTTTGCCGGTTGAAGACAAGAAGGACCCGCCGGCCAACGTCAAGACAACTGGCAAGGTGGCACGCAAAAAGGCGAGCTGAATCAGCGAGAAAACACCGCGGCTGCCACGGTGCACACCGCGAGCAGAAGATTGACGCCCACCAGCCGACGAATGTTGTTCAGCACTGCCGCTGCCGCCGGCCACGCGCCAGCCTCGCAATGCTGGCGCAGCCTTGGATAAAGAATCAGGTAAATGTAGCCAAAGATACAGGCCATCAGCACCCCGAGCGTCAGCATGACGCGCCAGCCCGGCCCGCCAACCACGCCGTGACGGTGCCGGCCAGCACCACGGCCAGGCATAGCGTGAGCAGCCTTGCCCAGGGCAGCAGCAGGTCCATGGTCCAGTGGAAGCGCTTTGGTTTCACCACGTGCACCAGCACATGGGCGTCACCCGCCATGGCACCTTACAATTCCATTTGTTCACTCACGGAGCTTGATCATGAATTTCACTATCGAGTGCGAGCAAGAGGTTGATGGCCGCTGGATTGCTGAAGTTCCGCAGCTTCCTGGCGTTTTGTGTTACGGCCAGTCGGCCAATGACGCCATGGCAAAGGCGGAGGTGCTTGCCTTGCGGGCCATGGCAGAGCGCCTGGAGCAGAACGAATCGCGTCCGGTCGAGATCAACATTTCTTTCCCTCTGGCCGCGTGAGTCAGTGGCCGTCCGTCAAAGCCAAGCGCTTGCTTGCAGCGTTGTTTGGCATTGGGTGGAATTTGAAACGGCAATCCGGTTCGCATCGCACACTGTCACGCGAAGGATGGCCTGACGTTGTTTTTGCGTTTCACGACGGCGAAGAAATTGGCCCACGTATGCTTGCCCGTATCGCAAAGCACACGGGCATCAACCCCAAAGATCTGTAATCCCGCCGGCATTTGAGGCGCTACCAATCCTCCTTCACCGCCAGCACCGCATCCTTGCCTGCGGCCGCCTTGCCCGCCAACCACGCGGTGACGGTGCCGGCCAGCACGACGGCCAGGCACAGCGTGAGAAGCCTTGCCCAAGGCAGCAGCAGGTCCATGGTCCAGTGAAAACTTTGCGGGTTGACCACGTGCACCAGCACCAGCGACACGGCTAGGCCCAGGCCGAGGCCGGCGAGGGCGCCGAGGGTGGTCCAGGCGGCGCCTTCAAAGGCGACGACGGCGAGAATTTGTCGGCGCGTCAAGCCCAGATGTGCCAGCAGGCCAAACTCCTTGCGCCGCGCCAGAACCTGCGCGCTAAAGCTCGCCGCCACGCCAAACAATCCGATGCCGATGGCCACCGCCTGCAGCCAGTAAGTGACGGCAAAGCTGCGGTCGAATATCTTGAGCGAGATGGCGCGGATTTGTCTTGACGTGCCAAATTCAAGCAACTGTCCGGCGCCTGCGCCAAACTTGTCGGCGAGCTTGCGCAGGTTTTGCTGCACTGTTTGCGTGTCGGATTGCTCGCTCAACCACAGCGCCACGTCGTTGGCGCGGCGGTCGCCGGTGAGTTGCTCGAAGTCGCGCTTGTCGATGGCGATGGCGCCGCCCTGGTGCGCGTAGTCGCGCCACACGCCGGCCACAAAAAACGTTGCGGCAGGCGCTGGTAGCTGCTGCGTGAGCGTCTTGAGCGCGGCTGCCAGCGCAGGCAATGCGGCGCCGCTGCGCGCGCCATGCAGATCGACCATCGCTTCGCTGACATAGATGCCAATCTGCCCCGGCGGCACGGCCAGCGGCGCGCCGATCAGCGGCAGGTTGCGTGCCGGGTCGGGCAGCTCGCGCGCAAGCAGCGCCACCACCGGGTGGGCCGGCTCCAGCAGCAGCGAGATCTGGCGCAGCGGCTGCGCGCGCAGCACGCCGTCCACCTGGCCTAGCGCCTGCACAAACTCAGGGTCAAAGTACGCAGTGTCGCTGGCACTCAGGCTTCTGGCGCTGCGCACGTACAGATCGGCCGGCAGCACCTGGTCGAGCCAATGCATCATTGAGTCGCGAAAACTCGCCACCATCACCGTCAGCGCGACCGACAGACTCAGCGATGCGACAACGCCGCTGACCGCCACCGCCGCGCTCTCGCGCACGCGTCGCGCACGCTCCACCGCCAGCAGCGGCAGCGCGTTGTGCGCCACCAGTGGCGCGAGCTGGTCGAGCAGCAGACCAATCAGCCACGGCAGCGCTGTGATGCCACCCAGCAGCAGCATGCCGATCGACAGATAGGCCGCAACCGGAATGTCAAAGACGGCTGGCGCCTGTGTCAACAGCACCGCGGCAACGATCAACACGATGCTGAGCCAGTGGCTGCGCTGCGTCACCAGCGTGCCGCCCAAGCCCTTGAGCGCCAGCGCCGGCGCCATGCGCTGCGCCTGGCGCGCCGGCCACCAGCCGCCGACCAGTGCCGCAACAACACCCAGTACACAGTAGGCGAGAGCGGCCAGGCTGTCCCATTGCAGGCTGGGCGCGGCGCCGGCAAAGTAGCCGCCGCCCAGGTCGCCGCCGAGCAGGCGCAGCGCCAGCGCCGCCAGCGCGGTGCCGAGTGCCACGCCGGCCGCGCTGCCGACCACGCCGAGCGCCAGCGACTCCCACAACACCAGCTCCAGGCGGTCGCGTGCGCTCAGGCCCAGCACACCCAGCAGCGCGAACTGCTGCGTGCGTTTGGCAACGCTGAGCGACAGCACCGAGAACACCAGAAAGGCGCCGGTGAACAGGGCGACCAGCGCCAGCACGCTGAGGTTGACGCGGTAGGCCTGCGACAGGTTACTGACCTGCGCCACGGCGTCGCCCGGCTCGCTGAGCGTGACATTGGCCTGCCAGTCAGGCGCACTTTGCAGCGCGCGCACAAAAGCCTGGCGATCGACGCCGGCTTGCAACCGCAAGTCGATGCGCGACAGCCGGCCCTGGCGTCCCAGCAGTTCCTGCGCCGCGCCAATGTCCATCACGGCCAGCGCGGCACCGCTGGCACTCACATTGCCGGCCACGGTCACCGTCTTGAGCTGCAGCGCGCTTTGCAATTGCAGCGTGCTCGTGCCCAGTCTTTGACTTGCGGCGGCGTTCAGGAACACGGTGTTCGGCGCAAAGACGGCAAGCCGGTCGCTGCCGGTCTTGGACGTATTGGGTATTGGCATCAGCGCCGGTGAAACACCAGCCACCAGCAGCGCATCGACGCCAACCACTCGCAGCAGCACGCGTTCTGAACTGGCGGACAGCGCATAGGTGCTGACTTCCAGCACCGGCGACGCCAGCTCGACCTGCGGGTGGCGCGCAATGCGTTCATACAGCGCCTCGTCGAACGTGCCCTGCACGGCGCGCAGCTCCAGATCCGGCTGGCCGCCGACCGAGCGCACCGCCTGCGAAAACTCGTTTAGCGCAGACGCGTTGATCAGGTGCACAGAAAACGCCAGCGCCACCCCCAGCATCACGGCCAGCACGGCAGCCGCGTTGCGCCACGGGTGATGGCGCAGCTCCTGCCAGGAGAAGGTTTTGAGCAGTTCAAATTGCAAAGACATTGGCAACGCTGCGCAAGGGTATGACTTGCACATCTTTTTCTAGCATCCAGCCTGATGAAACGGGTGCCACCACGTAGGCTTTGCCAACGCCGGTGTCTTCACAGGCCTGCCAGAATCCGCGCGACACTTTGGGTGCGCTGGAGAGCTTGATCTCAAAGCCGGTTTTGCGCCCGCCGTGCTCAACCACGACGTCGAGCTCGGCTCCGGCGGCCGTGCGATAAAAAGACAGTTGTGCGTCTGGTGGGGCGTAAGCGGCAATGTGCTCGATCACAAGGCCTTCCCACGAATGCCCGCCAACCGGGTGCCCCTGCAAATCGGCGGTGCCGCTGATGCCAAGCAGTGCATGCAGCACGCCGCTGTCGCGCACATAGACCTTGGGCGACTTCACCAGGCGCTTGCCCAGATTCGTCTGCAACGGCTCCAGCCGGCGCACCACCATCGCGTCGCACAGCACGTCGAGGTAACGCGTCACCGCCGTGTGCGACATGCCGCCCAGCGCCTGCCCCAATTGCGATGCGTTGAACAACTGGCCGTGGTTGTGTGCCAGCATGCGCCAGAAACGGTGCAGGGTTTCGCTGGCGATGCCAACGCCCAGGTTGGGCAGGTCACGCTGTAAAAAAGTCTGAATGAAGTCGCGCCGCCACAGCAGCGACATCGCATCATCGGGCGCCGTGAAGCTCAGCGGAAAGCCGCCGCGCTGCCACAGCGTGAGGAGCGCCAGCAAGTCGGCCGCGCTGGGTTGCAAGGGCTCGGGCGTGACTTCGTTGAGCAGCAGCGGTGCCAGCTCCACATAGCTGACGCGACCGGCCAGCGACTCGGCACTTTGTCGCAGCAGCTTGCCACTGGCTGAGCCCAGAATCAGAAAACGGCCGGGGCGCCGGTCGGCGTCGATCTCGGGGCGCAATTGGCTGAAGAGGTCGGGCATGGTCTGCACCTCGTCCAGGATCACCAGCCTGTCTTTATTGGCGGCGAAAAATGAGGGTGCATGGGCTAGTCGGGCGCGATCCTCCGGCAACTCCAGATCCAGCAAGACGGCTTTAGCATGGCTTGCCGCAACAGTCCGCGCCAGCGTGCTTTTGCCAACCTGGCGCGCGCCAAGCAACACCACGCCCGGGTAATAGCTCAGACGGGTGGCGATGGCCTGGAGTTGTTGGCGGTGGTACATCATGGCATTTTGAATACATTATGTTCAAAATGCAAGGTAAATAGTTTGCCAGGGGGTCACTGCTCCAGGCAGCTGGTGTTGCTCAAATGCAGCACCCGGTCGGCGCGCGCGGCGGCGGCCTGCGAATGCGTCACCAGTACCAGCGAGGCGCCGTTCTCCCGGGTCTGTGTGATCAGAACATCAATCACTTTGGCGGCGGTGCCGGGGTCGAGGTTGCCGGTCGGTTCGTCGGCCAGCAACAGGCTCGGCCGATGCACCAGCGCGCGCGCAATCGCGACCCGCTGCAACTGCCCGCCGGAGAGCTGCTGCGGCAGGCGCTGACCTAGACCGGCCAGCCCGACGGCGGCCAGCATGGCCTGCACGCGCTGCTCGTCGTGCTGACCCAGCAGCAGCAGCGGCAGTGCCACGTTTTGCGCCACATCCAGGTGCGGCAGCACGTGAAAAGCCTGAAACACAAAACCGGTTTTCTCACGCCGCAGGCGCGCTTTTTGGTCGTCGCTCAGGCGGCCCAGATTGAGCCCGTCGAGAACGACACTGCCATGCTGCCAGTCATCGAGCCCGGCCATGCAGTTGAGCAAGGTCGATTTGCCCACGCCCGACTCGCCAACGATCGCAACAAACTCGCCGTCGGCGACTTCCAGTGACACCTGGCTGAACACCGGCACGTCGCCATAGCGCTTGCTGAGATTGGTGATGACCAGGCTCATGCTTTTCCGTCATCGCGAGGCCGCAGGCCGTGGCGATCCATAACGTGCGGGTGCATGGATTGCCGCGCTGCGCTCGCAATGACGAGAGGGGATTGCCACGCTGCGCTCGCAATGACGAGAGGGGATTGCCGCGCTTCTGTCATTGCGAGGAGCCTGGCGACGCGGCAATCGCACCGACGACAGTTTTTGTAGGTCGGGTTAGCCCGCAGGGCGTAACCCGACAACCACCGCACCCA
>JANNUE010000277.1:0-1657 GCA_031394895.1 Betaproteobacteria bacterium
CCGGCCGCAGCCGGTACGATGAACCGTATTGGTCGTTCAGGATATGCAGCGATCGCAGCGAGAGGGGCAACGAACACAACGAATCCGAGCACAGCAGCAAATAGCGACTGGCAGTCGCGCTTCACTGTCTGGCTCCGTTCGTCAACCGTCGCCGGCTGAATACGCAGTACGCGCATAAGAGATGGCCCTGGTTGTTTAGACTTAAAAACGGAGGGCGTTAAGTGTTGAACGGTGATTTGAGTTCTCTGATCCAGTTTCTGTGAGAGTTTTGAGAGAAGTGGCTCCGGTCGTTTGAACAACTTTCCCCGATTTATAAGTGGAGTCCGGGTGGATTGCTAAAGGTGCAGAGTTGTCCACGGTGGCGTGCGTCGCTTGCGAACGCAAAGCCGCGGTGGGCAACTCGGGGCGCACCGAAGTTCTCATCTTACGCGGCCAGCTTCAGGTGAGGCAAGGTCGAGATGTACTTTTCCTGTGGCGTAAGCCGCTCTATTTTGGAATGCGGACGATGCGTGTTGTACCAATCCATATAATCAGCGATGTCAGATCTGGCCGCGCTCACACCATCGTAGGCCTTCAGATACACCCGCTCGTACTTCACGCTGCGCCACAGGCGCTCGACGAACACGTTGTCGCGCCAGGCACCGCGCCCGTCCATGGACAGCTTGCAGCCCTTGGCCAGCACAACGCAGGTGAACTCTTCGGCCGTGAACTGACTGCCCTGATCGGTGTTGACGATTTCAGGTATGCCGTACCGGGCAACGGCTTGTTCGATCACCTCCGTGGCGTGGCAGGCCTCCAGCGTAATCGCCACCTTGTGCGCCAGAACCTTACGGCTGGCCACGTCCACCACGGCGGTAAGGTAGACGAAACCGCGCGCCATGGGGATGTAGGTCGTGTCCAGCGCCCACACCTGGTTGGCGCGATTGATCGCGAGCTTGCGCAGCAGATACGGATAGATCTTGTGGCCGGGCGCCGCTTTGCTGGTGCCCGGCTGCGGCGCCAAGGCTTCGATGCCCATGCGCAGCATCAGCGTTCGGATGTGACGCCGCCCAACAGAGATACCTTGCCGGGCCAATTGGTCGCGCAGCATGCGCGCACCCATGAAGGGATGTTGCAGGTGCAGTTCGTCGATCCTGCGCATCAGCGCCAGGTCGGCCAGGCTGACCGGTTGGGGCAGGTAGTAAACCGTCCCCCGGCTGATGTTCAGCAGGCTGGCCTGACGGGTGATGCTGAGTTGATGGTCACGGTCAATCATGGCTTTGCGCTCAGCAATCCGGCTTTGGTGAGCGCGCCTTCCAAAAAATCATTCTCCAGGGCCAACTGGCCGATCTTGGCGTGCAGCGGAGCAAGGTCCACCGGCGCTGCGGCTTGGCCGCCCGCACCGAAGACGTCTGCAGCGCCGTCAAGCAATTGCCGCTTCCATTCGGCAATCTGCGTGGAGTGCAGCTCGAACTCCTTGCACAAATCGGCCATCGTCCTGTCTTCGCGCAGGGCTGCCAGAGCCACCCGCGCCTTGAACACCGGGCTGTGCGTTCGCCGTGTGCGCCGCGCTGATTTCTTGACCATCGAAAACTCCTTCTCGCCAAGCCTTCATCGGCCCAGCTTCGTGCCCGGAGTTTCCACTTATCGCACTGTTCAGATTTGCGGCGCCACTTCT